>JAUWFS010000102.1:0-11453 GCA_030606805.1 Deltaproteobacteria bacterium
CGTGAAGGGTTGTTCCGGAAAAACAGCAAGGACAGCGGTCATTATCATTCCAACTGGCTTTCCATGATGTATCCGAGACTCTTTCTGGCACGAAATTTGTTGAAAAATGACGGGGTTATATTTGTAAGTATTGATGATCGAGAATTCCACAACCTACGTTTATTGATGAATGAAATATTCGGAGAAGAAAATTTTATAGCAAATTTCATCTGGATGAATGAAGGCAATATTGACAACCAGAGTAGAATAAAAAGGAATCATGAGTATGTATTAATGTATGCCAAGAATGAAGAAAAGATTGGACACCCGCCTGTAATAGACCCAAATATTCCGCAAAGCAGCAAACTATACAAAGATTACATTGAAAATACCATTGTTAAAAATGGCCCAGGGAATCCGGTAAGTTCTATAAAACTGCCTGAAGGGTTTCCTACTAGTTTCAAAGAAGGGAAAATTGAACCAAAGGAAGATTTCTGGCCTAAATTAAATGCTACCATCAATGTAAAAGATTATAAAACACAAAATGAGGTTACTGTATCAAGCGGGTGGAGTTCCAAAGACATTTTTACCCGATTCTTAGACAATGAGCTTAAGCCAGTTACTGATACAAAAGGGCAAGAAACCACATTCTACTTATCGGATACTGGTGCTATCATCGTGAAAAAGAAACGCTTGGAACAACAAAGCCATGTTTTAACTATACTACGCAACATGGGTACAGTTCAGGAAGCAAGCAAGTCATTAGAAGAATTGGAAGTTGAGTTTAGTTACCCTAAACCAGTCAAGCTAATTAAATATCTTGTTCAGGTGGCGGATGATATAGAGGGAATATTTTTAGATTTCTTTGCTGGCTCCTGCACAACCGCCCACGCCGTACTCGACCTGAACAAACAAGACAACGGCAACCGCAAGTTTATCTGTGTCCAACTTCCCGAAAAATGCGACGAAAAATCTGAAGCTTTTAAAGCAGGCTACAAAACCATTGCCGACATTGGCAAGGAACGTATCCGACGCGTTATAAAAAAGATAAAAAAGAGTGAAAACGGAAAACTCCCTTTTGAAAAAATAAAGCAGGATTTGGGATTCAAAGTATTCAAGCTCCAGTCGTCAAATTTTAAAATCTGGCGAGGAGACAATATAAAAAATGGCAAGCAGCTCGAAAAACATATGCAGCTTCACCTTGATTCCGTAAAAAAAGATGCCACAGAAGAAAACATGCTGTTTGAACTGCTGCTCAAGTCAGGCCGCAACCTCAATTCAACAATTGAAAGCACCAACGATTATTACAGGATAAATGACGGTGAAATGGTTATTGCGCTTTCAAAGATTGATGAAAAGATAGTTGATTCAATCCTTGAAGACAAACCGCAAATATTTATCACCCTTGACAGATTGTTTAAAAACAACGACCAGTTAAAAACAAATACTTTGCTGCAAATGAAAGATGCCGGCATTGAATTTAAGGTGGTGTGAAATTGGAGGAAAGCATGAGTGTTTTTAAAAACGGTAGCGTGTGGCTGAAAGCTGATTTTCACCTTCATACAATGGCCGATAAGGAATTTGACTATAATGGTGAAGAAAATGAATTTATAAATAATTACATCAAACAGCTCAAGAAAAATGATGTTGGAATTGGCCAAATTACAAATCATAATAAATTTGACTTGGGCGAATATAAAGCTCTTAAAAAGAAAAGCCTTAAGGAAAACATTTATTTGTTGCCGGGTGTGGAGCTTTCCGTAAATGACGGCTCAAACGGCATACATTGTTTAATTGCTTTTGATTATGATTCCTGGGTAAAAAATGGTGATAACTTTATCGAACAGTTTCTTAATTCCGCATTTGAAGGTGTTGCCAATCGTGAAAATAAAAACACCCCGTGCAAATACAGTCTTTCTGACTTATTTAAAAAACTGGAAGAACACAGAAAAGCCCGCCGGGATTCGTTTGTCATTATGGCGCATATTGAACAAAAAAGCGGTTTTTGTAATGAACTTGACGGTGGCAGGATAACGCAAATCGCAACTGATGAGCATTTTAAGAAAAATGTATTGGGATTTCAGAAATTAAGAACAATTGCTTTAAGAAACAAACTTGTTACATGGTTCAACGGTGAAAACAACATACCTGTTTTTCTTGAAGGTTCAGACCCTAAAAAGCTTGATGAAGTTGGGGTTCCCGGTAAGCAGTTTGATGAAAATGGTGTCAAAACCAGGAAAGAATCTTATATAAAAATAGGAGATTATAATTTTGAAGCTATAAAATATGCTTTAACCGATAGAGAAAACCGTATCTCAACAGAAAAACCTGAAATTAATAACGCTTATATTAAATCAATTTCTTTTGAGGGCGGATTATTAGACAGGACAGAAATAAATTTTTCTCCTGAACTGAATAATTTTATCGGTATCAGGGGTAGTGGCAAATCATCTGTTCTTGAAATACTTCGCTACACACTTGGAATTTCACTGGGCAATCAGGCAAGTGACAGAGAATATAAAAACAGCCTTATTGAGCATGTGTTAAAAAGTGGCGGCAAAGTAATAACTATAGTTGTTAATGAACATAAAAGGGAATACCGAATCGAAAAAATATATGGTCAAAAGGAAGATATTTATGAAAATGGAAACCGTATAGACGTTCCATCTATTGATACTGTATTTAAAACACCGGTTTATTTCGGCCAAAAAGACCTTTCTAATAAAAATATTGATTTTGAAGCAGACCTCGTCAAAAAGCTTATTGGAAACAAACTTGAAAATATCAAATCAAAAACATCCAGTAAAATTGCGGAAATTGAAAATATTATCACAGCTTCTAAAAAGCTTGATAATATTGATGAACTAAAGAAAGAGATAAATGAAGTTGTCGAGAAGGCAAAATACCGGATCGCTGTGTATAAAGAGAAAGGGGTTGAAGACAAACTGCGTCAGCAGAGCCGATTCGATTCCGATATCTCAAGATTTAAGGAATCTTTAAGTGAAATATCAAAATTTAAAAATGAAACCGAATCGTTGATAAATGACTACGCAACTTTTTTTAATCAAACCGGTTTTGAGTCCGAAGAAAACAAAGAAATATTTAGCAAAGCTGATAACTTGTTCAGGCAGCTTGCAATTGAATTCAATAAATTAAATGAAATTAAAGCAAATACAGAAAAGTATGAAACCGCATTTGTTGAACTTTTCAACAAATTAAATGAAAAAAAGGAAAATCTTAAAGAAGATTTCGCTAAAATTAAAAGAGAAATGGACATCCCAAACCTTAATCCTGATGACTTTCTCAAACTTAATCGTCAAATTGAAACATCCAGATTAAAGCTTATTGAGATAGAAAAGTCTGAAAAGAAAAAAACTGAATATAATACTTCTTTAAACGAAAAAATATCCGAACTGAATAAGTTATGGCATGAGGAATATAAGATACTGAAAAAAGAGGTAAAAAGAATTAATGAATACGAAAATTCACTTTCAATTACAGTTGAATACAAAGGAAGAGAAGATAAATTTTTAAATAAACTCAAACAAATTTTTAAAGGAAGCGGTATAAGAGAAGCAACTTATAATTCAATTAAATCATCATACACAGATTTTATTGAAATATACAGAGATATGAAAAATCTGAATTCAAATCTTAATATAAGTGAAAATTTATTAGCTGAATTTAAAAAACGGTTTGAAGACAATATTTTTAATTTAATTTCATTTCGTGTGGAAGATAAGTTTATAATTAACTATAATAACAAACCGTTAAAAGACCATTCTCTCGGACAAAGAGCAACAGCGCTGATACTATTCCTTCTTGCTCAAAAAGAGACTAATGTGTTGATAATTGATCAGCCGGAAGATGATTTGGATAACCAGACGATTTATGAAGATGTTATAAAGGCGATAAAATCTTTAAAAGGCAATATGCAGTTCGTTTTTGCAACACATAATGCGAATATTCCGGTTCTTGGCGACAGTGAAAAGATACTATCATGCAAATATTCGGAATCAAAAATTGAAGTTCATGATGGAACGATTGACAATTATGACACACAGAAACAAATTGTTACAATAATGGAAGGCGGAGAAGAAGCTTTCAACCGCCGTAAAAACATATATGAATTATGGAGTATAAAAAAATGAACGCCTTTGAGCTTCTTGATATTATTAATGCCGGTGAAACAAGCAAGGTACAGTTTAAAGAAAAAATGCCGCGTCCTGATAAAATCGCCGGTGAAATGATAGCCATGTCAAATTCTATGGGCGGCATAATTCTTTTTGGAGTGAAAGATAAAACCGGTGACATTGTTGGGCTTACATATGAGAATATCCAACAATACAGCAACAGCATAAGTAATATTGCTACAGCTAATATTATTCCTGGTATTTATATAACTACGGAAGTTGTATCAATTGACAACAACGGAGGGAAAAAAGTTTTGGTTGTTTATATGGATGAGGGAATTAATAAACCGTATAAAGACAAAAATGGTTATGTATTCGTTAAACAAGGCCCGGATAAAAGAAGGGTTACCGACAATGCGGAAATGATTCGTCTTTATCAGGGGGGGAGTCATTTATTAGCTGATGAAATGGAAGTTTTTGACACCTCAATAAGTGATATAGATGAAGGAAGGTTCAGGGATTTTTTCTGGAAAGAATTCGGCAGACCAATAGAAGAAAAGGGTTTGAGTTTTGAACAGGCTTTAAAAGCAAAAAAGATATTAAGAAATGATAAGCTGACATTGGCTGGATTATTATTTTTTGGCAAAGCGCCGCAAAGCTTTAAACCTGCCTTTTGTATAAAAACAGTGTCTTTTTTCGGAAATAAAATTTCAGGAAAAGATTATAGAAGCAAACCAGATGACCTGATCGGTACGGTTCCTGATTTATTTAAAAAGGGAATGGACTTTTTTTCAAGCAATCTGAAACATTCACAACAGGGACAAGACTTTAACCGCCCTGGAATTCTTGAAATTTCAAAAATTGCTCTTGAAGAACTGTTAATAAACGCGCTTGTTCACAGGGATTATTTGAAAAATGCACCTATCAGGCTAATGATATTTGATAAGAGAATAGAAATAATTAGTCCTGGGAAATTACCAAACAGCCTGACCGTTGAGGACATAAAATATGGAAATCCTGTAATTAGAAACAATCAATTAGTTGCGTTTAGCCAGAAAACAATGCCTTTTAGTGGTCTTGGAACTGGAATAAGGCGTGCTCTGGATGAACAGCCGGACATTGAATTTAACAACGATATAGATGGGGAACAGTTTATAGTGAAAATACCAAGGCCTGAAGAAAAACGATGAAACTTCATTTTGACCCCAACCAGCAGTACCAACTCGATGCTGTAAAATCCATAATAAATCTTTTTGAAGGCCAGCCTTTAAACCAAGGGGATTTTGGCTTTTCAATCTCTGAATACGGTCAACTTTTTAATGAAAATGGAGTCGGCAACAAAATTGATATTTCTAAAGAGCGGATTTTAAGCAACCTGCGGAAAATTCAGAAAAAAAACGGGCTTAACGATATTGCCGAAAAACTGAACGGGATGCATTTTTCCGTGGTCTGATACCTTTTTCTGTTGAAGATGTTCATAATGGATATTTTTCACAGGATAAAAAAGGTAAATTCAAGGATACTCAGAAAGCGGCAAAATCACAGGCTGACATTGACACTTTTAAACTGATAATGAAGGATAAGGAACGGCTGCTTAGCACTGATGAGCCGTTAAGGTTTATATTCAGCCATTCCGCACTGCGCGAAGGCTGGGACAGCCCGAATGTTTTTCAGATCTGCACATTGAATGAAACCCGTTCTGATTTAAAAAAAAGGCAGGAAATAGGAAGAGGCTTAAGGCTTGCGGTTGACCAGTCCGGCCTGAGAATTCAGAATCCTGTGATAAACAAACTAACTGTTATTGCAAATGAAAGTTATGAAGACTTTGCAAAACAGCTTCAAAATGAAATAGAAAATGAGTGCGGAGTCTCATTCAAAGGTAGAATTAAAAACAGGAAAAAGAGAAAAAAGGTAAAATACCGTAAGGGGTTTGAACTTGATGAGAATTTCAAAAAACTCTGGGATAAAATAAAACACCACACAAAATACAAGGTCATTTATGAGACCGGCGAGCTTGTTGATAAAGCGTCAAAAGCAATCAGAAACATGCCTGAAATAAAAAAGGCGGTTATAAAATCCACCAAATCATCTGTAAAATTTGATGAAGGCGGCATTATCAGCGATGTTGTTTCAAGCTATTCAATTCTCTGGGACAAGGCTTTTCAAATTCCTGACGTGCCGGCATATATTCAAAGCAGGACAGGTTTAACCCGCTCAACCATCCTGCGAATACTTAGCGAATCAGGCAGGCTTAATAATGTCCTTATCAATCCTCAGTTGTTTCTTGATAATGCGGTTGCTCAAATAAAAGAAGCCTTAAACGAACTCATTATTGACGGTATCAAATATGAAAAAATCGGGAATGTTGAATATGAAATGCAGCTTTTCGAGGATTATGAAATTCATGTTAACGATATGACATTTTATATTTCTCAAAAAGAAAAAACAATATTTGGCAACATGGTGCCTCTTGACTCACACGTTGAATATCAGTTTGCAAAAGAGTGCGAAATACGTGAAGATGTTCAATTCTATTTCAAACTCCCGTTCTGGTTTAAAATAAAAACTCCTATAGGAAACTATACTCCTGACTGGGCGCTTATAAAGAAAAACGAGAAAACTGTCTATTTTGTAGCGGAAACCAAATCTGAAAATCAGGAGCTGAAAGACAGCGAGAAAAGAAAAATCAAATGCGGCAAAGCGCATTTTGATGAATTTGAAGGCGTTGAATACAGGCAGGTTGTGAAAGTTTCGGATCTGGATTGAAATATTTTTTTTGGGGGAAACAGAGAGAACGCAGTTAACTTTTTAACTTATTAGACGCATTAGATAAACATATTGTAACGGGTTAGCCCTTCTCCCAATCAAGTTAAATAGTTAAGATGTCCCCTTGAGTCCACCGCTTGATTTTCATCAATTTGGTTGAAAATTATACCTTGACAAACCTCCAGTATGTTAGTGCATTGCTAACATACTGGAGGTATTTAATGTGCTGTTGGCCCTGCGAAATACGGCCTTAAAAGATTATATCCGCAGACTTCAATAATGCCAAGAATGATGTTAAGAATTTATTGAAAGATCCATCATCACTTGAAATCTGGTCTAAAGAGTTTTTCAGTTCTGTATGCGATAAAATTAAAACAGTTTAGGAACGGGAACGAAATAACTTCCCCAAGTAGGCGCATAGATTTGGGTCAAGTTTGTTCCCGAAAAACATTTTACTTTTGCTCCAGTATTTTGCCCCTCGTACTGATGACCAGCTCTTTTATGGGTATATTCTTCCCTGCTGCCTCCATGCCCTTTTTGACAATCATGGGCAAGCCGGAGCAGCATGGAACTTCCATAACAACTGATAGAACACTTTTTATATCCGCAGTTTTAAAGATATCGGCAAACTTTTCGACGTATTCCTGAATGTCGTCAAATTTCGGGCATCCCATCATAACAACCCTGCCTTTGAGCAAATCCTTGTGTAAAGTCGGAATGGCGACACCGCAGCAATCCGCCAGCACAAGAAGATCTGCGCCTTTTAAAAACGGCGCTGTTGCAGGTATCAGCCGTATCTGAATCGGCCAGTGAGAAAGGGCGGATTCACTATCTTCAAAGCCGGCAGGTATGTTTGCTTCCCGGCATGATGAAATCGGTGCAAATGTCTGGATATTAGTTGACGGACACCCACAGGCCAATACCGGCTGTTGCTTTTGTTTTGCCGTTTCTTTTTCTGCCAGATATTTTTCTACTGCCTCTTCGTCAAACTCCTCGGCTTCACGTTCGACAATTCTGAGGGCGCCATTGGGGCATTCGCCGATACATGCCCCAAGACCGTCACAAAGATTATCCGAAACCATCTTTGCCTTACCGTCAACAATCTGCAATGATCCTTCTGCGCAGCCTGGCACACACTGGCCACAGCCGTCACATAATTCTTCATCAATTTCTATGATTTTACGTAGTCTTTTCATCGGCTAATCCTTTTATCAATCACGCTTCTTTATTTTCCTTCCATCATTGCCTCGATATCGGTCTCCACGGTATCAATCGGTTTGATATCGAATTTTTCCACCAAAACCTTGAGGACATTTGGAGAAATAAATGCCGGCAAAGTGGGCCCAAGACGAATACCTTTAACCCCGAGAAAAAGAAGTGCCAAAAGAACCGCCACGGCCTTTTGCTCATACCACCCGATATCAAAAGAGATCGGAAGATCGTTAATATCATCCAGCTCAAAGACCTCTTTGAGCTTTAATGCAATAACCGCAAGAGAATAACAGTCGTTACACTGACCTGCGTCGAGAATCCTTGGAATTCCGTCGATATCTCCGAGATCAAGCTTATTATATCGATATTTTACACAACCGGCTGTTAAAATAACTGCGTCTTTCGGCAGCGCCCTGGCAACTTCGGTAAAATAGTTTCGAGATTTGTGCCTGCCGTCACAGCCTGCCATAACGATAAAACGCTTGATAGCTCCGGATTTTATTGCATCAACCACCTTATCAGCCAGAGCAAGTACCTGGTTATGGGCAAAACCTCCCACAATCTTGCCGGTTTCAAGTTCTGTCGGCGCATCACATTTTTTTGCAAGTTCGATAATTTCCGAGAAGTTTTTTGAGCCGCCTTTGGGTCTGTCCGGTATATGTTTTACACCCGGATAACCTGTCATTCCGGTAGTAAAGATCCTGCTTTGATATGTATTATCCTTTTTCATGGGAATAATACAGTTTGTAGTCATAAGGATAGGGCCGTTAAAGGATTCAAACTCCTTGTTCTGGTGCCACCATGAACCACCGTAGTTGCCCACAAAATGATCATATTTTTTAAATGCCGGGTAGTAATTGGCGGGAAGCATTTCGCCGTGTGTATATACATCCACACCAGTACCTTTGGTTTGTTTTAAAAGCTCTTCCATATCCTTAAGGTCATGACCGCTGATCAAAATCCCTGGATTTTTTCCAACACCGATATTTACTTCCGTGATCTCGGGGTTGCCATAAGCAGTTGTATTTGCTTCATCCAGCAATGCCATCGTATTTACCGCAATCTCTCCGGCTTTCATTACAAGCGCGACCATATCGTCCACGGACAAATCTTTTGTGGTGGATGCAAGAGCTTCCATTAGAAAATCGTATATGTCTTCTTTTTCAAATCCCAAAAGGGCGGCATGATCCGCATAAGCGGCAATTCCTTTCAGGCCTATGATCAAAAGCTCCCTTAAAGAGCGGACATCTTCATCCTCAGTTGAAAGAACGCCCACCGTTTTGGCTTTTTCATGAAACTGTGCAACATCATCAGAAAACCATGTTGCACAATCATGCAGCTTCTCATCAAAATCTTTTCCATATTTTTCCTTGTATGCGGTCAAGAAATTCTCTTTAAGCGTTTCCCTGCGTTTTAAAGCCTCTTTAATCATGGCAATAAACCGGTCATCATCCCAGTTGGCATTGGTAATGGTTGTAAAAAGCGCCTGTGCAACAAACAACCCGGTTTTTTTGTCCAGGGTTCCAAGCTCTTTTGACTTTTCACCATAAACGGCAATACCCCTTAACGCATAGATTAAAAGATCCTGCAGGTTTGCGGTATCTTCCGGTTTCCCGCAAACACCTTTAACTGTGCAGCCTGTGTTCTTTGCTGTCTCCTGGCATTGAAAACAAAACATAATCTTCCTCCTTTGGTTTTTTTAACGAATCATTTTCTATTGTTAAGAGCATATTACATATAAAATAGGCTCAATGCCTTGACTTAAATCAAAAAAAGCTGCTATTTTTAACTTATGAAAAACATATTAGAAATAATCGCCGACACATCCCTTTTTAACGGCCTGCCTGAAAACCAGGTAAAAGAGATAGTGAGGATCGCAGTTGAAAAAAGATATGGCAAAGGAGAAATAATCTTTTTAGAGGGAGATGAGGGAAACGGATTTTATGTGGTTGCAGACGGCAAGGTTAAAATCTTTAAAGCCTCAATAAACGGCAAAGAACAGATCCTTCACATTTACGGGCCGGGAAACCCTTTTGGTGAAGTCCCTGTTTTTTCAGGGAAAGAATTCCCTGCGAATGCTCAGGCTATGTTAAAAAGCCATCTCCTTTTTTTCCCAAGAACCGCATTCGTTGAACTTATTACCACAAACCCATCTCTGGCCATGAACATGCTTGCAGTTCTTTCCATGCGGCTTAGAGAATTTACAGTTCAGATTGAAAATCTTTCTTTAAAAGAGGTGCCCGGCCGCCTATCTTCTTATCTATTATATCTTGCCGACGAGCAAAAATCAGGGACTAATATTTTCTTGCCGATTTCAAAGGGACAACTTGCCAGCCTTCTTGGGACTATACCTGAAACTTTGTCACGAATTTTTGCAAAAATGAGCAGCCGGAATCTAATCGAAATAAATGGCCGGAAAATAAAGCTCTTAGATCGCAGCAGCCTGGAAGATCTGGCAGAACATGGAAAACTTTAGTCTGTATGATACCGAACCGGAAAGAAAGGAAAAAATTTTCAGCCCGTAATATGGAACATTGTTATGGTATATGGAAACGCTCTTTTAATCTGCGCCAGGTCTTAGCGAGACCTAATGATGCTAAATGTCCCCAAAGCACACGAAATCATTCCTGGGCATGTTTCACAAGATGTCCTAATTCAGGAAAGATAAGATGCTTGCATGCGAGCTTGCATGCTTTAAGGCTGCCAGGGAGACAGAATAGTATTGTTTTGTTTATTGTGCCGGCGGTCGCCCGTGATAAAAGAGCTGCGGAATCAATTTTTTCAAAGCTGAGCTGGGCAAAAAGCGGCCCGAATGCTGTTAGCTCCTTTTCAAATAATGGAATCACCGCTTCAATGGTTACATCTTTGCTGCTTATACCGGTACCCCCTGTCATTAATATAACCTGAGGTTCATGACTGCGGATAACATCAAGTATTATCTCGGTTATGGCTTGTATTTCATCTTGTATAATGTGGTGAAATACAACTTTGTGCCCTTCTTTTAAGGCTCTATTGTTTATCCATAATCCGCTTTTATCATCTTTTAAGGATCGAGTGCTTGAAACAGATATAATTCCAAGTTTGATTTTTCTGGGAGCGTTTTTTTTATGTTCTATTATACTCAAGTTTTGCTTCCTTAATTCCTATCAATCAGAAACTTACAAACTCATTTTATGTAATAGCTTAATGAAATAAACCGACCGCGAATATATTTTTAACAAGCTAAGGAACGGGGACGAAATAACTTCCCCAACTATGCATCACAGCTTCAGGCCACCTTTGCCCGATCTCAAATCACAAAAATATCAAAATAGCCTGCTATTCCATCAACTTTTGTGATTTGAGATCGAACAAATTTGACCC
>JAUWFS010000054.1:0-16661 GCA_030606805.1 Deltaproteobacteria bacterium
ACCAAGAATATCGCGAACAGCCGGCATGACATATATATTTTCATGCGGCATTTTGCCTAAGAACTCTGCAAGAATTCTAATTTTTTTCTGCACAGATATATTTTTGTCCATGATAAAAAGATTCTTGCCTTTTACCTTGCAAAACCCGCTTTTCGCCTTAACTCCTGTTTTTCGCAGGTTTTGCTCCGACACCTCAATATCAAGTTTTTCTGCGAGTTCACAAAGGTTTTTATATAATTGAACCGGTTTCATATAGCAGACTTTTTTTGACAGGATTAACAGGTTGATCAGGATATAAAAATGAAACTTATATACTATTCAATTAGTTATTAGTTTATATTTAATGTTATGCTTCAAATAATCTTACTTCTTGAAAATGACTCAAGATGTGTTATTATATTAAATTAAGGGCTCGGTAAAAAACAACTTGGTAGAATTTGCGCTCGAATTTGCCGTAGATTTAATTGATCTGATTGAGCAAAACCGTAGGAATAGCGAGCTATTTCGAGGACTTTTGCGATTGAAGATCGGTTAAAGATATGGTGAAGTCGGGATGCAAAAATGCCAAGTTATTTTTTACCGAGCCCTAAGTGTAATCGTTCACTGTTAACAATTTTTTTAAACCGTTAACCGTAAGCTGTTAACCGTGTTTAGGAGGTAATATGCAAAATTCAGTTCCATACAGCAAACCGCAAGCCAATATAATGGTTAATGAATTTATCCGTAGCGTTTACAACTGGATGGCCATTGGCCTTGGACTTACCGGCTTTGTTGCATTCTATGTATCAAACAGCCAGACCTTATCTAATCTCATATTCGGAAATAAACTTGTATTTTTTGGCCTGATTATAGCCGAACTTGGCCTTGTTTTTTTCCTGAGCGCAAGGGTGCAAAAAATACAGGCTTCAACTGCAACAGCTATGTTTGTTTTATATTCCGCATTAAACGGAGCTACTCTATCTTTTATTTTTCTTGTATATACCAGCTCATCTATAACCTCCACATTCTTTATATGCTCTGCAACTTTTATTACTTGCAGTGTTTATGGAATGATAACCAAACGTGACCTGACCTCACTTGGTGGATTTATGGCCATGGGGCTTATCGGGATTATAATTGCTTCTGTTGTTAACCTTTTTATCCGAAGTTCCGGGATGAGTATGATAATAAGCTATATCGGTGTGTTGGTTTTTGTTGGTTTGACCGCCTATGATACACAAAAGCTGAAACGCATGGCGCTTTCCCAGCCGGCAGAAGTTGACGCAGGGGTTGTTAGAAAAGGTGCAATTTTAGGGGCGCTTTCATTATATCTTGATTTTATCAATCTTTTCCTTATGTTGCTGAGAATACTTGGGGACAGAAGATAATCAAATTACAAGTGCCTAAAGTTGAGGCCAGAGCAGGCAGGTTATAAGATGGCAGAATACCTTAACTTTAGGCATTTTAGGCACTTTAATATACTTTAGGCACTTATGACTATCCTATCAGCTCCTTTATTTTATCAGCTATTTCCTGACAATATTTCTCGGTTATTTTTCGGGTAGGTCCCTCTACCATTACACGGCAGAGGGGCTGTGTACCGGAATAACGAACAAGCACCCTTCCCTTTCCGGCTAAATTTTTTTCGGCCGTCTTTATTGCCTCGGTAATCTGCGGAACAGATGAAATGTCAGGCTTATTTTTAACCTCAACATTAATAAGTATCTGAGGGAACACATCCATAATCCTGGAAAGTTCAGACAGAGGCTTAGACTCATCTTTTAAAGCTTCAACCAATTTCAATGCAGTAAGAATACCGTCACCTGTTGTCTGGTAATCCAAAAAAATCATATGGCCTGAATCTTCGCCTCCAAGAACAGCTCCTGAATGAATCATGCTCTCCAAAACATATCGATCTCCGACTTTTGCCTTAATATGTTTAATGCCCATATCTTCTAATACAATACCAAGTCCCATATTGCTCATCACTGTACTGACCACGGTATTGCTTTTAAGCTGGTTTTTCTTTTTCATGTTTTTTGCACATATGGCAAGAATCTGATCGCCGGTTACAATATTGCCGTCTTCATCAACTGCAATGAGTCTGTCACCATCTCCATCAAAGGCAAGGCCGATATCAGCGCGTTTTTCCAAAACGATTTTTCTTAATTCCGAGGTATTTTCTGAACCACAGTTTTCATTTATATTCTTTCCATCAGGATTGTTGAAAAATGTTTCAACTTCTGCTCCGAGCCTGGCAAACAATTCAGGAGCAACCTTGTAAGTTGCTCCATTTGAACAATCAATAATGATTTTCAGCCCCTGACAAAAATTCTCCGGCACTTTACTCAAAAGGAAATCTATATAATTTTGTCCTGCATCATCTATTCTATACACTCCTCCTGTCATCCGTATATTTCTGCTAATTGAAGATATTTCGTCACTCAACAATATTTTTTCAATTTCAGCCTCTTTTTCATCTGAAAGCTTGAAACCGTCTCTCTTAAATATCTTAATCCCATTATCATAAAATGGATTGTGAGATGCAGAGATAACAATGCCGGCATCAGCATCAGTTGAAGCTGTTATATATGCAATTCCCGGAGTTGGAAGGACACCTGCAAGGTATGCATCTGCACCCATGGAACAAATTCCCGATACCAGGGCATATTCCAGCATATAACCGGATATTCTTGTATCTTTTCCTATAATTATCTTTGGCCTGCCTTTTTCTTTTCTATTAAAAAAATATGCAACTGCCCTGCCGACTTTCATGGCCATTTCAGAAGTCATTGGATATTCATTAGCCAGACCCCTTATTCCGTCGGTGCCAAATAAACTACTCATAAATTTCTTCCTATTGTCTCGGTTACGCTATCAACTATCCCCTGAAGCCATTTTGTCCCAAGCTCAGAGCTTTTATTCTCAAGCCTTTTTATTACTGAGATATAATTCACACCTGACTTTTGTATACCTGAATCAATATGTTTTAGAAAAGTATCTCTTAAGCTTCCGTCACCTTCATTTAAACGCATTTTATTGAAAGATTCCTCAATTCCAACAAAACCAGGTTGATTCTTACAGAAGTCCTTTAACTTTCTTATCCTTTCATCAATTGCCATATTAAGTTTTTCTTTAAGGCCTTCAAAAAGGACATCGGGAAAATTATCTGAAATAAACTTTGAACGAACATGTAGATACCACTGCATAAGCGCTATAAGGTTTGCAATATAGATTATATTGTTTGCCATTATCCTTTTTAAACTTCGAAACATGCTTGACGTAAAAGCAATATTTCCGCTCTTCATCAATCCTTCAAAAATTAGACGTCCCGGTCTTAATTCATCTTTCCTGTAAATTGAGCCGGCCGCGACTACAGTACCGAAGGCGAGACGACAAGGTCCTACAAGCCCCCCCTGCCCTCCCAGGAATATCGGCCGCTGGTTAAGCATAACTCCATTGGGCACATCGCCGATAAGAGATGCAGTAGCTTTATCCTGGTTTGGCGTATAATTAAAATGGATATAAGAACTCCCCACTTCACTATGATCCCTCCTGCTTGTTCCTCCAGACATAAAGCAGTCACAAAAGTTTATTAAACTGCCCAGGGTAACAAAAGGTAAAAGTATAGTGTGTTTCAACCCAACCATGTGAGCAATGCTTGCTTCTTCTTCAAGGATTGTGCCTTCTCTTATATGTGAGCCATAACCTATGCTCACTTTATCAAGCAAAACAGCTTCTTTTAAAAAGCCCCCTTTAAGGTCAACATTCGTACCAATCTGGCAGTTCTCAATGGTTACAGGGCTTTCATATCCTATCCTTGTATTTTTTAAAATCAGTGTAGAACCACCAAAAATTTTACATCCCGAATAAATAACAACACCCTCACTGGAAATTCTGTCTGTATCAACTTCACTGCCGATTTCAATACTATCAGGATTGGGTATGTTAACACCTTTTTTTAAAAGCTTTTCAATTTTCAAAATGCTCTGATTCTTCATATCATACCTCAAGGTCTATATCTTCCAGATGAACGGAAAACTGTTTTAAAAACAAATCCTTTGCCTTACAAAACTCCTTAATAGCTTTAAGTTTTTTCGGATCTTTATTATTGAAAGATATCAGCATTCCGCTTATTTTATATTTATCAAGATGAGACTCAATGTCTTTAAACACTCCAAGAATGGGATAACCCTGAAGCGTCTTTCCTGTTTTTAATGTATCATCATCAATAAAACCAACTGGTTTAATTTTAAGTCTTTTGTTATTTAATATTTCACGCAACAGTATCTCCCCTCCCCTGCCCGCGCCGTAAATTAAAACTGTTTTACCGGCAAGGGTTTTTCTCTTCATAGTATCGCTAAAAAGCATGAAAGAAACCCGGCTGCCAAGGAGGAGTCCGGTAGTTAAAAACCAGTCTATTACAAAAATTCCTTTAGAAAAAGCTTCAAATCTGTAAATATATGTTACTGTAACAATGGAGAGAATAGTAGCTAAACAAGAAGCCTTTAAATATACTAAAATATCATTAGTACTCAAATAACCCCAGACGCCCCTGTAAATTCCAATAACAAAAAAAGCCACAAACTTGCACGCGATTACTGCCGGAAGCGAATCCAGGAATACTTTGAAATAAACAGAAAACTCATTGGAATCAAAACGTAAACGGTAAGAAAGATAATATGCAAATGCTATCAAACAGAAATCAAGAATTACCAGCATAAGCTGCCGCTTATAGGTCAACTCTATTAATACAGGAGTATAAGATTTTCCACGTAAAGCTGAAAATTCCTTTTCAGGATATATGCGAATCTGGGACAGGTAAATTCCCATCAAAATAATTGACAGAGCCAGCGGAATAATTACTGCCGGAGATGTTAATGTATCGCTTTTGCTTACAAACAATGCTGCCATGCCTGATATCGCGCCGATTCCATATAAGAACAGCACTGCACCTTTTTCACTTAGCCCCATGATAACCAGACGATGTGATGTATGATCCTTTCCTCCCACAGAAGCCTTGCGGCCGCTCAAGATTCTAATTAATGTAACCATGGAAGTGTCTAAGATAGGAACCATGAGAATCATTATTGGAACAGCATATAATGACATTGCATTTGCTGCACCTGCTTCCGGATAGTAAAGGCACAGCATAGATAATATAAAGCCAATAAAAAGACTTCCACAGTCTCCCATGAAAATTGATGCGGGATTAAAGTTGTAAAACAGAAAAGCAGCCAATGCCCCTGCAATTATTACAGATACAAGAGCAGCTTCCGGCAGTATCCCTGTATATAATAATGCCAGATAAGAAGCGGCAATAAAGCCAACACCCGCACAAAGGCCGTCCATATTATCAATCAGATTAAAAGCATTTATTATGCCAACGATCCACACTATAGTTAAAGTAGTATCCACAGTAAGGGATGAAAACCAGTGAAGACGAAATCCTAAAAAAGTAACCATTGAAGCTACAAGTATCTGTCCCACCAGTTTTGTCTGAGGTTTAATATGAATAAAATCATCTATTAATCCAAGAAAAAAAAGAAGGGTCATCCCGATCCAGATAACCGCACCAATTGAAGGCAAAGCTATGTGGTCCGATGTTCTCATAATGTGGGGTAGAATTGAGGAAAAATCAGCAATAAAAAAAAGTGGTATTGCTACGCCAAGGTATATGGCAACACCACCCAAAAGAGCGGTCGGCTTCTTATGCCAGCGATTTTTTGTGGGATAAGCAATCCACCCTTTTTTAATCGCAACAAGCCTGACAACCGGTGTTAATGCCAGACATAAAAAAAATGACAAAAAAATGATAAAATATAATACTGGGATATCGTTAAAAAACATTATAGTTATCCTAACTACTTAGGCTGAAGACTGAAGACTTTTAGGAAAAAGACTCCCAGAAGTCAATATTTTCTTAAAGAAGCCGGAAATTTTGTCCTAAACATAGAGAATAACACTCAGTAATCATCTGTTTCCTTCAGCCTTCAGCCTAACCACCTGATTGGCAATACTTCTGTGATGTACAAAAAATAAGATTGCCTAACTAATTATTATAATATATGTAACTACTCAGGTTGTCGGTTCACGGTTAACGGTTAACTGTTGATCAAAACGTATAAGCCAGAGGCTGACAAGAAGCCAGAGATTCAGCCCTGCCGGCGGCAGGCAAGTGTGAGAACTAAAGTTTATATTTTATGTAAGGTTAGTTTTCTGACTTCATCGCTCTCTAACCGTGAACCGTGAACCGACAACTGTGAACGGTTACCTATTTTTTACCAAGGAGATATATTTATGAGAGTTCTTATCACAGGTGGCGCAGGTTTTATTGGATCTCATCTTGCTGAAGCGTATCTTGAAAGAGGAGATGAAGTATATATTATTGACGACCTTTCAACCGGGTCTCTATATAATATAAAAGAACTTAAGGAAAATGAACGTTTCAAAAACAAACTATTCATCCATATTGATACAATTCTAAACCATAATACAATGCTCGAACTGACAGGCACCTGTGATATTGTTTTTCATTTAGCAGCAGCAGTCGGAGTACAGTATATACTTAACAACCCTCTTGAATCAATAAAAACTAATATCCAGGGAACAGAAAAAGTTCTTGAACTATGTGATAAATTTAAGAAAAAGGTTCTTATAGCATCAACATCCGAAGTATATGGCAAGCATCTTCATGCCCCATTAGTTGAAACAGACAATATAATATACGGCCCTTCAAGTAAATTCAGATGGAGTTATGCAGCTACAAAACTTATGGATGAATTTACAGCGCTCGCATACTATAGAACAACTGGATTGCAGGTAATTATAACCCGTCTATTTAATACCGTAGGTCCAAAACAGACCGGTGCATATGGAATGGTTATCCCAAGATTTGTTTCACAGGCTTTAAAAAACGAGCCCTTAACAGTCTATGGTGATGGAAATCAGACTCGAACATTCACATATGTTAAAGATGTAGTTGAAGCACTCATGGCTCTCGTAGAGAACGATGGTGCTGTCGGAGAAGTATTCAATGTGGGTGGAACTGAGGAAACTTCGATCATTGATCTTGCGAAGAGAATAATAAAAGAAACAGACTCTAAATCAAGTATTAAACTGATCCCCTATGATGAGGCATTTGGCAAAGATTTTGAAGATATGCAGCGCAGAGTACCAGGTACTGAAAAAATCAATAAACTTATAGGTTTTGAGCCAAAAACCGATTTTGATACAATGCTAAGAAAAATTATCAGGTATATGAAAAAGAAATAATTCAATCCAAGCTCCTATCTTGGTATAGTTTATATACCCCTAAAATACACCCATCTTTTATACCCTTGACTCTGGAACCACAGTATGGTATTTTAGATAGTGCCTGAACGAAAACTGCTATTTTTTCCAATTTCTGCGTCAGGCTTAAATTTTAATCCTCAAAATACTCAATGTATTCCTGTGGTTAAAATTTTCGCCTTCCTTGAACTTGAAAAAACTATCTATTTTTCGTTCGGGCACTAGATAAAAAGGGGGGTAATATGCTTATTCCAGCCAAAATTCAGATTGACAAAAAAAATTACGAGTTCATGAAGCAGGTCTATAAGGAGTTGCATTACAGAAGCCTAAGCGAGTATATGCGAGAAGCAATCAATGCAAAAGTGCAACAAGACCGTAAAAGGCTCCGGGAATTAAAAAGGACGGAAGCCATGGAGATGATCGGTAGAGCGCAGTATGATAACGTTTTTGAATCAATAGAAGGTGAAGATTTTGAGAACCGGTGAAATCTATTGGGTAAATCTTGATCCAAGTATTGGGGATGAAATCAAGAAGAAACGACCGGTAGTCATAGTAAACGGTGGCCATGACAAGCATCTTAAACTTGCTGTTATTGTGCCCGTTACTGCCTGGAGTCCATATTGGAAAAAAAATCCATTTTTTGTTTCTTTGGAACCTAACTCAAGCAATGGCCTGCAGAAAAAATCGGCAATTGACTGTTTTCAGATTAGGGCTATTAGTCATAAAAGATTTGTGGGAAAGATCGGAAACATCTCAGACGATGAAATCTACCTTATAAAGAAGTCAATTGCCCTGATTCTTGATATTGATCCGGAACACTGCGAGTCCACAGAAGTACTTTGAGCCGTAACAGGTAATGTTTTTATATAAAAAACCTACGCATGCCTTGTGGAATCCGAACGAAAACTATAGCCACTGCTCTCTCCACATCTCCCACATCAAAAGTGCCCAGAGCTGATATTGGCGATTAATCCTGCCGGACATGTGTTCTTTAATCTTTTTCTCAACTATCACATGATCGAATAAACCTTCTTTTTTTAAATGCTCAGGAGAAAGATAATCTAAAAGAAGGTCTTTCAGTTCATTACGCAACCAGTGAGCTATCGGAACCCCAAAACCCATCTTTGGCCTTTCAAATAATTCTCCGGGCACATATTTAGCCAAAAGCTTTTTAAGAATATACTTGCCGGTACCATTTCTGTATTTCAAATTTTCAGGCAATGATGCAGCATATTCCATTACCCGGTGATCAAGAAGCGGCACACGAATCTCAAGGCTTGCGGCCATGCTGGCCCTGTCAACCTTTGTTAACATCGCATCAGGCAGATATGTTTTTTGATCGACTCTCATAAGCCTCGAAATAGTCTGCCATCCATCGGTTTCTTTAAAAGTATTTTCAAATTGACTCTCTGGAACTTGTTTTCCGATAAGTGACAGCAGTTCTTCTTTTGACCAGTAACAAATGGTCATTCTGTACAGCTCTGAAATTAATGTCTTGCTTATCATGCCCGTCAGTTTTTGCCATTTATCAGGGAAGTTGGCCACTCTAAATGGTTGGGGTAAAATATCCCTAAACGGGAGGTAGCATGACTCTATCCAGTTTAATGGAATAGCCTTTAAAAGATCGGAAATAAATTTCCTGACCGGTACCGGGATATATCGTAATCCTTTTACAGCGGATTTGGTACTCCAGTAACGCACATATCCTGCGAACTGTTCATCCCCGCCATCTCCAGACAGAGCTACAGTTACATGTGAACGTGTAAGTTTGCTGACAAGAAAAGTAGGTATCGCAGAAGAATCAGCAAAAGGCTCGTCATATATTCCTGGAAGCATTGGAATAACTTCAATGGCCTCCTTTGGTGTTACATAAAGCTCTGTGTGATCTGTGCCAAGATGTCTTGCGACTTTAGCTGCCCACTTAGCCTCATTGTATCCTTTTTCTTTAAAACCAATGCTGAATGTACGAACAGGTGATGAATTTACTTTTTGCATCAAAGCAACGACAATCGAAGAATCAATTCCTCCGCTAAGCAAAGCGCCCAGAGGCACGTCACTGATCATTCTGTCCGAAACAGCCTGAGTAAGAAGATCATCAAGCTGCTGTAATTTTTCTTCTTCATTAATCTCAAAACTATTTAGTTCACCTTTAACATCAGGGTACTGCCAATAACTATTGGTTTTTATAGTATTGTTCTCATAAATAAGAAAATGGCCTGGCAGCAGCTTAAAAGTGTTTTTAAAAACAGTTCCTGGAGCTGGTATATATAAGTAATGAAGAAAAAGAGGAATGGAATCAGGATCAATATCTTTATTAAATATATTGAAGGCCATGAAAGCCTTTAATTCCGAAGCAAACAAAAAAGTGCCATTGCTGAAATGATAATAAAGCGGTTTGATTCCTATTCTATCTCTTGCTAAAAAAAGGCGTCTTTTTCTGCCATCCCATATTGCAAAAGCAAACATGCCAATAAATTTTTCCAGGCAGTCAACCCCCCATTGCAGATATGCTTTCAGTACAACCTCAGTATCGGTATTGCTTTTAAATTTATGTCCAAATTCTTCAAGAATTTTTCTTATTTTTTTAAAATTGTATATTTCACCGTTATATATAATGGATACATCATCACTTGTCATGGGTTGATGGCCGGCACTGGAAAGATCTATAATTGATAATCTGCGGTGAGCAAGTCCAATACCCATATCATTATCATAAAAAAAGCCCGAATCATTCGGGCCTCGATGATGCAGGCTTAAAACAGCTTGTGGAAGCATTCTCTTGAAAGAATTGAATTTTCTTTTACTTATAAATCCAACGATTCCGCACATTTACTCAAACTCGCCGACCAGCTTGCGCAACAGATCCGCCAAACGCGGTGCAGCAACCTGTAAGGAATATTGGAATTCTACTTTTGCCCGAGCAGCTTTGCCCATATGATCTCTCAGTTCATAGTCATTACCCAAGGTCTTTAGTGCTCGAACCCAATCAGAAACAGTTATAGCCAAGAATCCATTTGCGCCATCTTCAACAATTTGTTGATTCACGCCTACTGGAGAGGCTATCACAGGCCGACCGCACGCCATATACTGGATCAGCTTGTAGCCACATTTGCCGCGTGTCCAAGGATCATCGGGCATAGGCATTATGCCAACATCAAAGTCCTGAATATTTTCGACCTCAGTCTCTTCCGACCATGTCCGAACCTCAGTAGGGACACCATCTAATTGAACTCGTCCCGAACCTACGATAACTAACCGTGCATTTATATCACTGCATACCCTGGCTAATGCATGAGTTACGAGATAAAGGTATTTGGCAGTGGTCGGAGAACCTATCCAACCGAACTTAACCACATGTTTTTTGCGATGTGGTTTCGGACGGTACGTCTCCAAATTAACCACTGTAGGCAGGCATTCAATCCATCTGGCCCCTGCCCTTCTTGCTCGATCCGCCAAGTACTTATTACCTGCAATCACAAGAGCTGCTCGATGCATGACCTTATCAATCTTATCACCCAATATTCTACGCACCATGCGCCATTGATGCATGTCATAACGGTGAAAAACAGCGTCGTCATAATCAACAATATAGGGAATACCAAAGCGAGCAAGAATCCTCTCTGCCCACGCAGGAAGCCAAGGCAAGATTTCGTATTCGATCCACAACAAATCAAAACGATTACTTTTGAGCAGGCAACCAATCCTTCGGACATAAGCGCCAATAACAGATAACAAATCGACACGCCTGCCCGTGTATAAGTTTTTTATGTATTCGTCTCCCAGCAAAGAAGCTACGGTTACGTCAATGCCCTGACCCTTTAGATAGGGCAAATACTGATAGCATCTAAGCCGGCTGCTTGCACCAAGACGACTGTAACGACTAAGAAGGAGGATTTTCATTTTGTTTTGCCACTATTCGCAAAGAATACCATCATCGGCATACTCCCCCATAAACGCACAAAGCCCTTTAATGTCTCTTTTGCCTCTGTTGGAGACCGCTTCCATATGGCCAGTACAAGTCTGCTAAGAGGCTCAAGAAAAAGAGTCCCTGCCATCAAAAGTGTTGCCGAAAACCAGCCAAAGTGTTTATATCCATACAGTATGCGACTGCGTAAAGAGTAAAACATCCGGGTTGCCTTGACCTGCTCCGAGGTGCCGCCGCCTTTATGATAGGCTTTGGCATCTGAAAGATAAATAGTCTTCCAGCCAATATTGTAAGCACGATATGAAAGATCAACCTCTTCGAAATAAACAAAAAAATGTTCATCAAAACCGCCCAGAGTTTTAAATAACTGCCTGCGGATCAGAAAGAAAGCGCCCATAACCTGATCAACCTCACGGGTTTCCCCGTGGTCCCACTCGCTCATAAAATGGCTGGGGAAATATTGAGGAAAAAGCTTGTCAAGGCCCAACATCTTAAAAAAGAACATGCCAGGCATTGGAAAGCGTGCGCAGGTACGGGCAACCCGGTCGTTTTCATCCACAAGCTGTATACCGGTAATACCGATTTTTTGATTTTCCGGTTGTTCCATAAAGACAAGAGGTTTAATCAAAGAATCTTCAAAAAGACGGGTATCAGGATTAAGAAACAACAAATAATCCGCCCCACTCCCCATCGCGCCTTGATTGCATGCTACTGCGAATCCACGGTTTTCCGCGTTAGCAATAACTCTCAAAGGCAGATCGAACACATTGAGCTTATCCATGGACCCATCATTTGATGCATTGTCTACCACAATTATTTGGTTTAGTTCATAACTATCCTTATTGCAAGATACTATGGATTCGAGACACTTTCGTAACTGTTCGCCTGAGTTCCAGTTTACAATAATAATATCTATGGATGTAGCCATAAAAATTTCTCATTTCACTTTTTCAGCACCAAACCAATTTCTTCTCCGCTCAGATGCCTTGCTTTCAAAATGGCCCATTCGGCGAATTGCATACAGCGTGCCCACAAAAGAATAGAAATTGGTTGAGGGCTTCCGTTAACATATCTTCCTTTTAGTCGAATAGATCGGCTCCCTATGAATAGCCAACTCGCGCCATGTATGGAGGTACATGCTTTCAAATCTTGGAAACCGGCTTTTTTTGTTAAACGGAGCAACGCTTTAATACTAAACACATATAGATGTCGTGGCGGTTCCAGACCTCTCCAATCTGCCCCGTAAAGTCCATGCCCCCAGCTTTCACCGTTAGGCGTCATTATGACCAGGTAACCACCAGGTTTGAGGATACGATAACTCTCCTCAAGGAGCCCAAGGGGATGATGAACGTGTTCAACGAGATGGCTCATTGTAATAGCATCAAAATGATTCTCAGGATACTTCCGGGCCTCCAGAGTGCCAACGTGCACTTTCAGGCCCTTTGACTTGGCATTTTCGACCGCAGACCGATCAAAGTCAACACCTTCAACACACCACCCCATATTCTGCATAAGGTTAAGCATCTTTCCACTACCACAGCCCACTTCCAACAAACGGCCGCTTGGCTGAGCAGACAGATACATCACTGCAAAATCCAAATCCGCCCTCCTGCCAGGGTGAAAATAAGCGACCATGCTCAAAAACCGCTTCCACATTGCAACCGACTCTATGTGGTACCCGTATTTATGAGCCAGATAGCCCTCTTTAATCAAAGCATATGCTCTCCGCCACACGTTCCGGAAATCAGGAACGTCATCCCAATGGGTGTAATAATTTTGATACGCCTTGCCGATATCTTCTTTCACGGGCATGGGATCAAGCCACATCAATCCGCATTCGGGATTGGGACACTTCCTTACGTTCCATTCGCCTGGAGTTCCGAAAATGCGATCCCTCAAGTCGTGGTAGAGCATCTTGCCGACTGAGCCACATACATAGCAGTCGGGGCAAGAGCTATCCATGATTTTGCCAGAGTTGTCCTTATCAATCATCTGACATTCCTTTTGAATTGATCTAATATCAGCGTCCGTTCTTCCGCAATCAGAATAAAAAACCATGCAACCACAGCAACGGCAGGCAGTATCAACAAGAGGAATAGCCCTTTCATGGCGATGCCTGCCGGAAAAGTTGCCAAGGCCAGTATAAGCAAAGCAGTCCCTATGGTTACTGTAGCCCGTAACGTTATTGATTCTCTGGTAGGCAAAAGCCGACGTGAAATTCCAAATAGAAATCCGGTGTCTATGACTATTCGTACCACCCAGGCAATCGCAGCCCCCTCAATGCCGTATGCAGCCACAAGCCACCAGAGCGAGATCAGATAGAATGGCAATTCGACAAGATGCAACTTTGCAGTGATATCTGGCCGCCCGACACCCTGCACTAACGAAAATGCCACGTGCGCCAAGCTATTAATAAATACCCCAACGGCCAGCCATTGCACCACGCGAGTACTATTTTGTGCAAACTCTCCACCAAGCCAAAGGTCAAGTCCTTCATAAGCCAGTGTTACAATAAGCAGCGTCAGAGGAAACATGGTAAGAAAAACGTATTTGACCCCCTTGTTAAACAGTAGAGCTGTCCGACCTCGGTCTTGAACAAAACTGGTAGAGAAAGCAGGAAACAAAACGCCAACAACGGCCACAGGAATAATCCAAAGCTTTGTCACTACTTCGTACGGAGTTGCATAATAGGCTACAGCGGCCACTGAGAGAACTGATCCAATTAGGAATCGATCCAGATAAACCATAAGCGGACCAACAATATTTGTCACAGTCATCCAGGTACCGAAGCGGATAAGTGGTCGCAGCATTGAACCTTTCACTACTACGCCGCAACGCAAAGCCGGAACAACATAAAAGCATAGCATCAGATAAGCCACCCAGGCAATCACTCGGATGACTACCAAAACAGCCGCTACTGAGAAAAGATTTCTGGAAAATGGCAAGACTATCAGCGGCCCAAGAAAGATAAGCACTCCCATTGGGATACGGACACTGTTGGTGAGGCCGAAACGTTGGTGAGCATCCAAGACCCCACGCAGCCCCGCAGTAGTAACTACAACAGGAATAGACAAAGCCAGGAGATAGAAAACATCCAGAGTTTCACTTTGCAATACTGGAGGAATCTTGAGCACTGTCATAACTAACCACCGAGAAAGCAAAAACACGAGTGCCGTCCCTAACAGGCCCACAACGAACATTACAAAGAGAGCAGTCCAGACTAATGTGGGTATTTCTTGCTCCCGATCTGTCCCCAGCTTCTTGGCTACTATCTGCGTTAGCGCCCGCCCCAATCCCAGATCGAACAAGCCAAAATAACCGATGGCAGCCCACACAAGGGTCAAAATGCCAAAACGATCTGTCCCAAGGCCGCCAATAAGAAATGGAATCGCAAAAATAGCCACCACCAATGGTGCGCCAAGACCTATAAGATTGAGTACTGTATTACGCGCAAGCCTTCTTCCGCGCGTAAGCTCATATTTCGCATTCTCAACATTAATAGACAATGATTGTTTCGCCTCTCAAAACTTCATTCCTAACACAACACCCACACTAATGTCATGCGTGAAATATCGTATCAGGGACTCGTCATTCCCACGAAGGTGGGAATCCATTATCTCCACAAAAGCATAAAATTTGTTTTCCAAAAACGATGGAACCACATCAGAGCAATTTGTCCACGCGCGCCTAAAATTACGAAAAACACGGTCAGCAGAAGCGCGAGTGTGTGGCATCGGTGTCAAGGTGGCATCGCAAAGCTGGAATTGTGAATAAGGGAGTGTCCGCAAACTCAACTCCGAACAGATAAATCTCTTTTCCTGAGCCCTGACATTTTTCAAAATATTTTTTGTCTTTGATCTGGTTTAAGGCAATAATAACAGCGTCTATCCGCATGACAGGCAGCACATAGACGCCCCCCTGCTCTCGATTCTGTGGTTGCAATCTGCAACCGTCTATTTATTGCGTTTTTTCCAAATTTTTCCCGCAACTTCTCTGTTAATACCAGCCTGTCTCCAAATAGAACTTAATGTTCCTTTTGGGATACTCCTTTTATTTCGTGGCACAATCACAACTCTATTTTGCCCGTCATAATATCCGGCAAAAACATCTTCTTTGCCACGCCTTTTCAACGTAATTCCGATGTGATCTAATATCCACGCCACATCTTTGCTCGATAGATTCTTAAGCATATTGGAAGCTCAGCGGAATTGCCTTAAGTGTTTTTTCTTCTATCTGATGTTCTGAAAAAAGAAATGTTTTCAACTCATTCATCGGAACAGGCCTGTAAATCTCTTTCTCACGCCCCTCGGAAACCATATACTCAATATATGCTTCAACAGCGCGTTTTAAAGCATCAAGAGCATCCTTTTTGGTTCTCCCACAGGAAGCCACATCCAATTCTACGCACAAAGAGGCATATTGACTACCTTCTTTTTTGATAAAACAGGTTACTTCCATTTTTCCCTCCTTCAATTGGACTGAGCTGTTAAGGTCATGAGCCTATGAACTCACGAGCTAAAGAGTTTATCAACTTACTTCAATATAATAAAACCAACTGGTAATTGATTTAGGATATAGTTAGTGCCCAAACGAAAACTAGAAAATTTTTTCAAGTTCAAGGAAGGCGCAAATTTTAACCACAGGAATACATGGAGTATTTCGAGGATTAAAATTTAAGCCTGATGCAGAAATTGGGAAAATTAGCAGTTTTCGTTCAGGCACTAGTTAAATTTTCAATTGGTGACTTTGTCCATGCCGGGTCGGAAATGTCAACCGTGGTCATTTCGGCGCCAGGCTCAAAAGGCACTTCGGTATCCAGCATATCTTCAGCGCCAACTCGTAAAGATTTAATAAATTCCGCTTTTGTTTTCTCCTGTGCATTTACTCCGGGCAAATCAATAAGCCAACCAATCCACCATTCACCGGATTTTTTTATAACTGCAATGACATTATTTGAATGAATATGCTTATGATGAGGAAAGGTCTTAATTTCACTGTGATGCGGCGCCGTCCGCAATTTGAGATTCAATTTTCTGAAAATATTCGCTTATGAGCACAATTCAACTCCCTGCAGCTCATTATAATCCTTTTGCAATCGCTCCAGCGTCTCATACTCACCTGCCCATCTGATGAATTTAAAATCATCCCCAAGTTTTCCCTTCTGGAATTCCTCATAAAAATATTTGCTATTCATTCCACTTTCTTTTTCCAATTCTCCTAACTTCCTCTTAGTTTTGGCAATCCCAAAATTTATGACTCTCAACTGATTTTCTACTGCTACTTTAATTAAATTTTTCAAATTGTCAGCAGCTTGTGGTCGAATAATAGTTTTGGTAACCTAAAATTGACCCACTAAAGCATCAAATTACAACCTAAAATTGATCCACCTGTAACTGACTTCTGATAACATGGATTTCAATATAATGAGAACCTATTATCAGAGGGGAAAGGAGAATGCTAACAG
>JAUWFS010000099.1:0-11627 GCA_030606805.1 Deltaproteobacteria bacterium
GTTCAAGTTGAGGCCAGGGATTTATTATGCTATTGGGCAGTTCGAGAGTTGGGAATAAGCTGCACGGATTTGGCAAAACAATTGGAAATGAGTCAGCCGGGAGTAGGATATGCAGTAAGTAGAGGAGAAAAGATTGCTAAAGAGAATAACTATCAGTTGCAATAGCAAGTTATTTACTTATTCATGGATGTCCCGCATATAGCCCTGCTGCACTTGACCTCAGCCGAGCCGATTTAGAATATTTGTAGTTTTGCGGCAGCTCAAAAGCCATCCTATTCTGGAATCCAGGTGCTTGGCATGATCGGCATATGCTCGTTTCTTATGCCAATATTCATGATCGTGTTTCTCAACTTATGGAAATCTATAAGTTTTCTTATGGGCTGGGTGCTGGACAGTCTTAATGCACCACAACAAATCGTTATCCCAATTGGAATGCTTTTTGAGATTTTTGCATTATCAACCAGTTTTATTGGAACCTTCATTTTATGTCGGCACGTCTGGAGGGAATTAGGGACGTGGGAGGGTCCAGGCAGTGAGTCGTTGTGACACAACTGCAGTTTAGATCGGAGCATACCTGTGACCAATAACGATATCTTGCGCCGTATCCGCTATATCTTCGACTTTAACGATTCGAAAATGATTGCTGTATTTGGCTTAGCTGATCATCAGGTAACGCGGGAGCAGATCAGCGGTTGGTTAAAAAAAGATGATGATCCTGCGTATCAGAAATGTAGCGACACTGAGCTGGCGATTTTCCTAAATGGTTTGATTAACGATAAACGAGGCAAAAAAGAAGGACCACAACCCGAGCCAGAGCAGCGTTTAACTAACAATATCATTTTCAGAAAATTAAAAATCGCATTAAACCTGAAAGCCGAAGACATATTGGAGATTATGGACCTGGCTAATTTGCGCATTAGTAAACACGAATTAAGTGCGTTTTTCCGTAAGCCAGACCATAAACACTACCGTGACTGTAAAGATCAGATCTTGCGTAATTTTCTAAAAGGTGTGCAGCTTAAATATCGCGCTAACATTCAATTGAAAGCAGGGTTCAAACGGAAGTAGTTTTTTTGCGCTGAGAGAGTATTTTTGAGAGATGTAAAAACTGCGCGGCTGATTCATAAAGTTCAAGGTTACGTATAGCTGCTATATATCTGTCATTTTGAAATTGCTTTAAAACTAGTGTCAAAGCTTGAATTGAAACTAGTGTCAAAGCTTGAATTGTGAATTACTTTTTTATCTTTATTGAAACTCCCTACAGCTCCGCAAAAGCTGGATCTTCGCTTTTGCTTCGACAAACTACGGGGAATGCGCTCGCTTTTGCGGTTCAATTCCCCATGCTCTGCCCTTACTGATTTTGCTAAAAAATAGCGGCTTAATTGTTAAGCGTTAATTCACAATTCAAGCTTTGACACCAAGTTGAAATGTTTTTTAAAGCCTTTAGCCATGCGGCGTAAAGCCTTACGGCGTATGGGTGGTTTTGACCTGTTCACAAACTGATGAAGTGAGCGTAACGTCCCTGTCTTTCCTGATTGGGGAATATAAAAAAGAGGAACTTTCAGTTGACTTTTATGGAAGGGCAGTAAGTTATGATTTTACGTAAACGAATGAATTATCTCTTGCCTATGCCATATCGGTACACAAGTCACAGGGTTCGGAATATCCCGCAGTCATTATACCTCTAATGACACAGCATTATGCCCTGCTCCAGAGGAACCATTTATACAGTTACCAACGTCCGACTACTCGACCTTCCGCGTTAGAAGTGGGGAAATGTTAAAGGGATTCCATTATTGCATCCAGGTTCTGGTCTTTAGCCTTGAATTTCACTCCAATTCCCTTTGGCACGGTCCAGACAACTTTCCCGGGGAGTTCTATCGGTTCTTGTTTTTTGGTCTGAGTTGGAAAATTGACTGTTATTTCCTGTCCCACAGAGAATGCCATGTCAGTTTCGATAGACAGTATAAACATCCCGCCGGCGCTTATGTCTTTCACCAGGCCCTTGAAGGCATCTCCCCAGGTGGAGTAGTTTACAGTTATGGAGCATGGTTTTCTATCGTGTTTTCTTCGGTTGGTTTTCCGCAGATCATCAAGCACGCTCAAAAGCTTTTGTTTCTGGTCTTCAGATGCGTTGTCGATAAAAGGGGAGATATCCGTGAGCAATTCTTTTAAACGACCTGTGAGACTATTTTTTTCGGATTGTTGGATGGAATTTGTCATAGGGCACACTCCCAATAACGAAATAGCTTGTTTTAAGGTAAGGTAACCTGTAGCTAAAATCCTCAAAAGTCAATGTGGTAACTGTGAGGAACCCTTAAAAAATAACCCGTTGAAGCCATTTTAGTCAAGAACTAATTAAACACCATAGTCCCGCTCTGCCTCATGTTGGGTTTATTTCGCGATTCCTGTGTGCATTGTAAATTGCTCCGCCCAGTTTCACGTAGAGATTGAGTACATCAACAGCTTCCTGTCGCAGGACATCCCGTGATACTTGCACACCTATCTCTTCGAGGGCTTGCCGCCAGTTCGGGAGCTTCGGCCCTTCATCGAAACCAATGCAACGTGCATCTTCATCTCGAGCACCACAGACCAGCCGTGTGACCCCCGACCAGGGAATGGCCCCGAAACACATTGCGCAGGGCTCTGTAGAGGCTACCAACTCGTAGTCGCTCTTCCCTTCATCACTGATGTCGTACCGGCCAAGTTTTTTCTGTGCCAGCGCGATCGCGACCATCTCCGCGTGAAGTATTGAGCAGTTGTGTGTCACAACGACGTTCACTCCTGGCGCAACAAGGCACCCATTCGCATCGAACACACCAGCACCAAAAGGCCCCCCGGTTTGTCTCTGAACGTTCTCCCGTGCCAGTGTAACTACAAAACGCATACGATCTTCCCTTGTCCGGAAGATCTTTGGACTGTGCGCGAGTAGTTCTCCTACCCAATGCGGAAGTCTGATCGTGAAGTCCATCTGCAACAGTGTCACCTACCGCCTTTTCACAAAAAGAGGATCAAGGAATGTTCCTCAAAAAACAATACAATTGATAATCTTTTTTACTGCCAAACTCAAGGATATTTTTATGAAAGGCCGTGATTATCCGTGGCCGGATTGACTGCACATAGTCATGCGCCAGGGCTGTCTTGCTTATCAATTCAAATCTTAGAAATGCCAAGCGCTTCATTACAGGCTGTAATGTAGTAATTTGCTTCTTTAGAATCTTTAAATTTCAGAAAATAGGGGAGTGCCTTGTTATATTCTCTTAAATTTAGATAACTGATCCCCAGGCATATATTAAGCTGCTCGCTTTCCGGGAAATGTTCGACTCCTTCTGATAGTATTTTAGCCGATTGTATGTATTCTCCCATTTTCTGTTTGATTATACCTAAACCAAGAAAAGAGCGCTGATCAGGATGATAGTCCAGAGATTTTTTGTATAGTCTTTCAGCAACCCTGTCTTTATCTTTTATAGCTTCTATATTTGCATAATCCCCATAATCGAATGTCATTCCAAGTCTTGAGAAAAAATCTGCGTGCAATTCGTAAAGTTCTTTGTCATCAATTACTTCAATGTCGTCTGTAAAACCTGCAAGATTTTCATAGTAATTCATCCTGAGCTTTTGCCCGAACGCCAGTATCATATCCTGGGACAAATCAGGGTCGCTTTGAAAATATATAATGTCTTCTATGCGCTTTAACCAGATATCATCTGTAATTTTACATCTTTTTTTAAAATCTGAATAAAGTGCTGTTCCGGGGAATATATCAAGGATGTAGAAAATAATGCTCAGGGGTTTGATTTCATGAATTAAATCTATGGTGTCCTGAATTGTATCCCAGCTTTCTCCTTGGCACCCGTAAATAAAGTAGGCTCGGGCCATAATGCCGTATCTCGGAGTCAGCGCAAAAGCCTTTTTTATTTGATCTGTTTTAATGTTTTTGTTCAGAATTTTTCTTATTTTTTCAGATCCGCTTTCCACACCATAACTGATCTGAATGCAGCCGGCTTTTCTCATCCAGTAAAGAATTTCATCGTTCACATAGTTTACACGGGAAATTGCTACCCATACTATTTTTAGTTCTCTATTCAGAATTTTTTTGCAGATTTCAATTACTATGTCTTTTTTGAGGGTAAAGGTGTCATCTGAAAAATAAAAAAAAGTTACTCCTTTTTTAAAGAGAAGTTCAATTTGATTTACAAAATAATCCGGTGAGTGAAATCTTACTTTATGGCCCCAGAGCTGAGGAGAACCGCAAAAAGTGCAGTTTCCAGGGCATCCTCTGGTCAAGGAAACGTGCTGATAGTTAAAATACTTTGCCGGCATCGGCAGTTTGTCAAGGTTATGTATGATTTCGGCGGGCTTTGTTTTTACAACCTTGTTTTTTTTTCTGTATGCAATGCCTTTGATGTCCTTGATTTTTTTATAATTATGTTTTTCTATACATTTTATCAAATTTAAAAATGTGTATTCTCCTTCACCTAATACTGCGTAATCAATTTCTTTGAAGTGCTTTAATAAATGCTTCCATAAAAAGGTGGTGCCTATTCCGCCAAAGACAATTTTCACTTTTGGGTCGATTTGTTTTGCAATCCTGGCGATTTCAATTCCACCCCATCGATTTGCATGCATTATCGAAAAACCGATTACATCCGGTTTTTTTTCAATCAATGTCTCTTTGATGACATCACAGGATGTTTTATTGACCTTATGCCAGTTCAGTATTTCAACATCGTAATTATTTTCCTTTAAAACAGCACCCACATAATAAACTCCCATGGGTACAACACTTATTTCTTCTTCATGAACTCTGTCTTCAAGGAAATATGGATATATGAGTAATATTTTCATGGTTTACGGTTATCGGTTTACGGTTCACAGTTCACGGTTTACGGTTGATCAAAACATAAAACTGTTAACTGTAAACCGACAACCGTGAACTGTTCTAATTATTTTCTGTTTTTCCGGTTGGCTTCAAGCATTTTTTTATGAAGGCGTTCAGCTCGAATGCAGAAGGTTTCCAGTTTTGCATTTATCAACTGAGGGAAAGGGGAGCCGTCACTTTCAATGGCCAGAAACGGCAGGTCTTCTATATCCGTGAGTATATGCCGGAGTTGTTTATTTTTAGAATCAGTTGCAAGCTTTCCTTCCCGGTTCATAGTGACGTTAAGAATAGACTCTGAAAGGCGGTTGGGCATACAGCCAAAAGGACCTATGGCTATTACTCCACAGACATGGGATGCAATTTCGCTGAGAGCGCCGCCCACCGTCAGAATGGCTTCACCGGCCAAATATGGAGAAATATAAGGCGAGGCGCTGTTAATTATTGATTTCATATCGAGCGGCTCTGCGTGAACAAGCCTTGAACGCGACAGTATTGTTTTGATACGCCTTTCATATTTTGACATGAATTTCTTTTTGATCATGAACTCCAGCTTTTCCAATTTAGACATTTTGTGGTCTGAATAATTATTTTTCAGAATATAGTCAGCATATAAAATCCACTCCGCTACCGGCGTACATATCGCTGCAAACCCTTCTTTTGCAAGGCGTTCAGTCAAATATTGACGAGAAATATCATCTCTTCTGACAAATATTTCACCTGAAAGCGAGATAGTTGGCACTTCTTCTACGGGCCGCTTTAATGGGACATGGCTGAAGCGTTTAGCAGTTATGGAAAGTTGCTTTTCAAGCTCAGAGAAGTCTCCTGTTTCCAATTTTGCCAATATCTGTTGCCACTCCTCATTGAATATTTTAATAGCTACTTTCGTGTCTGCCGCATTAGCCAGCATCATGGATCTGATATCTTCCATTACATCAGATACGATTACAGCACTCCACGCGTGAAGCTGAAAATTGCTGCCCAAACCAGCATATGCGTTCTCTGAAGATAACGAAAGCATAGCGACATCAGGAAGTTCAAGCCTTTTTACCAGATCTTCCATAAATATGTAGTACTGGCCGAACCGACACGGCCCGGAACCTGTAGGCATAAAGTATACAAGAATCTCGTCAGTCCGCTTTTTGTTGCGGATATAATTGAGCAGAGTTCCTGTAGTTAGTATAAGCGGCAGGCATTCTTTGCAGGACGTATTTGCACGGCCAAGTTTAAGTATAGATTCATCAGATGGAGGATGGGCTATTGCTTTAATACCTTTTCCGCGAAATACAGCGGCAAACGATTCAGAGGCTATTTTGCCCATAGAAGGTATTAAAAGAGTTACACGCGGGTCAGTCAGCGGGATTTTTTTGCCGGAAGATGTTACTACTTTTGCAACACCGTCTTCAATTATGAGGCTGGCTTGGGTAAAGGAGCTTTTCTTTAGTGGAATCATTTTATTTGCCATAAGCTGCCTGTATGCTGATACTATATCAAGAAAAGCTTCTATTCTTGTTTCAAGGCCTGCATCTGCAGTATGGCTGTCGAGTTCAAGAGTTAGAGAGGGTTTTCGACCCATGTAATTCCTGAAATATCCAACTATAAACGAATCAGGGCCGCATGAAAAGTTGGTAATATAAACGCCGAACAGTTGAGGATGCCTTTTTACTAGTCTGCCGGCTTTGAGAATTACTTGCCCCATTCCCCAGTACATATGGCGCTTTGTCTTTTCATTATCAAAAGGAAGAAAATCAAAAGGTATTACGAGAACACCCCTTGATGCCAGTTTGCTGGGAATGCCCATGTGAGCTTCTTTAACAAAGCCATTGTATGGTCTGGCAAATATAACAATCCCCGTTTTTTCCGGTTCAGATTCAAGTTTTTTAAGCACCTTTTTGCCAATATCCTTCATTTCATTCATGCATTCAATCTGTTGTCGCAGGGCCTTCTTGAAAGCCTTGTCAGCCTCCTTCCGGCTGATTCCCATCTTTCTCGCGGTTTCAATTAGGGGGGGTCCGGCGTTTTCCAGACCTTTTGTTAAATTTATAAGGGGAGAAAGCAGTTTTGTCCCTTTTCTTTTAAGCTCTTCGAGTTTTTTACTAAATGTTACCTGAAGATAATATGTTTCACCCTGAACAAAGGGACAGACCTGCGAGCTTGAATGACCATTTGGAACATGAACCGCTTTGAAATGAGGCAGGAATATGAAATCAGGAGGATTTTCCATAGTAATCAGGGAGTAAAAAAAGCCATGAGACAGTTCAGCGGGGAAGCAGAACGCTGTGTTTTTCTGATCCATTCCTTGCTTTGAAGTTGAATCCGGCATTACAGGCTCGAAGCCCAGTTCGGTAAAAAAAGTGGAGTAAAGAGGATAAAAGGTGTTGACCATAAAACTTCTGTTTATTCCGATTCTTCCCCTGCGCTTTTTTCCGCTTTCCTCAGGCAGTTTTGCGCCGTACTTTTCAAAGATCAGTTTCTGTCTGACCCGCACCAGATCCAGCTTTTCTACATTGTATTTTATTTTTTGCCGTAAGTTGTAATACCTGTTGCATGCTCCTCCAAATGGATATTTCTTGCCTTCAAGCCCGATCATTGCTATTTCGCAGCGCCGATCGCATTTTTCCTTGCCGCCTCTGCAAATGAAAGATTTTCCGTACGTTACCTCTCTATCTGCAAGTGTCTTAATGTTAAAGTACTTCTCCGCCATTAATCCTGTTTCAATTCTTTTTTTAACCTCAAGGGCAACGCCGAAAGCCCCCATAAGGCCGGGTTCAGGCGGAACGATTATCGGCTTGCCCACAAGTGCGGCCATGGCAAACGGAATCGCTTTGTTGTAGCAGACTCCTCCCTGCATAAAGACCTTTTCCCCAACCTGTTTATTGCCTTTTACTCTGTTTGAATAATTCATGCAGATGGAATAAACCAGCCCGGCGACAATATCTTCGTGCTTTACTCCTTCGTGAATGGCATTTTTTATGTCAGAGGCGATAAATGCAGCGCACTGATCATTAAAATTCGGCGGATTTTTTCCCTGAAGCGCGATATCTGCAATATCATCCATTTTTACACCCAGAGTTTCATACGCAGATTCTTCAAGGAAAGACCCTGTTCCGGCTGAACATGCTTCGTTCATTGCATAATCAGAGGGCACAGCGTTTGTTATATAAGTGTATTTGGCATCCTGTCCTCCGATTTCAAATATGGTATCTACCTTGCTATCAAAGTAAACGGCAGCAGTTGCATGTGCGATTATTTCATTGATTACACCTTCAGTTAAGGCATGAAGACCCGCTATTTGACGGCCGGAACCGCAGATACCCAGCCCTACAATTGATATTCCATCAGGATCAACCCTTTCTTTTATCTGGTCTAGAATATTTCGATAACAATTACGGGAAGCGCTTACAGGGTCGCCATTTGTACGCAGATATACAGATGCAAGCATTGAGTTGTCTTCTTTTCGCAGAAGAACAGCCTTGGTGGTGGTAGAACCCACGTCCAGGCCCAGTATGCAAACATCACCCGGTTTTATATTTCCCATGTCAATTGTTTTGAATTCTACCATGTCCTTGAAATTGAGGAGTGGAGAAAGTGTATCAAATGATGTAATTTCTTCCTTAAAAAGATTTGCTATTCCGGAAAAAGGGGCGGTTTCATTGTTAAGCGCCCATAGTGCGGCCCCCATGGCTTCAAAATATGGCGCTTCCTTCGGAACTATAAGATTTGGAAGCTCCTTACTCAGATATTCAATCATCATCCTGTTCCGCGCTGTTCCGCCTGTGATCATGATATTTTGTCTTTCAATCTTTTTCAGAAGCTCCAGGATTTTATTCGACATCATTTTACAGAGGCCGGCAGTTACCTTGGATTTCGGGATACCTTTATTCGTTGCATGAGTGCAGTCTGACTTGCAGAAGACAGAACATCTGCCTGATACATGATATGGATTTTCTGAAGCAGCCCACTGGGCCGCCTCTTCTATCGATACATTCATTCTGCGAAGCTGTTGAAGGAGAAATTCACCGGTTCCTGATGCACACTTATTGCCTGTCACCACATTTGATATTTGTCCCAGTCTGTTTAAAACATATACCATAAATGTCTCTCCGCCTGCGGAGACAATTGCCGGGCATGAGATGTCATCGGGTTTGACAAACTTATATGCTAATTCAACAGCTTCGGGTTCGGGTATGGATGAAAGGTTTACAAATTTGCAGAACCTTCTCCCTGTTGCAGCGATCCTGTCAAATGATTTTAAGTCGAAGTTTTTTAGTGCGGCAAGCAGAGTTTGCTTTGGATCTCCTTCGTGTGTATGAAGTGAAAATTTGACTATTCGCGGCTTTATCTCAGAGTCTTTTTTTATCTTCTGATCAACATCTCTTTTCCTTTCCATGTGGACAATGGACACAGTGGAAGCTCCGAGACACAGACCAAGAGAGTTTATTGTATCTGCACCTGATATTTCAGTTTGCTGAATAATTTGTTCCTCTAAATTGTTATTTTCTTTATACATGGTTAGTAACTCTGTTGTACGGTTTACGGTTTACGGTTCACGGTTCACGGTTTCCAGTTTTTTAATGAATTCTGTAATGATTGAAGCATGTTTGATAGTAACAGTTCACTGTTGTCGGTTTATAGTTAACAGTTTTACGTTTTGATCAACCGTTAACTGTAAACTGTAAACTGTGAACTGTGAACTGTTACCCTTATTTTATGTGAATAGTTTCCCCAACCTTTGGAGTGATTACAGAAAAACCATTATTTCCCAGGTGTTGTGCAAATGAAATAGACTGATCTTCCTCTCCATGGACCACGGCTATTCTTTTAATTCGTAAATTTGATTCCTTAAGAAAACGAAGCATTTCATTTCTATCGCCATGTGCGCTGAAACCGCCTATCTTAGCAACATGGGCTTTAAGCGGATATGTTTTATTGAGAAATTTCAGTATTGGCGGGTTACCGCTTCTTCCGGAATTTTCATATTCTTTGCCTTGTTCCAAAATACGACGGCCAAGTGTGTTCTGAGCCATATAACCTACGATTAAAATCGTATGCTGTGGATTATGAATTTTATAGCGCAGGTGATGAAGAATTCTGCCGGCTTCGCACATTCCTGCAGCAGATATTACTATGTGAGATTTTTTTTCACGCATCAGAGCCATAGACTCTTCAACAGAACCGATAAAATGAACTTTGTCAAATAAAAACGGATTTATACCGTTTTCCAGGAAAGCCTTATGTGTTTTTTTGTTATAAACTTCAGGATGTTCACCGAAAACTCTGGTTATTTTTGTTGCAAGGGGACTATCTACATATACCGGGACCCGAGGGACTTCACCTTCATTGTAAAGTTCGTGAATAAAATATAACAGCTCCTGAGTACGACCGAATGCGAAAGCCGGTATTAAGACAGAGCCTCCCCGATCAAATGTTTCAGTTATTACCTTTTTCAACTGCGGTTTTAAATCCTGGACAGGTTCATGCAATCGGTTTCCATATGTGCTTTCCATTATAAGCAGGTCTACATCCCTGTGTTTTTCAGCAAAATTTAAGGTCGGATTTTTTAGAATCGGCTTGTTAAATCTGCCGATATCACCGGTATAACAGATATTATAGTTGCGGCCGTTTTCCCTGACTTCAATCATGCTTATTGCTGATCCTAAAATGTGTCCTGCGTCGTAGAATGTGCAGATCATATCGTTCCCTATATTTACAGGGTACTTATAGGGATATCCTTCAAAATATTTGAGAGACTGCTCAGCATCTTCTATAGTGTAAATAGGATGAACACCTTCCAGGTGATGTTTTTCGATCAATTCATTAATTATCTCTGCATTTAGTTTATTTCGGTCTGTTTTAAGCAACTTTTTTATATCGTTACTTTTACGTTTTGATAATTTTTTAGCGCGCGGTGATATTTTCAACTGATAAAGGGTCGAACGAACGGTTTTATAATTTAGATAGTTTGCGTCTGATTCCTGAATATGAGCGGAATCCGGCAGCAAATATTCGCAGGTATCTAATGTTGCCCTCGTGCATATAATATGTCCATTGAAGTTTCCCTTGGTAAGCATTGGTATGCGACCCGAATGGTCTATATGGGCATGAGAAAGAACTATATTCGTGATAATCGCGGGATCCAATGGTAATATCCTGTTTTTCTGTTCGCTTTCCTTGCGCCTTCCTTGAAACATTCCGCAATCCAGCAGTATCCTGTCATTTTCAGTAGTAATTAGATGCATTGAGCCTGTAACTTCACGAACTCCGCCATAAAATGTAACATGCATTTGAGACCCCTTAGACTTTATATAATAACTTAGCCACAAAGACACCAAGGTTATAATATAATTCTCAGAAATTTGAAAACTCAAAAGTAACTTGTTAACAATTAGAGGTGGCGGGCATTTAAATTTAAAACGGCTCACTTATGCGCGAGTTTCAGACGTTCTTAAATTTAATTGCCCGCTGCCTTTGGTTAATCTCATATTTGAGTTTTCAAATTTCTGACAATAATAATTACAGCATCTAACATCTATTCCACCTATTTTATCAAAATATCAAACTCCGGCTTTACTTAGGAACGTGGACGAAATAACTTCCCCAACTATGCATCACAGCTTCAGGCCGCCTTTGTCCGGTCTCAAAGCACAAAAATATTGAAATAGCTCGCTATTCCTTCAACTTTTGTGATCTGAGATCGAACAAATTCGACCCAAATCTGTGCGCCTACTTGAGGAAGTTAATTCGTCCA
>JAUWFS010000184.1:0-6969 GCA_030606805.1 Deltaproteobacteria bacterium
ATGTTTTGGTCATTTGATATTCGAAATTAGATATTGTTTTGACCATTTTTATAAGATCAGGCGATATTCGGATTTCGGATTTTGAAGTCCCCAGAAACTCCTAATATTAAAGCTTTAGCACCGACTTTGACGTTTCCCTGGCACCCTGAAAGGCAGGGTGAACAGATAGAGGCGCAGCTTAATCTTATTGATTTTTTGGTACGCCCGGCTGGATTTGAACCAGCGGCTTCCAGCTCCGGAGGCTGGCGCTCTATCCCCTGAGCTACGGGCGCACAAATTCCCAACTAAATAATATATTTACGTTTATAAGTCAAGAACGTTGACAATTGCGTAGCAATTTAGCCTTTTGAAAAAGAGTCCGACAGGATAACAGGGTAGTTACGAGTTATGAAAAATTTAGATATAAATGCCCTTGATAAAATAGCCGGCAGAAGGCTCGAAAAAAATGATGCTTTTTCATTTCAATGCCACCCGGGACTTTCTTGTTTTAATAAATGCTGCCGGAATCTCAACCTTTTTTTATATCCATATGATGTCATAAGGCTAAGGAATAGACTTGGGATTACTTCGGATAAGTTTATTGACAAACATTCAGATATCATTATGCGTGATTCCAGTTTTTTCCCTGAAGTACTGCTTCGCATGTCACAGAATGAAGAAAGGACATGCCCTTTTTTAAGCGAATCAGGCTGCCTGGTTTATCCTGACCGTCCCGATGCCTGCCGTACGTTTCCTATAGAACAGGGCGTTATTTATGACGCTAAGACAAAAAAAACAAATCTGATTCATTTTTTCAGACCTCCTGACTTTTGTCTTGGGCAGTACGAACACGAACAGTGGACGACAGAATCATGGGCAAAGGACCAGGATGCAATAATATATAACAAAATGACTGTCAAATGGTCTGAGTTAAAAAGTTTGTTTCAGGCTGATCCATGGGGCAGGGAAGGCTCAACCGGCTCAAAAGGGAAAATGGCTTTTATGGCTACATATAACATAGACCTTTTCCGCGATTTTTTGTTTAACAGCAGCTTCTTGAAAAGATACAAAATAAAATATGAAATTTTAAAAAAAGTAAAAAAAGATGATGTGGAATTGATGAAGCTGGGTTTTGAATGGGTAAAATATTTCCTTTGGGGTATTAAGACTAAATCCATAAGAGAAAGGTAACGGTTTACGGTTAACAGTTCACGGTTGTCGGTTTCAATGAATTATGCAACGACTGAAGTATTTTAACCGTGAACTGTGAACCGACAACCGTGAACCTTTATACAATTCCCTCTGGCATTGGTTGAACTGTTTCTCCGCCAAGAGTATAGCCTCCATCAATCTTAATTACACTTCCAGTCATAAACTGTGCATCCTTAACAACAAATAGAACGGCATTAACTGCATCCTCAATAGTCCCTGTTCGTTCAAGCAGTGTGTGATTAATCAGCGATTTGCGCTGTTCTTGGTCTAACAGCTCCCACCCTCTTGTTTTTTCACCATGTCTGGTTTCAAAAATTCCCAGCATTATTTCATTTACACGTACTTGAGGCGCCCCAATACGTGCCCATGTTTCTGTGAGGAGTGATATTCCCCTGTTTGCCGCTGCATATCCATCATTAAAAATAAGGCTTGCAGGCCCTGACCTGCCGGTAATACCGGCAATAGAGGAAAAGTTTATAACTACACCATGTTCTGAAGCTTTGAGATAGGGGAGGGCTGAATCAAAAACCCACCATTTGGCGCGAAGAGTTGTAGCCATTTCAAGATCCCACTGCTCTTGGATATACTTACCATGTACTATCGGCCAGCCTCCGCGTTCTATGTTATTTATAAGAATGTCGAGGCGGCCGAAGCGATCAACAACCTTTCTTACCAGTCCCTGGATTTTTTCGGTTTCAAGTAGGTTTGTCTTTATAATAAGGTGTTCAATATCTGTTTCAGCAAAATCCTTTTTCAATTCATCAATACTTTCTTCCCAGTCAAAATAATTTAAGGCAACTTTAACCCCCTCGTTCGCAAGGGCAAGCCCTATACCTTTACCTATGCCCTTGATGGCTCCAAGAACCAAAGCTACTTTATTTTTAATCTTCATGAGGTACAAACCTGTGTTTAAATTAGCGCACCTTCGGTGCGGACATAAGTGCCTAAAGTGAGCTAAAGTATATTAAAGTGCCTAAAGTTAAGGAATGCGCCTTCGGCGCTGCCAATTTTAATTTTTTTCACCATACAACCTTGCTCACTTTGTTTCTATCTGAATTTATAACCAAGTTCTGAAAATCTATAGCACGCCGAAGGCGTACCACAACTTTAGGCACTTTAGCTCATTTTAGGCACTTAAGATTGTGTCAGGGTACCTTTACTAATATAAACAAGCTACCTTCTCTGTGGGTGGTAATTTGACTTTATTTTCTGCCAAAAATTTTAATTTTTATACTCTTAATGCCCAGTTTTAAAAGTTCGACATCGTCATTTTTTACATTATCTATCGTTTCTGAATCAAGATCAAGGTCATCCAGTATGCCTTTGTCAAATATATGATACCTGAACGTATCCAGATCATAACATGCCATATGAAAAAATCGTTCTGTTTTAATAGATAATTGACCGGGCATAAAACGGTTCTTAAGGCTGATGATTTCCATCAACATGTCATTCATCTTGTTATAAATTTCGATTCCTTGTTCTTTTATCCAATCCTGGATTGTATTGACTTGTCCCTGCTTGAATCCCTGGCAGTGAGACTCTTTAACCAGCAGGTATTTTTCGGTATTCCGGCCTGTTTCTCTGGAGCGTGTTAAAACTCGGACAAGAGGGTAGGTGCGGCATGATGAGGGGCGGTCCTTGTACACAGTGCAACCGGAATTGGAAACAAATGGACATTTTAATTCAGAGGTATAATCGGGTTTAAGGGTAATAACAGGAAGCCCTGATTCAGGGCCTGTGTGTTGGGAGGCATAGCGTTCCAGAAAAAGATCGGAAGGTATGCCGAGGTTGTTTTTGAGACGCAATATGTCGTAAGGAGTTAAAAACTGGTTGAGGTCTCTGCAGCATTCATTGAAACACGGCACACTTTCTGAGCATTTAAATCTAAAATTATCGTTTAATGATAGGGGCACAAAGTTTTCATTCATAAATTTATTCCTCTGTTGCAGGGCTCCCTCAAAAATAAGTTCACATTTTCGCATCAAACCCAAATCTGAGCGCCATTTTTTGCGAACCGATTTTTGAGCAAGCCCATAGTTTTTTGAAAGAGGTAGCATTTTTTTCTATTATGTCAACAATAAATTGCCAAAAGACCAACTGAATTAACTTCAGATTAATAGAGCCTGATAACATATATAATACTACATATAGTGTCAAATCGTATTGTGTTATCCATATTTAGTTATTGAATACATTTTGATATTTGTTCAGCCAAAAGTTCTTGACATCCACAAACATGAATGGTATTAAATAAATCTATTTGCATATAAGCTATCTTATTGTTTTTAAAAGATATTTATAAACATTTGTTGGTCTGTGTTTTGAGCAGGCTGCTTTTGGTTTGAATAAATGAGGATTGAATTTTTTTGTGAAATAAAAATTTAAGGTGGCTAAAAAGCTGTCCTTTTAGGCCGCAGTTATGAAGGGAGGTGCAAAGAGTTTAAATTTATAATAGTAAGGGAAATTAATGGTTGTTTAGCAACTAAAATACTTACAAAGCAAACTTAGGAGGTATATTAATGCCAAGTTATGTAATTACGGAAAAATGTGACGGCTGTAAGGGTGGGGATAAAACCGCCTGTATGTACATTTGTCCTAACGACCTTATGGTCCTGGATCCCAATGCAATGAAGGCGTACAATCAGGAGCCCAATCAGTGTTGGGAATGTTTTTCTTGTGTAAAGATTTGTCCTACGCAGGCAATCGAAGTAAGAGGCTACTCTGACTTTGTTCCTCTTGGAAGCAGTGTTATGCCGATGCTCGGTACAGAGGATATTATGTGGACCTGCAAGTTCAGAAATGGTCTTGTCAAACGCTTTAAATTCCCTATCCGGACTACTGCTGAAGGCGCCGCCAATGCATATACGGACCTCAAAGGAAAAGACCTTGACAGCGAACTGCTTTCCACAGAAGAAGCAGATGGTCACACACTCTCAATACCTGCGACCTAAGCAGGCTGAAGTTTGTCGAGATCTATTGAGATGAATAATTTACAAATATATTTTTTAAGGAGGATAAAATATGGGATTACCAGATAAACCTTTGGGTGAAATTAAGGCCGTAAGGGATCCGGAAGTAGATGAACGCGAAGTTGATATTTTGATCGTAGGCGGCGGTATGGCTGCCACCGGTACTGCTTTCGAGGTTAAAAAATGGACCGATGGGTCGGTTCTGCTTTGCGACAAAGCATCGATGGAGCGCAGCGGCGCTGTTGCACAGGGCCTTTCAGCTATTAATACATATATTGGGGACAATAAGCCGGAAGACTATGTCCGTATGGTCCGCAACGACCTTATGGGAATAGTTCGTGAAGACCTTATCTTTGACCTCGCCGGCCATCTTGATGATTCAGTCCATCTGTTTGAAGAATGGGGTCTTCCGATGTGGAAGAAAACAGAAGATGGGAAGAACATGGACGGTAAAGCAGGCCTGAAGATGGGAACATTGAAATCCGGTGCTACACCCGTTCGTACAGGTAAATGGCAGATCATGATCAACGGCGAATCTTACAAAAGAATCGTTGCTGAAGCTGCAAAACTTGCTCTTGGTGAAGAAAATATTATTGAGCGTTGTTTTATAGTTGAGCTTCTTCTTGATGCTAATGAAGAAAACCGTATTGCCGGCGCAGTAGGTTTTTCCGTACGTGAAAACAAAGTTTATATTATTAAGTGCAAAACCATGATGGTAGCATGCGGCGGCGCAGTTAACATTTATCAGCCACGTTCTATTGGTGAAGGTATGGGTCGTGCATGGTACCCTGTATGGAATGCAGGCTCCACATATACTATGGCTATGAAGGTTGGTGCCGAGCTTACCATGATGGAAAACCGTTTCACCCCGGCACGTTTTAAAGATGGTTATGGACCTGTTGGCGCATGGTTCCTCCTGTTCAAGGCCAAAGCTCTGAATGGTCTTGGAGAAGCTTTTGCAGGAAGCGATGCCGCCAAGGCAGAGCTTGAAAAATATGCTCCTTATGGAACTGCCGCTATTACACCTACCTGTCTGCGTAACCACCTGATGCTGTTTGAGATGAAAGAAGGCCGCGGTCCCATCATGATGGATACTGTTACTGCACTTGCCGCTATCGGCGAAACCATGAGCAAGAAAGAGCTCAAGCATCTTGAGTCAGAGGCATGGGAAGATTTTCTCGATATGACATGCGGACAGGCAAATTTGTGGTGTGCGCAGAACTGCGAACCTGAAAAGAAGAATTCCGAGATTATGCCTACAGAGCCTTATCTGCTTGGATCACATTCAGGCTGCTGCGGTATCTGGGTGTCAGGGCCTGATTTTGACTGGGTACCTGATGCATACAAATGGGACTATAAAGGCAAGGTATATAACCGTATGACCACAGTTAACGGTCTGTTTAGTTCCGGTGATGGTGTGGGAGCTTCCGGTCATAAGTTTTCATCCGGTTCTCATGCGGAAGGACGTATATGTGCTAAATCCATGGCAAGACTTGTCCGTGATAATGCAGACTTTACTCCAACCCTTGCTCAGTCAACTCAGGAACTGGTAGATCTGATTTACAAACCGGTCAGAACTTATCTGGATAACTGCGGACTGACAACAGACGAAACAATTAATCCCAACTATGTCAAGCCGTCAGGTATGGCACTCCGTCTGATGAAAGCCACCAACGAATATGGTGCTGGAACTGCCACATATTATCAGACCAGCTCTAAATCACTTGAGATAGTAATGGACCTTCTCCAGACGATGCGTGAAGACTGTGAGAAACTGGCTGCCGGTGATGTCCATGAACTGATGAGATGCTGGGAGATCGACCATCGTATCTGGACTGTTGAGGCACATCTGCGTCACATCCAGTTCCGTAAAGAGACCCGTTATCCTGGATTCTACTATCAGGCTGATTATCCTGGACAGGATGATGAGAACTGGTTCTGCTTTGTTAACTCAAAGTATGATGTAAAAGCCAAGACCTGGGAAATGATCAAGAAAGATTACATCAAGATCATTCCTGATGCATAGCAGATCGGCTAAATAATAGTCGTATATAAAACCCGCCTCCAGGCATCGCAAGATGCCTGGAGGTTTTTATTAATTTTCTATTTATATTTGTGCTAAGTAACTAGTCTGCCCCTTTTATATTTGTTCAATTGGTTTGATTGTTCTGCCTGGGATAGGTTATTGTCTTAATCAGGCCAATCAAACTAATTGAACTAATGCAGAATGATTAACAGTTTTTAACTGAATAGAAAAATTAAAAGCATGGAGGGATAGCATGACAGAAGAGAAAGCAGCCCCTGCTAGCGGAAGTATTTTAGTTGTTGGAGGAGGGATAAGCGGGTTAACTACTGCTCTTGAAGCTGCCGAAGTGGGGTATGAGGTTTTCCTGGTCGAAAAAAATCCGTATTTGGGCGGAAGGGTCGCACAGCTGAATCAATATTTTCCCAAGTTGTGTCCTCCGACTTGCGGCTTGGAAATCAATTTCAGGCGGATCAAGGATAACCCGCGAATCAAGATCCTGACGCTGGCAGAGGTCGAGTCGGTTGCCGGCGATCCGGGCAACTATGATGTGGCGATTAAGGTTAACCCCAGATTCGTCAATGAAAACTGTACCTGCTGCGGGGATTGTGCCGCAGCCTGTCAGGCTGAAATTGCCAGCGAATATGATTTCGGGATGCAAAACATCAAGGGGGCTTATTTGCCGTTTGAAATGGCATTTCCGGCCCGCTACGTGATTGCGCCGGAGATTATCGGTACCCCGGATGCCACCCGGGCCAAGGAAGCCTGCAAATACGATGCGGT
>JAUWFS010000123.1:0-10038 GCA_030606805.1 Deltaproteobacteria bacterium
CAGATAGTGCTCTGCCTTGGGAGGCATTTTTTCAGACAGCGCCAGCTCTGCGGCGGCAATGACCCCGTTCATGGGTGTCCGGATTTCATGGCTCATATTAGCCAAAAACTCGCTCTTGGCGATGGTGGCGGCTTCGGCGGCCTGTTTAGCCTTTTCTTCCCGGAGGTACGCATCCTGAAGCCTCTCTTCCGCTTCCACTTCGGCAGTCAAATCGCGGAGCATCTCAAATCCTCCCAGAACTTTTCCCGAGGAATCCTTCAGAAGAGCGGAACTGGACATGGCCGGGATCTCGCGGCCTTTTCGATTTTTTATGGTTACCCGTTGACCTACCGTGGTTTCATCGGTTTCCAGAGCCCTCTTTACAGGACACTTATGTTCGCAGGCAGAACTATGGAACACTTCACAACAGGGCATTCCAATTGCGTCTTCACGAGACAGGCCTGCCAGTCGCGCTGCAGGCTTATTAATGAATACCACATTCATCTCCGGATCTACAGTGAAGAAGGGATCGGAAATCCCGAGTTTGAGGCTGTTAGCATACTCCATCCTGTCACGTATGCTTTTTACCATGAGGTTGAAGTTGCGTGACAGCCCTCCAATCGAATCTTTATGATCATCCTGTACTACAACGGTGACATCTCCACCAGCTACCTGACCGGTTTTAGTTCTCAGATGCTGGATTCGCTTAGTAACCAGCCTTGAGAAGAAAAAGTTTATGACCACAATTACCCCAATAATTGCGGCAGTAAAATAGATAATAAGACTGTTTCGGGTATTACCGATAGCAGTAAATACCTTTTTGACAGGCTGCTTGATGATCATAGCGCCGATAACTTTTCTGGTAGAGCCATGGCAATGATGGCAGGAGTCTTCATTAAGAATAGGTTTTATTGTTATAAGATATGGTGTATGATCTTCCATGTCGGAAAAGGAAATATCAGGAGCCTGTCCGGTCAATAAAGATTCAGCCAGGGCATCAAGCGATTTGTTTTCATAAAGGTATGTTGCCATGCTTTTGTGAATTCGCTCGTCTTCAGAAGCATACATAATCATCTTTTGAAAGTCGGAAATATATACCTGAACCCCCTCCATGTGGTGTTTTATGTCCTTCATCTGTTCTCTAATAGTTTTGCTGTCGCCCACTGACATAGGGAATTTAATTCCACTATAAATACTTTCAAGCAGGTGGTCTGATGAGCTGGCCACCTGGTTCATGGCGGTTTCTTTATGTATAGTCAGACTTTGATAGAGACTAAGTCCCATAAAGAAACCTACAACCATTATGGTTGCCACGAGAATCTTGGTCCTTATTCTTGTATTTTTTAAAATAGTATCTATCGGATTCATTTTAATAGCACCTCCGATATGTATAGAAGGTTTTCGGTTTACAGTTCACAGTTTACGGTTGTTCAAAACATAAAACTGTAACCTCACAACCGTGAACTGTTACCTAATATAACTGGTATCACAAATCCATTGCAAGAGGAAAAAAGGGGGATAAGAGAAGAATTTTCAGTAGATTTATAGGGATAGCAGGGCAGGGGGGTGTAACCGTTCACAGTTATCGGTTTACAGTTTACGGTTGCTCAAAACATAAAACCGTGAACCGTAAACTGACAACCGTAAACCGTTATAATTATTCCTTATTTTTGTTTATTTCTTCTATAATTTTCTGCGATATCTGAGCAGGGACTTCGTCATAATGTGATAATTCCATTGTAAATGTTCCACGACCGCCTGTCATAGAATTAAGATCCGGCGCATAGGTTAAAAATTCAGCCATAGGCACGTGGGCATTTATGACCTGATTTTTGCCTTTGGTATCCATTCCCAGCACCCTTCCTCGCCTGCTGTTCAGATCACCCATAATATCTCCCATAAATTCATCGGGTGTAATTATTGAAACCTTCATCACAGGCTCCAGAAGAACCGGCTTTGCTTCTTCGGCAGCCTTTTTAAAAGCAAGAGAACCCGCTATCTTAAAAGCCATTTCAGAAGAATCTACCGCATGATATGATCCATCATCAAGCGTAACCTTGAAATCAACACATGGGAACCCCGCAAGAACTCCCTTCTGACAGACTTCCAGTATTCCCTTTTCCACAGCAGGAATGTAAGTTTTAGGTATTGCGCCGCCAACAATAGCATCCACAAATTCAAATCCCTTGCTTCGTTCTAAGGGTTCTATCTGAATCCAGCAATCGCCATACTGACCATGTCCGCCTGACTGTTTTTTGTGTTTTCCCTGAACACGCACCTTTTTTTTGATTGTCTCTTTATAGGGAATTTTCGGAATATTTAAGAGGACTTCAACATTAAACTTCCTTTTAAGCTTTTCAATAGTAGCCTCAACATGTACCTGGCCTCTTCCGGATAAGAGGATTTCCTTTGTTTCAGAATTTCTAGTAAGTTTTAAAGCCGTGTCTTCCTCTAACAACTTTGAAAGAGAAATAAAAACTTTATCTTCATCTCCTTTTGTTTTGGATTCAAGAGAAAACGAAATAAGTGTTGGAAGTGGTTCCACGCATTTGAATTTCACTTTATTACTTTCACTGCAAATCGTATCACCGGTAACGGTATCTTTAAGTTTGGCTACTGCAACAATGGTTCCCGGACCTGCTTCGTTAATTGGTTTTTGTTCTTTGCCTGTAACCATTAAAAGCTGGTTGAATCTTTCTTTTGAGTCTTTGTTTGAATTATAGAAAGTGCCGTCTGATCCTAGCGAACCTGAAACAATCCTGAATATTGAAAGACGGCCGGCATATGGATCCGCCACAGTTTTAAATACAAATGCGGAAAAAGGCGCATCAGGATCAGGATGACATTTGATTTCATTTTCGCCCGACGGATCAGTACCGATTATGGGACCCCTGTCAAGGGGCGAAGGCATACAATTGACAATAAAATCTGAAACAAGATTTATTCCTATATTTTTTGTTGCAGAACCGCAAAGCACAGGTGCAAATGCTCTTGATAATATTCCCTTTCTTAAGGCAGCTTCAATATCATCATCAGATAATGTTTCGCCCTCAAGATACCTTTCGAGAAGTTCATCATCAGTCTCGGCAATATTTTCGACAAGTGCTTCGCGTTCACTCTCAACCAACTCTTGCATATCTGATGGTATATCAACCTGTTTTGACTTACCTTCAGTATCATATATATAAGCTTTCATGCCGATAAGATCGACAACTCCTTTAAATTCGGATTCAGCACCTATTGGAAGTTGAAGAATAATCGGCTTTGGTTCAAAAGTATCTACAGCATCTTTAAAAGTGCGAAAAAAATCCGACCGTTCCCTGTCCAGTTTATTTATAAAAATAGCGCAAGGCAGATTTAATTCACCAGCAAAATCCCATGTCATCTCGGTCTGAACTTTCAAACCATCAACGGCATCTATGACAACAACAACCCCATCAGCCGCCTGCATACAATTTCTGGTATCTGAAAAAAAGTTCTGATCACCCGGGGTATCAATTATACTTACTATCTGTTTTTTACAGTTGTATTGATGAAATCCAGTGCTTAAACTCATTGTTCGTTTAAGCTCTTCCGGCTCAAAGTCCATTACAGTATTGCCGTCTTCAACACGTCCCAGTCGTTTGATAACTCCAGCATTATATAGCATGACTTCCGCCAGAGAAGTTTTCCCTGCGCCTCCATGTGCAACAAGAGCAATATTTCTTAATTGTTTAACTATTTCACTCACTTGAAACTCCTCTCTGATAGTTTTTTAACTCGCCAAAAAATTGCCCAAAAAAATATCTTTTATATGGTTAAGTATAATAAATCAAGATTAAAAAGCAGGATCAGGGGGTAGGGGATCATAAGCACTAATCCCCGACCTCTGCCTTTAATCCCTGATCTCTGTAGATAGACTTTCAGATAATTCATTTCACAAGGCCAGAAGGAGGAGGGCGTATTAGTTATACGTCGACGACTGATAACGCAGTGAAATTATTTATCTGAAAGTATAGAGAAATAAAAAACTCCTTGTTTCCTTTAGGACCAAGTATTGGAGAAGGAATGACTGACTCGCATTTCAGACCTGTTTTAGTAAAAAATTCCGAGAGATCCTTTATAACCTCATTATGAAGAGCAGAATCGCGCACCACACCGCCTTTTCCGACATTGCCTTTACCAACTTCAAACTGTGGTTTTATCAGCGCAATAATTCTGGAATCTTGTTTTAAAAACTTAATTACTGAAGGTACAACAATTTTGAGGGAAATAAAGGAAACGTCTATAGTAATGAGATCCACGAGTTGGGGCAGGGTATCAGCAGGCATATTCCGAATATTTGTACGTTCTATGACAACAACTCTTGGATCCTGCCTCAGCTTCCAGTCTATCTGCCCATATCCGACATCTACGGCAAAAACACAAGCCGCGCCATGCTGCAGCAAACAGTCTGTAAACCCGCCGGTAGATGCGCCCACATCAAGACATACAAAACCATCAACTTTTACTTTAAAACATTTCAGTGCTTCTTCAAGCTTTAGACCACCCCTGCCGACATATGGAATATCTGTTGCTTTCAGAATAATATTATCATCTTTAGATGCCAGCACGCCGGGCTTATCTACTCGCTGATCATTTACAAAAACCTTGCCTGCCATTATCAAAGCACGACCGCGTTGACGACTTGATACCAATCCCTTCTCAATAAGCAGCACATCAAGCCTTGCCCTCTTTGAAACCTTTGCAAAACCCCTTCTTTTGCCCAATTTCTGTGTCAGCCTTCCACCTTCAGCCTTCCACCTTCAGCCTATATCCATAAGTTCCCTGGCGGCATTTACTATTGAGGGTGCATCTATGTTATATTTAGATCTGAGAAGTTCCTGCGGGCCGTGCTCGACAAAAATATCAGGTATGCCTATACGTTTAAGGTGAAATGAAGTTATTCCTTCATCATTCAGGCATTCAAGGACTGCGCTCCCGAATCCGCCCTGTCGCACATTTTCTTCAATAGTTATTATTCTCGGTATTTTTTTTGTTAGAGAAGTTATCAATTCACTATCAAGAGGTTTTACAAAACGACAGTTTACAACAGTAGATGATATATTATGTTCTTCAGCTAACTTTGAATGCGCAGAAAGAGCTTCACAAACAGGTCTGCCGATAGCCAATATAAGTATGTCTTTGCCTTCTTTAAGAACTTCTCCCTTACCAATCGGCAAAGGAACAATGTCCTCTGAAATATTTACGCCTGTCCCTCTTCCACGCGGATAACGAAAGGCAATTGGTCCATTATGTCCAAGAGAAGTTACAAGCATTCGACGCAATTCATTTTCATCCTTTGGGGCCATCACTACCATATTGGGAAGGCTTCTGAGATAAGATAAATCGAATAAACCATTATGCGTAGCTCCATCATCGCCGACAATACCTCCTCGATCAACCGCAAAAATTACAGGGAGCGCTTCTATGCATACATCATGCAATATCTGGTCATATGCTCGCTGTAAAAAAGTAGAATATATTGCCACTACAGGTTTAAATCCTTCTGTAGCCAGACCTGCAGCAAAAGTAACACCATGCTGTTCAGCAATTCCCACATCAAAAAACCTTTCCGGATAGGTCTCCGCAAATTTAGTCAGTCCGGTTCCTTCAGGCATAGCCGCAGTTACAGCAATAATCTTATTATTTTTTCCGGCCAGTTCCACCATGGTATTGCCAAATACTTCCGTATAGGCAGGAATAGGGCCTTTTTCCTTAATACAATTACCCGTTTTAACCTCAAAACTTCCAACACCATGAAAATAAACTGGATTTTTTTCAGCAGGAGGATATCCTTTCCCCTTTTTTGTAGTAACATGAAGGAGTACAGGTTCCTTAAGACATTTGATATTATTAAGTATATCTATAAGGTGATTAAGCTTGTGACCATTTATGGGGCCAAAATATTCAAAGTTGAATGCTTCAAACAGTATTCCAGGAGTTATCAAATTCTTTAAAGATTCCTCTGAACGCTTTGCAAACTGATATACATCGCCACCAATTTTGGGCAATGATTTAAGAAAATCGCCTAGCTCTTTTTTAAAATCTTGCATATATTTTGCAGAAAAAGTTCTACTCAAAAGTGATGATACAGCGCCGACATTACGGGCAATTGACATATCGTTGTCATTAAAAATAACAATAAGATCCTTATGTATGTCTCCAGCCTGATTTAGTCCTTCGAAAGCCAGCCCGGCAGTCATGGAACCATCCCCTATAACTGCTACAACTTTTGATTTATCGTTTTTTAAACGTTTGGCGCACGCCATACCAAGGCTTGCAGATATTGATGTGCTGCTGTGTCCGGTTGAAAATGCATCATAAGTGCTTTCACTCATGCGAGTAAACCCGCATAATCCCTGGTATTGTCTAAGTGTATGGAATTGCTCTCTGCGTCCTGTAATGAGCTTGTGGGCATAAGCCTGGTGCCCTACATCCCAGACAATCTTATCATCAGGAGCATCAAAAACATAATGGATTGCAATAGCAAGCTCAACAGCACCCAGACTTGACGCCAGGTGTCCGCCATTTTTAGACACAACATCAACTATAACATCGCGTATTTCCGCAGCAAGAACAGGGAGATCCGACCGTGAAAGACTCTTTAACTCTGAAGGAGAATTAATTTTTTCTAGTAAACTCAACTACAACACCTCTTTTATCTCATATGTTTCGATAGTTTTTCTTGTATTCTTTCAATTAAATGCACATATTACAAGTTGCAAGTGCCTAAAGTGAGCTAAAGTGCCTAAAGTTGCGGAATTCCTTAACTTTAGCTCACTTTAGGCATTTTAGGCACTTTAAATATTTTATTTCTTTCTTTCAATTATATAACACGCAATAGCCCGGAGAGAATTAGAATTATTATCAAAATCATCAAGAGCTTGCAAGGCATTATGTACAAGTTTTTTTGCAAATTCTTTGGATTTACCTAATCCCATTATAGACGGATATGTGCTTTTTCCCCGGGCATTATCAGTGCCTACAGCCTTTCCCATAACAGCAGGATCGCCTTCGATATTAAGGATGTCATCAGTAACCTGAAATGCAAGACCTATCTTTTTTGCATAAATTTCAAGCTGATCAATTTGCTTCGGACTTCCACCGCCTAACAGGGCGCCGGAAAATATTGAAGCTTCAATAAGAGCTCCTGTTTTCAGGGAATGCATATCTTCAAGTTCTTTTAGAGAAAGCAAAGTACCTTCTGATGCCATATCTCTCATCTGCCCTTCTATCATGCCGTTGTGCCCGGCAGCAAATGAAATTTTATGTATAACTCTCAGATGGTTTGATGAATTATTGTCATTAATTAAATTAACTGATGAAAGAATCCGGAAGGCCAAAGTAAGAAGTGCGTCACCTGCGAGAATGGCCGTAGACTCGTCAAATGCTACGTGACACGTGGGCTTTCCTCTTCGCAGATCATCATTGTCCATTGCTGGCAGATCATCATGGATTAGAGAATAAGTGTGGATCATTTCAAGAGCGCAAGCTGCGGGCAAGACATTATCTGCATTTCCTCCCACAGCCTCAGATGCGGCAATACACAGGATAGGTCTTACTCGCTTTCCACCGGCCATAAGAGAATAATGCATTGCTTGAACAATACGGCTGGACTTCGCGGTATTATTCAGAATTTCATCAATAAAAGCATTAACATTTTTACGCTTTAAAATAAGGTATGAATTCAGATCAAAACTGGATGCCGGATTTTTAATCATTTTTTGCTTCATTTTCAGACATGAAAGGTTCTTCAGTTATGTCACCATTATTATCATGCAATAAAACACTAATCTTTTTTTCAGTTTCATCCAGTTTTTCAGAACAATATTTTGAAAGTTTAACGCCTTCTTCAAATTTTTTCATGGCTTTCTCAAGGGGCAGATTCCCGGATTCAATCTCCTGAACTATCTGCTCAAGCTGTTTTAAAGATTTTTCAAAACTTATTTTGGCCATTTTATGATTTTCCTTCTACACGACAAATTAAAGAACCTTTAGACAACATTACCTCAAGATTCTGACCTAAATTAACTATTTTTGGATCTCTTACAACGACTGCATCAGGAATAGTTCTCGTTATACTATAACCACGATCCAGTATAGCAACAGGACTTAAATCATTCAGCCTTGAAGCAAGAACAATTGTTATAGAACGCCTGTTTTGTATATATATATCTATGGATGACAGGAGTTTATCGTTTAATCGTTTAAGCATTACATTAAGGTTGTCGATATATTTATGAGGACTATTTGCATATAAACTTCTGGACATCCATATAAGCTGAGAGCGCCGTTTATCTATAATATTATATATAGATTTTAATAACCTATTTATATAATCATCAATTTTTAGTCTGAAATCCTGAATATTTTTTCTTGGATCAACAAGGCGATTATTCAGTTCGTTTAAACTACTATTTAACTTATCAATGTTATTATATATTCTTGCGATTAAATTTTTAAACATTTCATCGCATCTGTTTGTGAGTTCATACTTAAGCGGAACTACAAGCTCGGCTGCCGCAGAAGGAGTCGGTGCTCTAAGATCAGCAACAAAATCAGATATTGTATAATCGGTCTCATGTCCAACAGCAGAAATGACAGGAATCCTTGATGCAAATATAGCTCTCGCAACTTCTTCAGAATTAAATGCAGCAAGATCTTCTATGGAGCCGCCACCTCTTGCAAGAATTACGACATCTGCTCTTTCTTTAGAATCAGCAAGTGTGTTTATCATATCAAAAGCTGAAACAATTTCCTGAACAGCGCTATCACCTTGAACTTTAACAGGTATAATTTCAATGGGAATATTATGAAAGCGCCTGTGAACAATATCTATAATATCATGAATTACAGCTCCTGAAGGAGATGTTATTATACAAATTTTATTTGGCAAAAAGGGAAGGGGGCTTTTATATTTATCGTCAAAAAGGCCCTCCTCGGAAAGACGTATTTTTAGTTTTTCAAATCCAAGCTGTAAAGCGCCAATACCTTTTGGCTCGATATATTCAAATATAATTTGATAATTTCCACGAGGTTCATAAAGATTTATCCTGCCCAATCCAATAATGCTCAAGCCATCATCAAGCGTAAATTTTAGTTTTTTGTTCTGGCCACGAAACATCACGGCTCTTATCTGGGAATTTTCATCTTTTAATGTAAAATAAAAATGCCCGGAAACAGGCCTGCTTAAATTCGATATTTCCCCTGATATCCATACAAAAGGAAAGCTTTCTTCAAGTAATGTTTTAAGTTCTGATGTTAACTCGGAGACCGTATATATTTTTCTTGTATTCTGGCTCATACAGATAATTAGTGTCCGAAAAGTATTTTTTTAATGGTGGCAATAGTTTCAGCTTATTTAACGATGTGAAAATTTGTGAAAAAGCCATTAGCCATTAGCTGTTAGCTGAATGTGTTATCTGTTTGATTTTTTAAGCTAATTGCTAAAAGCTAACTACTAAAAATCTTCGATTTGAGAACAGGATGATCTGGATATCTTCCTGCCAGCAGGTAAAAAAAGTAAATAAATTCCGTAAACGTTCACGAAACATTTTTCAAGTTTCAAGCCGTGAACGGCTACGAAATTCCGTTAATTCTAAAATTTTAAATTACCACAGATAAAAATTTCATTCAATGTTTTTAATCCACAGATTTCACAGATTTTCGTGTTTTCTGTTTGAGGGGGTTTTGAATGGATTTCAACAACGTCTGATAAGGTATATTATGTAAACTTTTAGCAAAAAGCCGAATATGTATGCAGCAATACATTCACTATGCCCTTTTTAGAATCAACTCCGGATTAATTATTTGACAGGATTAACGGAATTTACATGATTTCTTTATTTTTTTTATATCCTGATCATCCTGTATATCCTGTCGAAATTAATTTTGCGTACCAAGAATATCGCGAACAGCCGGCATGACATATATATTTTCATGCGGCATTTTGCCTAAGAACTCTGCAAGAATTCTAATTTTTTTCTGCACAGATATATTTTTGTCCATGATAAAAAGATTCTTGCCTTTTACCTTGCA
>JAUWFS010000017.1:0-27594 GCA_030606805.1 Deltaproteobacteria bacterium
TCTCAAAAAGTTCCGGCACCAAACGTCATTCCGAGGAAAGCCGGAATCCAGAAAACCCGTAAAAGCACTTGATTCCAGCCTTCGCAGGAATGACACCAACAATTATAACTCCGAACTTTCAAAGTCACCAGAACTTAGGAACGGGGACTTCCCCAAGTAGGCGCATAGATTTGGGTCAGATTTGTTCGATCTTAAATCACAAAAGTTGATAGAATAGCAGGCTATTTTGATATTTTTGGGATTTAAGATCGGGCAAAGATGGCTTGAAGCTGTGATGCATAGTTGGGGAAGTTATTTCGTCCCCGTTCCTTAATATGTAAGCGTTCACGGCTATGTTTTTTCAATCCTATTGCATCTTTATTGATAGAACATCTGAAGATACAATGTCGTTCAATATTTCCAGTTTGATATTTTGATCACATTCTATAGAGCAACGCAATCTTAGCGAACAATGGTTTTTACATATAGTATCCTTGATATTGAAATTGCCGAAACATCCCAAATAATCATCAGAAGATATATCATTAGTTAGTTTTTTTTTCATACGCTGTCCTTTAGTAAGTTAAGCATCTCATTATGAATTTTTCCGTTACTGGCCAGAATTTCCTTTTTGTCAATTGTAAACAGCTTGTTTGAAAAATCCGTTATAACAGCCCCTGCTTCACTTGCAATCAGCACGCCTGCAGATGTATCCCAGGATTTCAGATTTTGTTCCCAGAAGGCATCGAATCGTCCGCAAGCCACAAAACAAAGATCAAGCGCCGCAGATCCTAACCTTCTGACACCCTGGGATGCTTTTAGGCAATTAGAAAAGCGAAGCATTAAGGAGTCGATAATGTTTTTAAAATCATAAGGAAAACCAGTTACAAGCAGACTTTCTGAAACCGATTTTGAGCCTGAAACTTTTATTGGTCTGCAATTTAATTCAGCTCCTTTTCCCTTTACAGCGGTAAAAAGTTCTTCTGTTGCCGGATTAAAGACAATGCCGAGAACTATATTCCCTTGCAACACAAACGCTATGGATATGGAAAACATGCTGAGTTGATGAGCAAAGTTTGTTGTTCCGTCGAGAGGATCAACAATCCACTCATAATCAGCTTTGCCTTTATTAAAACCGCTTTCTTCGGCTAGTATGGAATGATCTGGAAATGTATTTAATATTGTCTCAATTATTACTTTTTCTGATCCAATGTCAGCTTCTGTAACAAGATCAATATCACCTTTTTTATTAATACCGGATAATTTGCCGAGACAGGATCGAAGAATTATTCCACCTTTATAAGCAGCAGCGATACCGACTCTTTTTACAAGTTCCAGATCCATAAGCTGAACAAAATACAATTATTTTTCTTTAGAAGTCAACCTAATAAAATTTTCTAAGATGCTGTATTGCATTTTCCATTTTTTCAATAAGCGGCATCAAAGTTGATTTGTTAATAGCCGATATGGGGGTTCCATCAAGGTCAATGCCGAGCCTGTTAATAGTTTCCCTGTCAACGAGATCCTGTTTGTTCAGAACACGAATTAATGGGATATTGTGCAGATTTAAGTCTGATAGTATTCTTTCGACGGATTTGATCTGATCTTTAAAACGCGGACCGCTTATATCTATCACATGCAGCAGGAGGTCGGCACTTTCAAGCTCTTCAAGAGTTGAGCGAAAAGCAACCATAAGGTCTTTTGGCAGATCTTTAATAAATCCTACCGTGTCTGTAATTATGACTTCAGTATCCCTGGGAAATTTAAGACGCCTGCTGGAAGGATCCAGGGTAGCAAAAAGCCGGCTTTCAGCTATAACATTGCTTTTTGTAAGTGTGTTTAATAGAGTTGATTTTCCGGAATTGGTGTAGCCTATAATCGAAATAACAGGCAATCCTTTTTTGCTGCGCTTTGCCTTTTGTTGCTTACGCTGTTTTTTTACACTTAATAAAGCCTTCTCAAGTCGTGCTATATTATCGCGTACACGCCTTCTGTTTATTTCCAGCTTGGTCTCGCCAGGACCACGGCCACCAATACCTCCGGTCAAACGTGACATGGCGGTATTTTTTGTAATAAGTCTTGGAAGCAGATATTTAAGTTGAGCAAGCTCAACCTGAATTTTTCCTTCTTTTGTTTGAGCTCGTTGAGCAAAAATATCCAGAATAAGCTGCGTCCTGTCTATGATCTTTAAATCTATATTATCTGTAATGGAGCGAATTTGCGACGGGTTCAATTCCTGATCGAAGATTAAAAGTGTCGCTCCCTTCTGAAGTGTTTGTATAGTGAGTTCCTGGAGTTTGCCGGGACCAAGGAGAAATCTTGAATCAACCCTTTTGCGCTGTTGAAGCACGGTGCCGGCAACTTCAATACCACTTGAGCCGGCAAGTTCTTTCAGCTCTTCCAAAGAGTCCATTGCACTGCGCCTGGGAGCAGTCGTCACGCTTACGAGAAGGGCTCTTTCTTTGTCTTGATTCGTTTTATATAAGGATCCTGCATGGCTGAGTTCAGATTCAATAGCCTGTATAAGTTCAACACATCCGATATCAAGCTGATTGAGATTAAGCGGCCCCAATATCTGATAAGGCTTTCCATCTTTACCGCTCGGAAGAATATGGCTTGCATGAACTTGATATGGAAGACCATCTTTAGTTATTGTAATTGCAGCCATAACATCCAGTCTTAAAAAGACCAAGTCGTTGAAATCATCGTTTGTTAAAGATTCTTTTTTTAGATGAGTGTGTATACATCTCAGGCCCCTCAGACGACCAGGGGCAGCCCTGTATTCACTTGTGTCAGGTATGACTATTGTATGATGGCTTCCTACGATTACGAAGGCTATCCTGCCTCGCCGATTGACAAGGAGACCTATCTGGCGGCGCATTTCATAGGAAAGCCTGCTGATATCGGCCGCAAGTTCGGGTGTGATGAGGAAGTTATCGGGGATACGGCGCCGGTAGAGATTTTCAAGACTTCGGATTTGATTTGCCTTTAAGCCGGATGTATTTCCGAAAAGCCGTTTCATACAATTCATGGTTGTCGGTTGTCAGTTCACGGTTCACGGTTCACGGTTCACGGTTGATCAAAACATAAAACTGTTAACTGTAAACCGACAACCGTAAACTGTTACAAATATTTCTATTTTTCAAATGCAATATTTTCAAAACGCGTATAGCTATCTAAAAAGGTCAATGTCGCCTCTCCGGTAGGGCCGTTTCTATTCTTTCTAATCAGAATATCAGCCGTACCTTTTTTGGGATTGTTGTCATCGCTGTTGTATATTTCGTCTCGGTATATAAAAGCTACTACATCTGCATCCTGTTCAAGGGCTCCGGATTCCCTCAGATCTGAGAGTCTTGGCTGCTTGTCATTTCGTTGTTCAAGCATTCTGTTGAGCTGAGATAAAGCCATTACCGGAATGTTAAGTTCTTTGGCCAAAGCTTTTAAAGATCTCGATATTTCTGAGATTTCAAGATCTCGACGTTCAGCAGACATACGGCCTTTCATAAGCTGGAGGTAATCGATAATGACAAGGCCTATATCTTTTTCCATTTTTAATCTACGGGCCTTTGCTCGTATTTCCATAGCTGATATATCGGGAGTATCGTCAATAAAAATAGAAGTGTCAGACAGGACACCGGCGGCATCTGTCAGTTTGCGCCAGTCTTCCATGCTGAAAAACCCCCCCCTTAAACGAGATGAATCAATTCTCGCTTCAGAACAGAGCAGACGCATTGACAATTGTTCTTTTGACATTTCAAGAGAAAATACGGCTACAGGTACATTTGCATCAACTGCGGCGTTTCTGGCAATATTAAGGGCCAGGGCTGTTTTCCCCATACTCGGGCGTGCGGCAAGAATTATAAGTTCTGATTGCTGCAGACCCGATGTAAGATTATCAAGGCGGGTAAACCCTGTTGGAACGCCGGTTACCAGGGCCTTATTGCCTTGTCTCTCTTCAAGGGTTTCAATGTTGCCATCAATTATTTCGCTTATACGATAAAATGATTGTTTATGCTTATTTTTTGAAATTTCAAAAATCGAACTTTCAGCAAAGTCTATTATTTCGTCAACATTACCCCTGTCCTCAAAGCATTCTTTGGCAATATCATTTGCTTTTTCTATAAGGCGTCTTAATGTCGCTTTGTCATGAACAATTTTAGCATAATGTTTTGCATTTACTGCAAGCGGAACGGTATCAACAAGCGTGGCTAAATATATTGCCCCTCCAATCTCTTCTAAATTTCCCCTTTCTTTGAGAGCGTTGGTAAGAGTTACAAGGTCAACAGGTTCATTCTTTGAAAAGAGTTCAACAATACCGGAAAAGATCTTTTGATGGGCGGATCTATAGAAATCCTCTGGTGAAATAATATCGACAACATCAAGTAATGTATCGTTATCTATAAGGATTCCGCTGAGTAAAGATTCTTCGGCTTCAATACTTTGAGGGGGAATTTTATAAAGAGATGGGTCTTGTTTGTTTTGAAACTGCCTGTCTATCATTAAAATATAATAACTTTATTCAGAGACTATTTCAACAGTTATTTCAGGCTCAACTCCTTTGTAAACTCGTATAGGAACTTTGAATGTACCTAATTTTTTTATGGGCTCACTAAGCAGAACCATTCTTTTTTCAACTTCTATATTCTGGCTTACAAGAGCATCAATAATATTCTTCACAGAAATCGAGCCATACAGGCGATCTTCTTCACTAACCTTTGCAACTATTTTGCAAACAACTCCTTCAAGTTTATTGGCCATTTCTTCAGCAAGGCTTTTTTCTTTAGCTATCTGAACTTCAAATTTAACCTTTTCCTGTTTCAGCATCCTGCGATTTTGAGGTGTATCCGGTACAGCCTTATTCTGAGGCAAAAGATAATTGCGGGCATAACCTTTGGCAACATTAACTTCGCTGCCGATTATGCCTAGTGATTGTATAGTTTCTTTCAAAATTACTTTCATTATAACCTCCATAAACAATTTTGTAAGCGTTCACGGTTGTCGGTTCACGGTTCACGGTTTTTTCAATGAACTATGCAACGATTGAAGCATTTTGGATATTGATTTCAACTCTTGAATTAATTCTTTAGCATCTAAATCAGAAAATATATTAACCTCTCGTTAAATATAAATCTGTGTTCTCAGCTCCGCAGCCGATCCTTGTGCAATATTTATAAACCTTCTGTTTTTTTCAACCGTGAACCGATAACTGTAAACCGTAAACGGCTACCTAATATTTTAAGTTTAACTTTCTTTTTTTATACCTAAGTCGGCAAGTAAAAATAACTTACACACCTTGCTTGTCCTTTTGCTTGTTTTCTGTGTTGCGTCAAGGCGTACATAACTCGTTATGCGCGCCTTAACGCGCCTTGAAAACAAACAAGATTTCTGCGCAATCTGTACAACTTATTTTTACTTGCCTCCTAATTTCCTGAAATTAATCCACATATCAAAGAAGCCAAGCCCTATAACGGAAAGCAGAACCAACTGTTGCAAAGCAAGGACGCTGTATAGGAAAATCCTGAATATACGGGGAACATTTTTTTTCTCAAAATAAAAGGACACAATTGCTATGCCTTGAAAAAAATATATTGTCATAAGGATAATCAGACCGTTTAATCCTAAAATTTTAAATGAATTTTCCGGCAAAATAAGCATCACGCCGCATCCTATAAAAATCCAAACCATAAATTCCGGCGCTTTCCATAATTTAAGAGAGTCAAAATCAGGGAAAAAAATATTTTTAGCTTTAAGCACGGGCTTTGCGATTAACAGACTGGCCCATGACACAAATAAGGTTAAAGATATAAGCATAGCAGGAATAATTCGTATAAGTACGTATTGGATTTTTTCCAGTGAATTCGAGATAACGTGTATGCTTTCTTCCGGAACCCCCATACTCTCATACATTACCATAGTCAGCTTGAGATTTCGTGATATATATTCAGATGCTATGGTGTAAATTCCAGCGTTTGATAAATTACTGTAAAAGGCCAAGATAACAATTCCCGTTATTAGAACGGAGGCGCACGCATAACCAATTGTCTTTTCAATTGATAAACGCATCTCAATTAGTTCGCTAAGGACAAAACCCAGCAGCAGCAACTCAGCAAAGAAAAATATATCCAATGATATACTGCCGGTCATTACAATCATCATTATGATTGATAAAATATAGACTATAATTCCTGTTGTTCTCCCGAGCTTTGAGCGATAAAAGAGAATTGGCAGAGGGATAAACAAAGAAAAGAAAAACCCTATGATCGGCAGATATGTTGAAGCTGTAAATATAAGACCTGTTATTGCTATGCCACTTATTATATCCTTTGATATATTCCCTTGAACAGTTTGAGACACTATTTTCTTCTCCTTGGAGACACACAGACTTATATAACATTAAATATAGTCAATAGTCCCCACATAAGGCAGAAGTGCAATTGTTCGGGCTCGCTTTATGGCATGTGTCAGAGAGCGTTGATGTTTAGCGCATGTTCCAGATATACGTCTTGGGATAATTTTGCCTCGTTCAGTAATAAAATATTTAAGTGTTTTAGGTTCCTTATAATTTATTACAAGACTTGTATCTGCGCAGAAACGGCATATTTTCCGGCGATGATATATTCTTTTTTTACCTGGAGTTCTTCTTGAATTTCTTTTTGAATTTGAAGGAACAGCCATTTTTTCTCCTATTTATTCACTTTCCGTTGTTTTTATTGTTTTATCCTCAGCCGTTTCAGAATCATTAATATCAGGGATATCAGGGGCGTCCAGTTCGATATCGGATTTATTTTGATCGGGCTCGCTTTCTTTAATTTCAGCTTTGGCTATCTCTTCTTTAAGAAGTTCCATGTCTGCATGCTTGTCAAGTAAAACCGTCATATACTTCATGACCCTGTCATCAATTCGGGAAAAACGTTCTATTTCCTCAACAAGTTTTCCTGTTCCGCAATAGTCTAAGCGAACATAATACCCACGAGATTTTTTCTTGATTTCATATGCAAGCCTTCTGTCCCCCCATTCATCGAGCATTATCAGAAGGCATTCTTCTTGCTGGATTAAGTCTTTTACTTTTTCAAAAACAGGACTCCGTTCTTCATCTGAAAGATCAGGATCAATAATTATAAATGTTTCGTACCTTCGCATTAAACCTCCTCATGGATATTAAGCCCTGAAATAATAATAATTCAGAGCAAGGAATGAATTTAAAAAAATTAATGAAAGAATTAAAAATTTGTTTAAATAACAAAGCAGCTCATAGCTGTCAAGATTTTCCTTAAGATCTTAAGTTTTTTCTTTATAAGCGTTCTTTACAATGATGCGAGACAGTGCTATCTTATCGAAAAATTCAGGAAGAATTCTATACCTCGAAAGGTTAAGTCAAGTCATGACAAATCACAAGAGAGGGTCGATTATTTGCCCCAACTGCCGAAAACTGATAAGCGCCGATGAATCTCGCTGCCCGTACTGTAACATATCAAAGCCAGGTGCATGGTGGAAAAATAATTTATGGACTCAAGGAGTTAGCAGTGCCGACCAGATCATCAAAGCAATAATCTATGCCAACATAGGCATGTACATTATATCGCTTTTGTTTAATTCCCGTTTGCCGGGCCTTTCGTTTAATCCATTTCATATCCTGTCTCCTGAAAACAGAAGCCTTCTGTTACTGGGAGCAACGGGGACCATCCCGGTTGACAAGATGCACGGATGGTGGACATTAGTTTCCGCCAATTACCTTCACGGAGGAATATTGCACATTCTTTTTAATATGATTGCCTTCAGTCAGATAGCACCGCTGGTCAGTCGGGAATATGGTGTTTACCGGATGTTTATCATCTATACTCTAAGCGGAATTATCGGTTTCAGGATTTCTTATTTAGCCGGTGTTGCATTCACATTAGGTGCTTCTGCCGCCATATGCGGTTTGATAGGGGCGGCCATTTACTATGGCAAAAGCCGGGGCGGGACTTATGGGCATGCCATTTACAGGCAAATCGGCGGATGGGCGCTTGGAATTATGCTGTTCGGTTTTGTTGTGCCAGGCATAAATAACTGGGGGCACGGGGCTGGAATATTGGCAGGGGCCGCTATTGGATTTTTTATAGGTTATAATGAAAAAAATAGAGAAAGCCTGCTTCACAAAATTCTTGCCGGAAGTTGTGCGATTGTTACAGTAATAGTGTTGTGCTGGGCGGTTGGTTCCGGAATATCATAAATGTAAAACCTGTTGAAACAAATTGAAGCTTTAGACTTTCAGATAATTAATTTCACAAGGCCAGAAGGAGGAAGGCGTATTAGTTATACGTCGACGACTGATAACACAGTGAAATTATTTATCTGAAAGTCTATTTATGATTTATCACCTTTATCGCTACTGTTCAGTTTATCAGCTTCTTTTTTTTCAGCATCGGTTGTTGCGCTTTTAAAATTTTTTATTGCTTTACCTACACCTGCTCCGATTTCCGGAAGTTTGCCGGCTCCAAATATAATTAGAATAATAACAAGTATTATTATAAGTTCAGGCATACCAATTCCAAACATAAAATCCTCCTATGAGACCCTATTTGTTGGGCTCGTTTTGTTTAAATTCCTGCAGAAGCTGCTTAAACTCTTTTGACTTTAGATATTGGTTAATGGCATTCTGATGATTTATCCACGTTTTCCAGACATCTATCCAAGCATCATTGTGCCAGTAAGAGTCAGAGTCTCCTTTTCCCTTAATTTTTTCAATATAGTCATTAAATTCTTCCATGCAACTCTCGCAGAGTCGATATGATACCTTAATGTTGCTGGAATCATTTTTCTTTTGATGTGCGAGACTAATTTGAGAGCCGCATTTTTCGCATTTAAAGGAGCACCGTGTACATTGAAAAACCTTCTGTATCGCAAAAATTTTGCGTTTTTTTATTAGATTGGCTTTCTTATCTCTGGTTAACTGAAGTTTACTATCAAGTGATATAATATCTGCCATAATAGGTTGAATTTTCCAGACGAGCGAGAAATAAATTATTTTCTTCCACAAAGACTATATGATATAATTTTAAAATATAACACCAGCATAGTTTAGTGTCAATCTTTTACAGGTTAGAGCAATAATTCTTACAATTCTGACAGCTTCAAAAAGTGCAGTTTGTGGCCGTGCAAAGTATATTGGTAGCTGGTTACGGCTTGAAACTTGAAATTGGGAAGAACAGTACAAAAGCATGAATGCCCAATTTCCGTGAACGCTTACGCATATTCCTTGTAAATTCATTGGTCTTATGATAATCTTTATTAATATTTATAATCTTCCGAGGTATACGGTATGAAAGGAGCATGAATTGTGATTAAAAACTTTCAGGCAAACGGTCTTCCCGCTTTAATAGGAAGTCTTCCTATGGATAATCATGCAGAAGCTGTAAAACTTGTTTTCAGATATACTCCTGAAATTCCCTTATGGGTTCAGCTTCCGGTTTATAAAGAAGAAGGAATGATTGCACAGTTTCTTCCCGGTTTGCCGGGTCTTGTTGTTGAAAAAGAAAGAGCTTATATAGATACCGGCGCAGGTGCTTTTGGTGAAGATCTTCTTAAATTCTATGAAGACTACATGGCTGTACTTGAAGGAGAGGGCGAGCTTTCCGGATCAAGATTCGTTTTGACAGAGGATACGGCAGGTGGTTTTTTTGAGTTTACAAAGCAATTAAAAGCGGTTTCCGTTCCTCCGGTTGCAGTTAAGGGCCAGATAACAGGCCCTGTAACTTTTTGCACAGGCCTGAATGACCAGGATGGAAAGGCGATATTTTATGACGAACAGATAAGGGATGCGGCTGTAAAGCTTTTGGCTCTCAAAGCCAGATGGCAGGTCAGAGAACTCTCAAAATTCGAAGTTCCCGTAATTATTTTTTTTGATGAACCCGCGCTTGCCGGTTTCGGCTCATCTGCGTTTATAGGTATATCAAGCGATGAAGTAGAAAAATGTTTTAAAGAAGTTATAAAAGCCGTTCATTCAGAAGGCGGTATTGCAGGAATACATGTTTGCGCCAATTGCGACTGGTCGCTGGTACTTGGTTCTTCGGCAGATATAGTCAGCTTTGATGCATATTCTTTTTTTGACAGATTTATTCTTTACGCTGATCATATTAAGAAGTTTATGGAATCAGGAGGCATTCTTGCATGGGGCATAGTGCCCACCTCAAAAGCAGAGGATGTTGAAAAAGAGACAGTCGATTCGATAGTGATAAAATGGGAAAATGAGGTGCGGGATTTAGAAGCTCTTGGATTTGAAAGATCTAAAATCCTGGCTCAGTCTTTAATAACTCCAAGCTGCGGTACAGGTTCCTTAAGCCTGGAAAATGCAACAAAGGTTCTCAGGTTGACAAGGGAAGTCTCGGATAGATTGAGAAAAAAGCTAACACTTTAGGTAAGCGCTCACGGCTACCACCAAGTTCTGTTTACTCGTTGAAATCCGGATAATGTTTTTCCAGGCATTCGGGACACAGGCCGTGGCTGAATTCTGCATCCGAGTGTTTGGCAATGTATTTTTCGAGCCGTTCCCAGCTCTGCTGGTCATTCCGGATCTTGTGACAATGCATGCAAATGGGCAGGATGCCCTGAAGAGTCTTGACATGCGCCAACGCTTTCCGGAGGGAATGTACTTGTTCTGCAAGGGCTGACTGCAAGGCCGTTATCCTTTCTCCCACCTTGACCCGGACGCGCAGTTCGTCCGTCTCATACGGTTTGCCGATATAGTCGTCCGCCCCTGCCTCAAGACCGGCGACAATGTCCTTCTTGCTGCTGCGACTCGTGAGAAAAATAATGTACGTGGGATTGGAAACATTCAATTGGCGCACTTTACGACAGACTTCAACACCGTCCAATCCGGGCATCATCCAGTCAAGAATCGCAAGCCTTGGCGCGTCTTCGGCCTGAAGCGCCTCCCATGCCTCGCTGCCGTCCTTTGTGACAACCACCTCGTAACCCCACTCGGTCAGCATATGTTTAAGCAGCGCGCGGGAGGTTATATCATCTTCAGCAATCAAAATTCTCATTACGTGGTTTCCTTTGTCATCGCTTCCTCCGACGGCTTATCTCCGGTTCGATTCTGCCCGGCAGCAGCAATGCCTATGATCCATCTGGCTATTGTTTCTCCAAATTTGCCCGGCTGGATCGGCTTGGTCAAATAATCATCCATGCCCGCCTTTAGACACATCTCTTTGTCACGCTCCATGGCGTGGGCGGTCATAGCGACGATCGGAATATGTTTCGATCGAGCTGAATGCTGAAAGCTCAAAGCTAAAAGTTCGTCGGAAAAACCTGCATCTTTTTTTTGAGCTATGAGTTCCTCCCGTTTCCTGATCTCTCTGGTCGCTTCCAATCCGTCCATCTCCGGCATCTGAACGTCCATGAGCACCATGTCATAAGGGATCATCTCAAGCGCCTTGAGCGCCTCTAAGCCGTTGGCAACCACGTCGGCGCGATAGCCAAGCTTTTCGAGAACTTTCAAAGCGACCTTCTGATTGATGATGTTGTCTTCGGCCAGGAGTATGCGGGTCTTTTGCTTGCTTTTTTCTGCCACTGTGTGTCGGGTAATAATCCTGTTCGGTGAGGTCTGATCGGAGGGCTTACGGCCGATCGCCGCCATTAGGCAGTTAAAAAGTCGCGACTGCTTTATCGGCTTGGTCAGGTACACGGCAAATCCCGCCTTCTCGAACCGGCCGGCATCGCCCCGCGAACCGATCGAGGTCATCATCACCAGCACAGTATCACGCAAAGCAGGATCATCTTTGATCATTCTGCCCAGGGTCTCTCCGTCCATTTCCGGCATAACCATATCTAAAATAGCGATGCGGAACGGGTCTCCTGATGCTGCGGCCGCCCTGAGCCTGTCCAGCGCAGTTGCGGCATTCTCGACTTCTTCATGCCGGCATTCCTGGGACGAAAGCATGCCTGCGACCACCCTGCGGTTTGTCGCATTGTCGTCCACGGCAAGGATACGCAGTCCCTTAAGCGAAATATTATCCAGCGTTGTAATCTCCATTTTCCGGCTGGTGGATTGCTTATTCAAACGGGCCGTAAACCAGAACGTAGAACCTTTGCCCTCTTTGCTTTCCACACCGATCTGCCCACCCATCATTTCACACAGATGTTTTGAAATGGTCAGACCCAGGCCGGTTCCGCCGAATTTGCGTGTAGTAGAGGAATCCGCCTGGGTAAAGGGATCAAACAAAATATCGAGTTTGTCCGCGGGCATTCCGCAGCCTGTGTCTTTCACGGCAAAACGGATCATGACCATGCCGTTATCCTCATTATCAAGGGTCACGTGCAAGGCCACCTCGCCTTGTGCCGTAAATTTAATCGCATTTCCGATGAGGTTGATAATTATCTGTCGGAGTCGCCCCGGATCTCCCCGCAACAACGCAGGGACCTCCGGTTCTATCAGGCAGGTCATCTCCAGACCTTTTTCATATGCGCGTAACGCCAGCACATCGGTCATGTCTTCAAGGGTCATGCGAAGATCAAAATCAAACGTTCCCAGTTCAAACTTCCCGGCCTCTATCTTGGAAAAATCGAGGATATCGTTGATGATCGCCAGCAGCGAATTTCCACTCTTTTTAATGATCTTTGCATATTCGAGCTGCTCCGAAGGCAATTCCGTAGCAAGCAGCAAATCCGTCATGCCTATAACGCCGTTCATAGGCGTCCGGATCTCATGGCTCATGTTGGCCAGAAATTCGCTCTTGGCCGTGTTGGCTGTATGGGCCTCTATCGCGAGCTGGTTAGAGCGATTAACCGCGTCCTGAAGCTTTTTGTTGGTCTCGGATAGTTCCTTCTGAGCGGCTTTGCGTTCTGCAATTTCCAACCCCTTTGCCTTGTTTGCATCTTCGATGTCCACTGCGATGTTTATTATCGCAAGTCTCTGCTGCTCACTCTCGACAACTTTCCTGTCCAGTTCCGCAGTTCTCCTTTTTACTATCCCCTCAAGACCCCGGCTGTAATCTTCCAACTCTTTTCTTGATTTTTTGAGATTGGCGGCCATCTCATCAAAAACCCTTGAGAGTTGTCCGATCTCATTGTTTACGCCAGTGCCTACCTTGTGATTCAGATTCCCTTTCATAATTTCTTCGATTCCGCTGTGCAATTTTACGATAGGCCTTGTTATAGTCCTGGATGTGGCGATGGAAACCATGATGCTGACAACGAAAAGCAAAACGAAAATCGACACCATGTTCTGCGTCAATTGCGCAACCCGAGCAAATGCATCTTCTGTGCTCGTCTCCGCCATCAGGCACCAGCCCATCTCAGGTATGTGCACATGAATCCTGAGAACCTCCACCCCCCTGTAATTCTTGCATAGAATCACCTCGTATCCGTACCCAGCCAAATGTTTTATATCTTCAGGTTCACCTCCTGAATGGAACGTCTCAACCTTCTGCTTAAGGAACGTATCATTAAGAAACCTCGATGGCGTTATCACGTAGTCGTCCTTGTTCACGAGGAAAAACTCTTCGCCCTCCCCAAGACCGGCTTTGCCTGTTGTGATTTTATCCAGTTTTTCCATCGAAACCCTTATGACGACGACGCCTAAAAAAACAGTGGCTTCTTCATCAAAAATCGGCGCTGAGAAAGCGATTGAGTCTATTTTTCTATTCCGGGATGTATAAGCATCCTTGATAAAAACGCCTTCCTTCCCGCCCAGGAAATAAGGATCACTGCTCTTGTCTTTTCCGATATCGATCTCTTCGCTTGAAGCAATGATCGTTCCATTTTTGTCAAGCACAAAGACACCATAGATATACTCGTTTGCCGCTGCTGTACGCTTTAGTCTTCGTATAGCATCATTATACTTCCCGCTATAATCCGGGTCATCTTTGCCTGCCAGTAACAATCGTTCTATAATGATACTCTCTGATAATTGCTTGATTGCTTTTTTTCCACCGTCCAGATATGTCTCGATGTGACTTGCTCTTGATTCCGCAGCAGTGCTCATATGGTCGTAAACGTCATCTTCGGTCATGTTTCTTGTGGCGATATGATTGACCACTATGATAGCCGTGCCCGCGACCATGACTAACAGCAACGTGATGAGAAGGATTTTCATCTGGATTTTCATCTGATAGACTCCTTAAACATCTCCAACAATCTTGTATCCGGGCTCCTTACCTAACTTCTCAAGAAGCGCGTTTATCTCCTTTTTAAGTTCTATCATCTTAAACTCCCTGCCCACAGCCAGTCGGTTGAATTTCTCAAGTTCATCGGTTTTCTCCTCAATTTCCTCTTCCGCGGCTTTCCGCTTGGTGATGTCGTAAAACATCTCAAGAATCATCGTATCGCCATCGACTGTAATCTGTGTAGCCGTCTTCTCGATAGGAACTTCTCCACGATCCTTTGAGATGAGGATCCCTTCAGCGTGGTTGATGATCAGTCCGTGATCGTAGATCGGGCAGTCGTTCTCTGCTATCGGGCAGATAAACTCGTGGCAGGTCCTGCCGATAATCTCTTCTCTTGATCTGCCGACCATAGCTACGGCAGTATCGTTCACCTCCCTGATCTTCCGTTCTTTGTCGATGATGACAGCTCCAAGCGGGTTTTCTTCGAACATGGCATGAAACTTCGTCTCAGAACTTCGGAGCGCATCCATCACACGCTTGCGTTCCAGGGCATTCACAAAGATCTCGCATATTATCCTGAGCAGTGCGATGTTCTCTTCAGACCAGCTCTTCTCCTGCTTCACCGAATCAAGCCCGATAAATCCGACGAGAGTCCCGCCATAGACCATCGGAACGAGAATGGCTGATTGGATACCCCCTGATTGCAGGATCTCTTTTTCACAATCTGCCTCGGGTGAAAGGTCTGCAACACTTGGAATGTGGACGGTCTCAAACCGGTTGAGTCTCCCCAGAAACCACGGGAAGTCCGCAGTCTGTAGCCCCTTTAAGTTCTCGATCTGTGGCACGATCCCCTCGGCGCACCACTCGTGGGTGTTGTCCGTCTTCGTTCCGTCATCGAATAACCGGAAGAGATAACTGCGGTCAACACCGAAAAACTCTCCGATGCTTCCGAGTGCATCTTCTATCCCGATGTCAACCTCATCCGGCGCAAGGTTGATGAAGCTTGTTGATATGGAGGCGACGATCTTCTCGAAGCAAACCCGGTCATTCAGTGCTTTCTCCATCCGCTTGCGCTCGGTGATATCCCTGGCAATTCCTACCAAAGCATATGGCTTACCCTGCTCGTTTTTCAATAGGGTCGTTCCCATTAAAGTCGGAAATGGTTTCCCATCCTTGGTTATATGCCCAACTTCCCCGCTGTGAGCGCCATCCTGCTTGACTTTTTCGTTAAATGGTTTGACTTCATTTTCCAGTTGTTCTTTATTGTGGAAAATGGCAAGGTTCTTGCCAAGAAGTTCCTTAGAGCTTTTATAGCCGTGCATTTTGCACCAAGCATTGTTGGCAAAGGTGAGAATCCCGTCCAAATTGGCAACTGCCATGCCTTCTGATGACTGTTTAACCACAGCTAAAAGTGGTATTAATTTTTCCTCTGCCTTCTTGCGCTCGGTGATGTCGCTGTAATGCTCTATACGGCCACCAGCATAGAGACCAGATAGGATGGGCTGGCTCCAATGCTCAAGCCAACGTTCTTCCCGTTCGCTGTCAGGGACTATGTGGCACTCAAAGTGCTCGATATAGGTATTATTATCGTACGTGGCAAACACTTTCTCGGTAAAGTATACCGGATCCTCAAAGATATCCTTGATTCGCTCCCGGATGAGTTGCCGCTTATCCTTCCCAATAACTTCCTTCCGCCGCAGGCCAAAGTAGCACTCCAACGCCTGGTTTACCCAGACGACCTGGAAGTCAGAGTCGAGAATAAAGATACCGACCGATGAGGTATCAAGGACGTCGTCAGTCAATGAACGATACCTTAATTCGCTCTCCCGTAGCGCCTCCTCCGCCCGTTTGCGCTCGGTGATATCCTCCCCAGAAGCCATGGTGGCATATATCCGGCCCCGTTCGTCTCTCAATATGGTATTATGCCATGTGACGATCCTCTCCTCGCCGTGTTTGGTCAAAACAGGGTTCTCATAATAGTATTCAACCGGCTCAATCTTCCCTGCTACCAACAAGTTAAAAACCGCTGCCACTTCATCTCTCAATCTCTCAGGAACGAAATTATCGAACCAGTCTTTGCCGGTGATCTCCTTTTCCTTTTCGTATCCCAGGATCTCGCAGCCCTTTTTGTTTATGAGGGTGACTTTTCGATCAGCACCAATGACTAAAAGCATGACCGCCGCGACATCAAGATAATGCTGTGTCTTATCTCTCTTCTTTTGCAGTGCCTCCTCCGCGAGCTTGCGCTCGGTAATTTCATGCTTCAGTCCTTTGTTCGCTTCTGCCAGTTCAGCGGTGCGTTCCTGCACACGTTTTTCCAGTCCGTCGTGCGCTTTCTGAAGCGCATCCTTTGCCATGATCAGTTTTGCTACCTGCGCGCCTCTCCTTGTGATGGTCTCTACGATCTTAAAGAGCAGGCTCGAATAGTCCCGGATCACATCCTCTCCGACCACACGCATTTTCCCTGCTTCTTTTACAAGCAGTCCCGGGTCAAGGTCGATTTCAGGCGCTATCTTTTCAAGATCATGGAGTTGCTCTGCAGAAAACTTTTCAGGTATAAACTGCCCGGCAAACATCGTTCCTTTGTACTCGCCATCAATCATGATCGGCGCAACAAAATGCCCGCCGTGTGCAAAGCAGTAGAAGATCTTTGGTTTTTCTGACTCAAGCGCGTTCTTCCCCGTCTCCATAAATGACCTGAAGCAGCGCTCTTTTCCCTTTTTGGTCGATTGAATCAGGGAGCAAAATCTAGTCGGATTGGTAAACCTTGTCAAAGGCTCGTCTTCAGCCGAAAATATCACAGAAGAGATGCCAACGGCTCTTGCAAAGCTATCCTGAATAGACTGGAGTTCCTCAAGGTCGATGAGTTTGTCTAAGAGAAATGATTTTTCCATTTTTTGTCTCCAAGTTAAGGATGGCGGACTCGGTCGTAAGCTTTGTTGACGTTCCGTGAACGGCTACATAAATTATCAATAATCAATTGCTAATAACTAATTGATCGGAAATTTGCAAACTCATTTTATGTAACATCAAATGCGTTTTTCCTGTATTGCCAATTTATTTCTCTGACAAAGGTGATTGACAGTTTTATTTTGTTGGCATAATATACCGACAATGAAAGCGAAGTTAATCAGATATGACAAGGGTTTGGAAGGAAATAACCTGGCATTTTTGCATCCCGGCCTCACCATATTTCAACCGAAAGCTATGATAAAATTCTGTTTGAAACAGCAGGCTCATGAAACCTAAGTTGAGCGATTATTTGCGAAGAAATGTGCTAAAATCTTGATGCAGAAAAAAAACATGGAATGATTGAAAGAATACGGCAGCAGTTAAAACTCACTTCTTTAAAATACCAGAAAATGGAAGATCTCATAGAGGCAATTGGTCTCCCAAAAGATAAATTATGTACCCATTGCTGGGATGGGACCGGTTATTTCTGATACATTATGTTACGTTTAATCTTAAAATACTCAAATTGGTCCGGTTAATGAAAAAGTATCAAAAAATTTATGAGGCAAGAAAAGTGCTGGAATTGCCGGAGCGGGCAACAATGGATGAAATTAAAGCCAGCTATAGAAATCTTATCAAAAAGTGGCATCCGGATAAGCGTAATGCGCCAGACGAAGAATGTGCCGAAATGACTGACAAGATTATTAATGCATATAGAACCATCCTTGATTATTGTGAATCCTATCAATACTCTTTTAGTGAAGAAGAAGTTAAAAATTATCTTTCAGATGAGGAATGGTGGTTTGAACGTTTTGGTGAAGACCCTTTGTGGGGAAAAATTAGGACGGAAGAATAGAGTAAGGCCGTAAAAGTTATCGCAGCCCTGACGCATATGTGTATGTAGTCAAGCCGTTCAAGAATTTATGAGAACTGAAAATAAAAAAATGTTGCCAACGACCTAAAACCAAAAGGGAAATTGGTTTTTACTACCTTGAACGGTTTGTCCCCTCTATTTCATTAATGTTTAAACAAATGATTGAGGAAAAAATAGATGGCTGAGAGAGTGTGTCCTGTATGGGCTGGTTATCTTCTTGCTAGTCCTGTAAGAAAATTATTTCAAAATCCTAAAAAGATACTCACCCCATACGTGGAGAACGGGATGAAGGTTTTAGATATTGGCTGTGCAATGGGTTTCTTCAGTTTGCCCCTTGCACAGATTATCGGTTCGAACGGGAAAGTCATATGTGTGGATGTGCAAGAGAAGATGATTAAGTCACTCAAAAAACGCGCACAGAAAGCAGGATTAGCCAATAGAATTGAAACACGCATATGTCACCATAATTTACTAAGTCTGGATGACCTTAAGGAAAAAATCGATTTCGCTTTTGCATCTGCTGTTGTACACGAAATTTCTGATGCTCACACGTTTTTTTCTCAGATATATGAAACGATAAAACCTGCTGGAACATTTCTTGTAGTAGAACCAAAGGGACATGTATCAGAAAAGGATTTTGAAATAACTATTTCTATTGCTGAACAGAATGGTTTTAATGTAATCGACAGTCCCAAGATAGGTCGCAGCCATACTGTGCTTTTGGGGAAAAAATGAAAACTCAGGTTGGCCGATTATTGGCACAATTTGAAATTCTCTGCCTGGGTGGCGGTAAGTTTGCAGTGATCAAGGAAAAAAGTATGGTGGGCTAATGAAGAGACCTGATACATGTAGTGCGTTGTAAACATTATAGTTGTTTTTCTTTGTTCATTTATCTGCTTTAGAGTATTTATAATAGCAGTCTGATTTTCCACATCTAAATTTGAAGTAGGCTCGTCACACAAAAGTACTTCAGGAGAAACAGCCAGCGCACGGGCAAGTGCTACCCGCTGAGTCTCACCACCTGAAAGCCGGTGCGCCTGAGCCTGAACAAAAGCACTCATTCCAACAAGATCAAGGGTTTCTTCAATAATAATTCCCCTCTTTTTTTGAGAAATCCTCCTGATTTTTAAGCCGAATTCCACATTTTTATAAACCGTGCCTGTAAATAAAATGGGGTGCTGATCTATCATAACTACTTCCCTGCGTAAGTTTTGCAGGGATGATTCTGAAAAATTAACGGTTTTTGAACGATAAAGGATGTCACCTGTAGTAGGAACCTCAAGAAAACCCAGGATGTTCAACAGAGTTGTTTTGCCGGCACCGTTTGGGCCAAGCAAAGCATAAATTTTCCCTTTTTCAATTTCCATAAAAGGAATGTCTAAAACTGTCCTTGAACCGTATTTCCTGGTTATCTTTGATAATACATAAAGCATCAGGCTCTGGTTCTCCCCTGGAAAAAATTAAAAATGAGATTAATAGCAAAGCTTAATACCAGTAATATAATACCCAGAGCTACAGCCAGGATGAATTCTCCCTTATCGTATTCCAATGCCATAGCAGTAGTCATAGTACGTGTGAAACCTTTTGCATTTCCTCCAAGCATCATACTTATACCCACTTCAGCGATAACTCTGCCAAATGCAGCTATCACTGCAGCAACTATCCCAAACCTGGCCTCTCTGAATATTACACAGGCTGTCTGCCAACGATTAGCTCCCAAAGTCATGGCGGTTTTACGGTATCTTTCATCGATCCTGCTTATAGCAGCTATTGTCAGGGTTGCTACTACGGGCAGGATTAGTATGATCTGGCCAATAACTATGGCTTTCTGAGTGTAAAGCAGATCTAAGGAACCAAGAATACTTCTTCTTGAGATAAATGAATATACAAAAAGACCTATAACCACGGTGGGAAGGGCAAGCATTGTATTTAAGAATATTATAAGAATACGCTTACCTTTAAAAGATCCGTAAGCTATTAAAAAACCCAGGGGTACGCCCATCAGGCTTGCGAAAAAAGTGGAAATACCGCTTACCTTAAGAGATACCCATACAATTGAAAGCACTTCCGTGTCTAATGAGAAAATAAGAAGAATTGCGGATAAAAAGCTGTCGACAAGAAGTTCCATGGTAAGTAATAGGTTTTGTGTGATCGCGCATGATTTGTTTCTAAAAGTCTTCCACCTTCAGCCTTCAGCCTATCAACCTATGTAATTACATATTATCCGGATAAAAAAGCTGCTTTCCCATAAGCCTGTAATTTGCTATCAGGGATTGCGCTTTAGGTGAGATAAGCCAGGTTGCAAATTTTTCAGCCAATTCATATTTCACATGCGGATGGCTGGCAGGATTGACAGGAATCACTCCATATGGGTTATTTAAAAAAAGATCTCCTTCACACATGATCTCCAGAGCAATACTTTCTTTTCTGCCGTAATTATATTTTATGTATGTACCTCTATCAGACAAAGTATAAGCTTGTTTTTCATTGGCATATATTATTGTTTTTCCCATACCCTGCCCTATTGAAATATACCAGTCCATGGAATTTTCAGGAAATACAAAGCTGATTTCTGTTTTTTCCCTTTTTTTTAATATCTCGGTTTTTCTCACTTCTAAAGAAACTCCTGATATTTTCCAAAGAGCCTGTTCCCTGGTGTGAGTACCGCTGTCGTCACCACGGGATATAAACAGAGCTTCGGCTTTGGCTATTCCTGCCAATGCAGCGGCTGCGCTACTTTGGCCTTGAATGCCGGCGGGGTCGTCTGAAGGCCCCAGTATTACAAAATCATTGTGCATTACAGCATAGCGTTGTGTGCCGTAGCCCTCTTTTATAAATTTTTTTTCTTTTTCCTTTGCATGAACAAAAATCACATCAACATTACCATCCATCCCATCCCGAATGGCTGCACCTGTTCCCTTGGCAAATACCTTTACACGGATTCCCGTATCCTTTTCTAATTCAGGAAGAAGTATATTAAGCAGGCCTGATGCCTGAGTGCTTGTGGTTGTGGCCATTTTAATAATTTTATCTTCTCCCAGAGCAACCCCATAAATCAATAAAATTGCTATCACGGGCAGTATTACTTTTAAAATTAAATTTCTTCTCTTCATTTTTTCCCTATTAAACGATAAAAGCTAGTTGTTTTTTGGATAAACCACCTTGCCTGAAAGTTTAAGGTCATATCCCGAATAAGTTGCGGCGAGTTTCCTGAAGGAATCCTCAACAAGTAATCCAAGAAAAAGCTGGACACCCTTGTCGAAAAAGCGATCCTTTGAAATCATAAGATCATACCTCTCCCAGCGGATTGGAATAAAATCAAGTTCAAAAAGAGAAGCTACGGCACGTATCCCAGGGCCGGCATCAGCTCTTCCCGAAAGAATCTCAAGCCCGATATCCAAGTGACTGGGCAATTCATTATGATAACCGTTAATTTTTTTTCCATCTATCCCTTCCTTATTAAGCTCTCTGTCAAACAAAAGCCTTGTACCTGTGGTGACGGAACGGTTAACAATCCTGATACCCTTTTGTGCCAGGCCTGAAATTTTATTAATGTTTTTTGGATTCCCTTTTTGTATAATTATGCCCTGTTCCCTACGGCAAAAATTAACTACGGCCGGCATCTTTTCAAGCTCTTGATTAGCAAACTCAAAATTATATTCATCCTCATTATCCTGCAGCAAATGACTTGATGCCATGTGACATTTATTCTGCCGCAAAGCCTTCAACCCACCCATACTACCCAGATTTCCGAATACAGCGATATGATTCGAATGCATCGTATTAAAAAGAGAAACTGTTCTTCCAAGTAGAGGATCGTTGCTTCCTGTTATAATCAGAAGCCCTTCGTAAGGAGGAAGCTGAGTTGTAAATTCCGGATAATTTATGGTGTTTGTCTCAATCCATTGCTCCACAAGGTACCTGGGAAAAAGCCATTTGCCGGTAATCTTTGTTGCGGGCAGTCCCTTTTCTGCAATAAGAGAATATATCATTTTCTCGTTTACAGACAGAAATTGGGCAACTTCTTTTGTTGAAAATAGTTTTTTCATAATTGTTTACATATAATTTTAAGTTATTTTGCGTCAATATATTTTATTATACTGACTATTAATTATCAAAACTAACCGTAAAGGCTCGCTAAAAAATAACTTGGTAGAATTTGCGCTCAAATTTGCCGTAGATTTAATCGATCTGATTGAGCAAAACCGCAGGAATAGCGAGCTATTTCGAGGCCAATTTTACTAAGATCAGGTGCGAATGAATAGTAGGAATGGGGTCAAATCTACGTTTGACCCTTGTTGTTAATTAGTCAAGATTCAAGGGGGCATAGAAGTTTAAGAATAAAGATAAGGAACGGGGACGAAATAACTTCCCCAAGTAGGTGCATAGATTTGGGTCAAATTTGTTCGATCTCAAATCACAAAAGTTGATGGAATAGCTGGCTATTTTGATATTTTTGTGATTTGAGATCGGGCAAAGGTGGCCTGAAGCTGTGATGCATAGTTGGGGAAGTTATTTCGTCCCAGTTCCTAAGTACTACGAATAGAAGATATTGAAGAGTTTAAACAGTGAAATTATTAATTCCGTTATTCCTTGTAATTTTTTTATCCGCTTGTGAAATACATTATGGAGAGGTAGAACCACCGCCAAGGCCTCCATCTGTTCCCGAAAGTGCGCTATGGACCGGCGGGCTTGATGGGGGCGTATTTGAGATATATCAAAAACAAAAATACTATGCAACCAAAGAGAAAAAAATAAGATGAACAACACCGCAAGGATCGCCTAATACCGGGTGTAACGGTCGCAATCCCGTTCAAATTCTTCTATAATTTCATTAGTAAGCGTAGGCCGGACTTTAGGAATTATTTCCACAAATGTTTCCGTTGTGACGCGGTAATCCTCTCCTTTAGCGTATTCCTTCTCAAAAGCGTATTGCCTGACCTTCTGGAAAAGGTATTCGATGTCCGCAGGGGTAAAAAGTGGGATCATGGAAATGATTTTCTCTACGTCTGTTTCGCCTCGATTGGTGCTTGACAGAAAATACTCAAAAATAGTTCGTCGACCCTGATCGTCCAAACCTCCAACTGGAATGATGCAGTCGAAACGACCTGGCCGCAACAGTGCTGCATCAAGCTGCTGGATATAATTGGTAGCGCATATAAGGAGCATTTTTGTGTCTTGTTTTTTCAGCAATGGTACCTGTTTGAGGAACTCGTTTGTAATCGATTTGTCGACACGGGATGCCTGATCCCGGCTGGCTGCGATTTCCTCAAACTCATCTATGAACACCACCGACTGGTCAACGTTGCGGACTTTTTCCATTAATCGCTTGAGGTTGGCTCCCATGCGATCTTCTCCATCGGCTAATAAGGTGCTGGGGCTGATCTCAATATACCACCACTGAAGCACTCCTGCGATAGCCTTCACAAAGTGGGTTTTACCGGTACCCGGGGGGCCGAAAAAAATGATAGTTCGGGGTGGAACGACCCCGTGCTTGAGAGCCAGATTGGTCGCGGTGAACGGAAGAATTATTCTTTTATTTACGATTTGTTTGGGCGGCTGAGTATCGGATATAGTATCCCAAACCGATCGGTCTACCATATAGGCACCCAAGTCCCTGAGGAGTCGAATCCTTTCTTCGTCATGCAGATCCTCTCCTATCGGCTCAACGTTCTCAATGAAGTCGACAGAGGCTACCTTAATTCCCACGTCTCGGCCCAACTTTTCGGACAGATACCACTTGTGCCGCAAGATCCTTGGCCACAGTTTTCTTGCGATATCCGGCTCGAAATTGTGGCCGGTGCACTTGAAAATCCGCTGTACACACTCTTGTTCACCAGGAATATTCGTCTCTATTTCCACATCTTTCACCTTCAGCCTTTTTCCTTCCACCTTCAGCCTATCCACCCAAGTAGTAATCATTATACCATAAAATAAATTGTTTAATGCCTGTTTCAATGCTTGTTTCAGGTTTAAAACCAACGTCTTTTATCAAATCATCAATATCTGCATACGTGGCAGGCACATCTCCGGGCTGAAGATCAAGAAATTCCTTTTTAGCTTTTTTGCCGAGTACTTTTTCTATCACACCAATAAATTCCATTAGTTCAACAGGATTATTGTTACCTATATTGTAAATTTTATATCTTGCGTAAGATGTTCCCGGATCAGGATTATCTCCGTTCCATGTTGGATCAGGTTCGGGCAGTCTGGCCATTATCCTGACAACACCTTCTGTAATGTCGTCGATATAAGTAAAGTCTCGTTGCATCCTGCCGTGGTTGAATATCTTTATTGGTTTTTCTTCAAGAATTGCTTTTGTGAAGAGAAAGAGAGCCATGTCCGGACGGCCCCATGGGCCATAGACCGTGAAAAATCTGAGCCCTGTACAGGCCATGCCATATAAATGGCTGTACGCATGAGCCATTAGTTCATTTGCTTTTTTTGTTGCAGCATAAAGAGATACAGGATGATCTACATTGTTATGAACCGAAAACGGCATTTTTGTATTTGCTCCATAAACAGAGCTGGATGAGGCAAAAACCAGATGCTTCACATCATTGTGCCTGCAAGCTTCAAGCAAATTAACAAAGCCTACAATATTTGAATCCACATAAGCATGAGGATTTTTAATAGAATATCTAACACCGGCCTGGGCTGCAAGATTAACTACAACATCATACTTTGTATTATTAAAGATTGCCTCAAGACTTTTTTTGTCCGAAATATCCATTTTATAAAAAGAAAAGTTTTCAAATGATGTCAGCTTTTCAAGGCGAGCTTCTTTAAGCTTTACATCATAGTAAGAATTTAAGTTATCAATACCGGTAACATGGCAGCCATTTTTTAATAGTCTCATTGAAAGGTGAAAACCTATAAATCCGGCAGCTCCCGTAATTATCACTCTGTTAAATTGGAAATTCATATTCAACTCCTGTTCAACCTAAGCTTAGTATTTTAAAATTGTGACAAAATCGCTTAATGCACGTTCGCAAAAGACTTTTTGCAAATCTATCTCCGCAAGAGCTTCAGGTGTGATACATTCAAATCAGGAAACTGTTTGAACGCATTAGATATCATTAAGAAAGAACCTGTCAGGATTATGTATTTCTCTATAAAATTTCGCTGGACTGCAATCATATATTTAAATTCTCGGCGAGTTCTTTCTTTATGATATGTTATGCGTGAGTTTTTCATGGTTTTAATGTATTATACCTGAAGCTCGCGCACAGCCTATTTGTTTCATAAGGCTAAAATGTTAAATAATTTTTACTTCCTTGAATCTTTATACCATTTAAAAGCAATCTCAAGCCCTTTTTCAAACAAATAATCAGGTTCAAACCCAAGCGCCGATTTTGCCTGTTCTATACTTGCAACTGATTCTATAATATCTCCCGGCCTTGATGGTATGTATTCGGGTTCAATCTTTAAGCCGGAAAAAAGGCTTATCATATCCCAGAGACTATTTATACTAACATGTTTGCCGGTCCCTATATTGAATATTTGTCCGGCTGCATCATCTTCTGTTGCGGCAAGCAAATTAGCTTTTACAACATCTTTAACAAAAACAAAGTCTCTGTACTGTTCTCCGTCACCGTATATTAGAGGAGGCTTTTTTGAAACAGCCTTGGTCATGAAAATTGATATGACACCTGAATAAGGTGATGAGGGGTCCTGTCTTGGACCATATACGTTAAAATAACGGAGACAGACTGTTTCAAGCCCATACAGGTCATGGTAGATACGCGCATTAAGTTCTCCGGTAAGCTTTTGAACGGCATAAGGGCTCATTGGTTTCAACGGCATGTTTTCATGTTTTGGTAAAAGCGGGTCATCTCCGTAAACAGCACTTGAACTTGCAAGAACAACTCTTTTGACTTTATTTTTTCGCCCGGCATCAAGTACAATAAGTGTTCCTATGTCGTTTATAAATGCGGAATCAACCGGATTATCTACAGTTTTTGTTACAGATACCATTGCCGCCTGATGGAAAATTACCTCGCAGTTTTTAGCAGCTTTCATTAAAATTTTTTGATCTTGTATATCGCCTTTGTAGAAAGTGATTTTATCTTTTACTTGTTCCAGGTTGGAAAGACTGCCGGAAGACAAGTCATCAAGAACTACCACATCACATCCCTTTGCGACAAGAGCATCAACAAGATGAGACCCTATAAAACCGGCACCACCCGTGACAAGAGCTCTGCTCAACCTGAAATTCATAATTTCTTCCTTTTTACTTTCACCTAAATTGAGCGATTTTTTACTCGACTTGCACCAATCTATTGCGCATCAAGGACTTGCGAAAAGTCTTGACATATCCATTGGTATGCCTACGCTTTTCGCAAACCTTGCTGCATCAAGATCTTGGCACATTTCTTCGCAAAAAAACGCTCAACTTAGGTTTTATCGTAACAATTTTTTGCGAAAATATTATTATGATCAATACATATCATCGAAGAAAGAAACTCGCAAACAGTATTGATGCTTTTTACAATCACCTATAGACTTTCAGATAATTAATTTCACTACGTTATCAGTCGTCGACGTATAACTAATACGCCTTCCTCCTTCTGGCCTTGTGAAATCAATTATCTGAAAGTCTATGTACTTTGGATAAACCTGAAAAGTGCTTTGCATCCCAACTTATTTTTGACCGAGCCTTATCTTAAACATTTTCCCAGCCTTTGGCTGATATCTCTACCAATACTTTCTGCATCTTTCGCCGGCACTTTATTGGCAGTGAAAATTGTAGGCCACTCTAAGACAGCCTCATGAACCTCCATTACTACTTCCTTGGCCTGTTGTCGTCGTTTTAACCCGAAACGCCCGGCCTCCTGCAGGAGTGTTTCAAGATCAGGCGGCCTGTTATCAAGCCCGATGCGCAGCACATGTTCCCTGTTAAAACCGATGTTCGGCACCAGGTCGAATGCAGGGCTCAGTCTCCAGCCCTCATCATTGTGCAACATTCGGATTCTCCAGATATTCAGGAGTATAGCGGAATTGTCCCTCCAATGTTCCCCTGGCATCAGGGTCGTCGATAGCCAGTTCTCCGACCTTGACAACTTCCGATGCAGACAGAGTCAACCATACCGTGAGCATCATGTCTTTTTCTTTCGCCTTCCACCGGCACGCTGTCGCGTACTGTTTTTTTTTTGAATTTAGCAAACAGGTCTTCTTTTGGAGCCAGCACTTCCTGCCAGCCGTCAAGCCGGCCGAGTATGCTGCTTGCCTCCAGCCATTTGCCAATCAGCGTCTGCGGAGAACCTTTTTCCATTTTGCTGTACGTCTGGCGGGTCAGGCCAAGCCGTTGCGCAAATAGATCCTGGCTTTCGTTGCGAGCCAGGCGTGCCTCTTTCAATCTTTCTCCAAGCCGAAGCAGTAAGGACGCAACATTTTTTTCATTGTTAATCATATTTAACCTTATAGCATAAAAATGCCTATTATGTAAAGAATTTATTACAGAATAATTATCTTTCGTATTTTTTCATTACGTTTAGGCTTGATAAGGCCGAATATTTTATCAGCTCAGGCAAAAAATCTGATAAACGATCAATAAAATTGTCTTTAGGAACGTGGACGAATTAACTTCCTCAAGTAGGCGCACAGATTTGGGTCGAATTTGTTCGATCTCAGATCACAAAAGTTGAAGGAATAGCGAGCTATTTCAATATTTTTGTGATTTGAGACCGGACAAAGGCGGCCTGA
>JAUWFS010000246.1:0-3495 GCA_030606805.1 Deltaproteobacteria bacterium
CAAGATCTGTTTCTCTGTAATCTATCATGTCGTAGTCAAATGATCCGTATCCCTGAGTTGATGATTTCAGTTTATCGTAAAAGTCATAAATAACTTCAGCAAGCGGAAGTTCAAAAATCATCTCCAGGCGGTTATTGGTAAGATACTGATAGGTGGTATTTATTCCCCGTCTTTCAAGGCATAGCTTCATAACCGTTCCCATGTAACGGTCCGGTATTATTATTGAAGCCCGGATGAATGGTTCGAGCGTTTTATCAATCCCGGCCGGATCCGGATACAAAGCAGGGTTGTCGATTATCCTGGATGAACCGTCTTGCATTATAAGCTTGTATCTTACAGAAGGAGCCGTAAGAATCAGAGAAAGATCGTATTCACGTTCAAGTCTTTCCTGCACGACTTCAAGATGAAGAAGCCCCAGAAATCCGCAGCGAAAACCAAAGCCCAGAGCTACAGAGGAGTCTTTTTCATAAATTAATGAAGCATCATTTAATTTAAGCTTTTCCATTGCAAGCGCCAGTTCCTCGTATTCATCAGATGCTACAGGGTAGATAGAAGAAAATACAACCGGTTTTTCAATTTTGAATCCAGGCATTGGGGTTTTACATGGCCGGTTTTTCAGCGTAATTGTATCACCGCATTTTGTGTCACTTACTGTTTTTATCCCGGCAATAATATAACCTACCTGGCCCGCTGAAAGCTCCTTTTTCGGCATTTTTTCTATCTGAAATATCCCTACCTCCTCGGTTTTATAAATAACATTATTGGACATAAAGGTGATGACATCGCCCGGCTTTATTTTCCCCTGAAATATTCTGACATGGACTATAGTTCCTCTGTAAGAATCGTAGTGGGAGTCGAAAATCAGTGCTTTAAGCGGTGCGTTCGGATCTCCCGAGGGCGGCGGAAGTTTGTTAACCACCACTTCAAGCACATCTTCTATGCCGATACCTTTTTTGGCCGAGGTAAGAATTGCCGATTCAGGATCCAATCCTAAATCGTCGTTAATCTGATCTTTTATTCTCTCAATATCGGCGGCCGGCAAATCTATTTTGTTTATTACCGGAATAATTTCAAGATCATGTTCCATGGCAAGATAAAGATTGGCCAGAGTTTGTGCTTCAACGCCCTGACTGGCGTCTATCAGCAAAAGAGCGCCCTCACATGAAGCGAGAGCGCGTGAAACTTCATAGGTAAAATCAACATGCCCGGGCGTATCAATAAGATTTAAAAAGTATGTTTGACCGTCTTTTGCTTTATATGGGAGACAAATTGTTTGACTCTTTATGGTGATGCCTCTTTCCCGCTCTATATCCATTGTGTCGAGGATCTGATCCTGAAAATTTCGCTCAGAAACAACATCGGTAGCCTGTATAAGGCGGTCTGCCAGAGTCGACTTGCCATGATCAATATGAGCTATTATGCTGAAGTTTCGTATATTCTTCATTAAAGATATATGATAATTTAATTTTATAAATATAAAATCTAAGTTGACACTATTTTTTGTTATAGATATACAGATATAGATTTTTAATAAGTTAAACTTAACTTGAGCGTTTTTACTCGACTTACTGCTTTAAGTTAAAATAGAAAAGCAACTTCTATCAAATTGTTTTTCAATATGTCAACCCTGACCTTTTGCACGCTGATATTATCAATTAGTAAATAATGATCAAACAATCAAAAATAGACACCTGTGTTTTAATTGTCGACGACGACTCTAATATTAGAGATTCTATCCATGAATTTATTGGAATGGCTGGTTATAAGTCATTCGAGACTTCGAGCGCGGAGGAAGCGCTTGAAATATTAAAGACAAATACCATTCATGTCGTTATAACCGACATAAGGTTGCCAGGAATGAACGGCCTCGAACTGACTGACCTTATAAAAAACAGGTATGATACAGATGTAATTGTTATAACAGGCTATATCGGCGATTATTCATATGAAGAAGCAATCAACAAAGGTGCAAGCGATTTTGTATCTAAGCCAATACGCTTTGAAGAGCTTTTGCTGAGGATGAGAAGGGTTTTAAGAGAGCGGAATATTACAAATGAGCGCGCCTTAATACTGGCAAGACTTCAGGATCTTGCAATAACGGATGGTCTGACAAAACTCTATAATTCCAGATACTTTTATAAACAACTGGATTCAGAGGTTGACAGATCCAAACGTTACAACCATCCTCTTTCGCTCCTGTTTCTGGATATTGATCATTTCAAATATTATAATGATACTTATGGTCACCTGGAAGGTGACAAAGTACTGGCCAGGATCGGGAAGGCAATTAAATTATGTCTCAGAAAGATGGATACTGCTTACAGATACGGAGGGGAGGAATTTACTGTTATACTCCCTGAAACAAGCAGGAGAGAAGTTATGACTGTTGCTAAGAGGATAAAGGATGCCATAGAAAATGAAAAATTTTCACCTCAAGCCGGAAAATCCATATCCATAACTATCAGCATAGGAGCTACAGAATATTGCCCTGGTGAAAGAATATCAATATTTGTTCAAAGAGCAGACAAGGCAATGTATCTTTCAAAGCAAAGGGGGCGCAACCAAATCTCAACCCTTTTTAACGATGAACATTCAGAATCAACAGATTCTTGAGAAAACTATTCCTTTAACCGCAAACCTGAGTAGTTATTATTATTTTTTCCATATTATAACCTGTTTTTCAAAATCAATTTTGTATTCAAGATCCCGCAGGAAGTCCATGCCTAGCAGGCCCTTGTGGGCTGCTGGAGGGCCTTTATAGTCAACGATGGATACAATCAAGTTTTCCTTTTTTATAGGCCCGACTTTAATGTAGCTTAGTTTTGCTATTTTAGTATTTATTACACCTCCTCCCGCTACTATAATTTTAGCCTTTTTGGTTTGCTGTATCTTTAATTTATTTGCAAACTTTTGGTAAAGAAGAGTGATTGAAGCACCTGTATCCAGAATGAGTATTCCCTCAATTACCCTGTTTTTGGAACCAAGCTTCACAGGCACAAACACTGAATTCCCCCTTATAATTACCTTTGTTTCGAATTTTTTTAAACGCTTTTTAGTGCTGAGTGCTTCATTTTTTTTTCGTTCTATGCTTTCCTTTTCCAGCATGACGGCTTTTTCTTTTCGTTTTCTTTCAAGCTCGTAGTATTCTTTTCCCATCATGATATTTCTTTCCTGTTCAGGAAGATGGTCGTATTTTTCTTTATATACTTTAGGCTTTTCTCTATATTCAGGCGGTATCTTGCTTAAATCATCAACAAAGTGAATTCTTCCTTGTTTGTCAACATACCTGTAAAATTCAGCACCGGACTCTTGAAAAAAGAGGAAAGATAAAAATATAAATAATAATGGAAGAGAGAATAACTTAATCTTTTTAATCATTGTTGCATGCTCCGGATTAACTGGTACCCTATAGACTTTCAGATAATTCATTTCACAAGGCCAGAAGGAGGAAGGCGTATTAGTTATACGTCGACGACTGATAACACAGTGAAATTA
>JAUWFS010000043.1:0-17502 GCA_030606805.1 Deltaproteobacteria bacterium
TTAGGAACGGGGACGAAATAACTTCCCCAACTATCCATCACAGCTTCAAGCCATCTTTGCCCGATCTTAAATCCCAAAAATATCAAAATAGCCTGCTATTCTATCAACTTTTGTGATTTAAGATCGAACAAATCTGACCCAAATCTATGCGCCTACTTGGGGATGTTATTTCGTCCCCGTTCCTTAGCGATACGGAATTCTCAAAATGAAGGGGTTCAATATAATGGTTATGCGTGGCAATTCCTTGAATTTTCCGATGATCATGCAGCAAAGGGTCTGATAAAATTTCAAAAGATTCTCAATATCCCGGCAGTTCAGCTTGTCAATAAAAGCGGTATCTGCAAACTTGTTTCCAACAATAATTTAAAAATAATGATAATCAGTGCAGATCACTGGCTATCATTGCTGCCGTAATGGAATTCGGGGTGAGGCTGGTCCATTTACTACACGGGCCAGAAATTTGGAGAAGAATGTGATTAAAGGTGTCAGGAAATTCTTTCTAAATTCTAAAAAGGTTTAGAGGACTTTCTTTGATCTTTTGATTTGCCTCTTTTAATTTTTCTTCACTGGATATCACTGCTACAGCCTGTTTTTTTTCATCCTGATTAAAATATTTTTCCGCAACTTTTACTACCTGATTGCGCTTTAATGAAAGAAGATTTGTCTTGAAACGTTTTCGAGCATCATCTGAGAGTGAAATCAGCTTCCTGTAAAATGCCTTTTTTGCAGCAGGGCCTGGAGGATGGGGTTTATCTATCTCTGAGCATATTTGAAGGATTGCTTCTTTGATGTCTTCCTCAGTATAGTCTCCTGATTTAATGAATGTCATTGCATCATTATATACTTTCAGAGTAGATACTATATGTGGATCTCTGTAAGAGCAGAAGGAAAAAATGCCGCTTTCTGAGCTATATATTGAAAAACCGCCGTATGCGCCGCCTTTTTCTCGAATTTCCCTGTGCAGGTAAAGCGATCTGAGCAGCTTGCTGATTACAGACAAAGCAGGTGCATCTTCATGCTCCATGCGTACGGTTTTAAATGCAAGGGATACAAATGATACGGCAGAGTATGTGCTCCAGCCCTCCCTGGTAATTTCATCATTAAGGCTTATTTCAGGAGAAATAAAACCGTTTGCCGGCTTTGCAGATGATGTTTCATTAAGTTTTTTTTGTATTGATGAAACATAAGAAGATGCACCGGAAAGCGCGTTGTCTTCTCCAATCAAAGCAATTTTTAGGTTAGTACTATTTAAAAGGTTTTTTCCTATAGATGATAGATTATCGGAAACAGATTCAAGTTTGTTGTCAATAAGATTGTCGGTTATATTCTTAATGGTCTGTAACTGGTGGATACCGTGCCATGTTTCGCTTAAAGCGCAGGTAGTTGAAAAATTTCTTGAGGCAAGAGAAATGGCTAATCTATGACCATTGTGAACTATCATGGATTCCATTTTTGCTCTGTATTCAAGCAGAAGGCTTTTTAATCTATCCAGATCAGAAAAGTCAAATTCATATAAAAGTTCTTCAATTATTTCAAACATCCTGCTCTGGTTTCTGACAAGGCATTTCCCGTTGAATGTTATAAATGGTATACAGGCAGCGCCTGTCCCTTCAAAATTGGTGAGCGCATGAGATGATAAACCAATGCCGCCCGTATATGCATCAATCAGCCGCGCTAAATCCGTATATGGTCTTAATTTTGTGCCGGTTTTGGAGAAGGCATAACAAAAAAAGGGTACAAGAGGAAGCATCTGATTTTGCAAAGTGCCTGCGCCTGCTGCTGAAGAGAAGTAGAAAATGCCGTAGGTGGGCTGATTATAACAAAATGCAGCATCCCTGCAATATGTTTTAGATTCATGTACAGTTTGAATATAGGGCTGGATATCTTCAATTTCTAACGTTGGGAGACAGGAAACATCTTCTTTTTCTTCCTGCAGTTTCTTTAAGGCTTCAGCATCTTCATTTATTTTTTCAATATCTGATTGTGTTAAGCCGGCTCTTATAACTTCAAGTTCTTCTGTAACCCGTTTTTTTTCTTTTTCTTCCATCATCCGGTCAGGAGCAAGAGTGAGAAGCACTCTATGAGAATTATTTATAAAATACTTTTTTATGCGGTTCTCGAACAAAGCGCCTTTAGAAAGCTCATCACGAAGTCTGCGAAGATCAGCATCAAACTGCAGAATCCTTTCGGGCTTGCCTCCGTGAAGCCAGTTGCCGGAAAAAATTAAAAGTAAGCGAAGACCATAAGGGTAAGGGGTGTTGGTTATTTCTTTGCGCTGGAATTCAACCTGATGAATAGCTGACTCTATGAGTTTATTATCGATTCCTTTGGTTGCGAGTTCATTTAAAACATTAAAAATGATAGATTCAATTTTGCCTGAGACGGATTTTCCAACGTCTTTAAGCCCGCAGACAAACATGGTGTCTTTATTATTTGAGTCATACCCGGTTCCGTCGCTAAGAGCCGTTCCAAGCTTTGAATCTATCAAGGCCTTGCGCAGCGGCGATGCTGAATTTCCAAGAAGGATTTGTTCAAGTAGAGTAAGAACAAGTACTTCAAAAGAATCTTTTATGTCTGCGGTCAGCCACGCGACGCAAGTTTGGTATTTTTTTGTTTGATCTTCATTTTTGCCGATAGGATAGTTATAAGTCGCCGTTATGGGTTTATCCCACCGAGGTTGAGAGAGAACATCTGTTTCAGGGTCGATTTTTGTAAAGTCTTTTAAAATTTTATCTTGAATAAAAGACAGATGATTTCTTAAAGGCAAATTTCCATATGTGTAGAAAAAAGCATTGCTCGGATGATAATGCCGTTTGTGGAAAGCCTTAAGTTGAGCATAGGATAAACCGGGTATTATAGCGGGATCGCCACCTGAATTATTACTATATGTTGTATCAGGGTACAGCTTGTTTAACAGGGCATGGGCCATTACTTGATCCGGTGATGACATGGCGCCTTTCATTTCATTATAGACTACGCCTTTATAAACCAGATGCGACGACTCCAAATGAGATGATTCAGGGGCCTCAATTTCAAGGCGGTGTCCTTCTTGCTTAAAGCTGAGTTCGTTAATGTCAGGGTAAAAGGCGGAATCAAGATACACATCCATAAGATTGTAGAAATCTTTCCTGTTCTGTGTAGAGAAAGGATACATCGTCCAGTCAGATGCAGTAAAAGCGTTCATAAAAGTACTCAAACTTCTTTTCAGCATGGAAAAAAAAGGATCACGTACGGGGAATTTTTTGGAACCGCAAAGAACTGTATGCTCCAGAATGTGTGCAACACCGGTTGAATCAGTCGGCACTGTCTTAAATGCTACACCAAAAGTATTTTCCTTATCAGTGTTACTTAAATGGATATGTCTGGCGCCTGTTGCAGTATGCTCTATATCATATAAAATCGATCTTGTTTCTTTAAGTGCCACTATTTTTTTTATTAAATAGCCGCAGATATTATCGTTTTCTTTAATATTGGGATTGTTTTGATCCAAAGTATTATCCATATAAATAGCTTGCGGAGTTGCTTATTTGATATTTGACTGTCCGATTCGTGAGTTCCTAAAAACATAAGATTGTGGACACTTCGGATCTTTATATAGATCTATGAGACTATATATACACCACGGCTCTTGCGCTTAATCTTTTTCATCTGGTTAAGCCTGAATATAATGTTTCTAAGTTTTTTTTCCCCAAAGCCAGTTTCAGCCTGAATTCCGGCAAAATCCGCACCTTGCCTGGACTTCTTAATGACTCCCATGACCATATCAGAAGATGTTAAAGAAGATGTAGGGCCGAATTCTTTTCTTTTAGGAGCAGCTTTAGCTGAACGTTTGCTTTTGCCGGGCGCTGATTTTGACTTAATCAGTGTTTCCAGACGATCTATCTTTGTCATAAGACCAGCTACATCTTTTTTTGTCGGGATATCATAATGCCGCATAAAAAATTTAACCATTACATCGAAACTTATTGATTTTCCCCCTTTTTTTGGCATAAGATCCTCCTTGGATGAGTGGTAAATAGTAAGCGTTCAAGTTTCAAGCCGAATAAATATTACTTAATGATATAGACAAAGTCAAGAAATCTTCCTGTTCTTCCTAAAGAATGAAATGTTGAAATTAATAATTTTTGATGTTACCTAAGTTGAGCGATTTTTTGCGAAGAAATGTGCTAAGATCTTGATGCAGCAAGGTTTGCGAAAAGCGTAGGTATACCAATGGATATGTCGAGACTTTTCGCAAGTCCTTGATGCGCAAGAGATTGGTGCAGGTCGAGTAAAAAATCGCTCAATTTAGGTCTCAGTTTAAACTAGTAATAGTTAAACCATCAGACAGGGTAAAATTAAATGAATTTGAGGGAGAAAATCCAGCATTTTATTACTCGATTTAAACAGCTTAATGGTGATCCACATTATCTTGCTCTTGGAATGGCTATAGGAGTATTTATCAGTGTAACTCCTACCATTCCGTTTCATACAGTTATTGCTTTAGCTCTGGCATTTATTTTACGGGGAAGCAAAGCCGCCGCTGCAATCGGTGTATGGTTCAGCAATCCTATTACCATACCTTTATTTTACAAGGGCAGCTACGATGTTGGAATATCTATTCTTGGCAATTCAGCTCCTTTTGGTACAGAATATGAGTCGATTTTAGAGCTGTTAAAACTGGGAGCGGATATTACTATTGCTATGATTACAGGCGGGATTATTCTTGGCATTCTCCCAGGCATAGCGGCCTATTTTATAACCCGCAGAATATTTATTAGACTTCGGTTGCGAAAGAAATCTTGAATATGACATCACCCAGAGTACTACTTGCCGCCTGGCAAATGCATGCCAGGAAGCAGTTGGGCCAACATTTTCTGGAAAATCCTGCTACCTCGGAAATGATTGTGAATCGTAGCAGGGTAATGCCTGAAGATGTTATTTTAGAGATAGGGGCCGGCTTGGGAGCCCTTACGATTCCTGTCGCCCGGATAGCAAAAAAGGTTTATGCAGTTGAGAAGGATCATAAGATAATATCTTTGTTAAAAACAGAACTTACTTCAAACAGCCTTTTTAATGTTATTTTAATTGAGAAAGATATCCTGAAAGTTAATATTGAGGAGTTTGCTGAAAAAGCCAATCCTAAAATACTAGTTTTAGGAAATCTGCCGTACAATATTTCTTCCCAGGTTCTTGTTAAACTTATAAAATCCAGAAATACTGTAAGTCGCGCAATTCTTATGTTTCAGAAAGAACTTGCTCAACGTATTACCGCGAAACCGGGTTGTAAAGAATACGGGAGACTTACGGTTATGCTTAATTATTGTGCAGATATAAAGAAAGTCGCAAATATTAAGGCTTCTCAATTTTTTCCGAGACCAAAAGTTGATTCCGAAGTTCTTGAAATAACTTTTAGAGACAGCCTGAAATATTCAGGTAATGAAGAGTTTCTTTATAGAGTAATAAAAGCCGCATTCGGGCAGAGAAGAAAAAATCTTAAAAATGCTCTTGCAGGCAGCGAGCTTCATATTGCTGCTGAAACCTCTATGCATGCGCTGGAAAATGCAGACATAGATCCAACCCGACGAGCAGAAACCCTTAGCGTTGAAGAATTTGTCAGGCTGAGTAATAGGCTGAAGATAGATAGAACTTAAGGAACGTGGACATTCAGGGTTGTCGGTTTACAGTTCACAGTTCACAGTTTTTTCAACCGTGAACCGATAACTGTAAACCGTAAACGGTTATTTATTTGTCACATATTTTCTGCTATCGAAACAGTCCTGTCACCGAGTATGTTAACATAACTTCCCATTTCATTATCGTACCAGCCATATATAACACATTGAGTTACAGGAATTCTTATGACTGTATCATTCAGTGAAGAAATAACATTTTTGTCTAATCCAGGCACTTTTTTCAAATCTATTTTAACAATAGCAGTTCTGGTATGAGTTTCATGGCCTTCAATTATTGTTGCAGCAATCGGCATCCCTATAATATCACCAGAGACATTCTGTTTGTCTGTATAGTTCAGATATCCCTTTGGATCTTCAGCAGCCGCTTGCATATACATGTCGTTTATTAATTTTCTTCTTATCGGTTCTCCAGACAATTCCTCCTGGAGATTTATTACTAAAATAATAAGAGAACCGGTTGATGTGGGAATTCTTACAGATTCGGCAATGAACCCGATTTGCTCCATTTCAGGAATGACTAGCCTGAGTGTATTAGCTGCTCCTGTTGTGGTTAGTATGATATTATTCATTACGCTTCTGCTTTTTCTCAGATCAGTTGCTCCTCTTTTTGGCAGACGATCAAGAACTTCCTGTGATCCAGTGACCGCATGAACGGTTGCCATTGAAGCAAAAAGAATTTTTTTATAGCCAAAAAAGTTGAGAATGGGTTTCATCATATGGGCAAGGCCTGTGGTGGTACAGGATGCATTAGAAATCGCTTTATGACGTCTGGGATCATAGTCATTATCATTTATTCCCATTACTGTAGTTACAGCGTCTTCGGGCATTGGTTTGCTTTTATCTTTTATCTTAAAGGGAGCTGAGACTATAACTTTCTTTGCTCCTGACTCAAAATGGCCTCTTAAAGTTCCTTTGGGGTGGTCTGGAGGAAGGGTTGGGTCAACAAATTGCCCTGTTGTGTCAACTACCAGATTAACACCATGATCTTTCCAGCCGATGTCGAGCGGATTCCGGGAAGTCCTTAAAAATTTAACCCTTATACCGTCAATTGTCATACTGCCGTTTTTTTCATCCAGATCATGAATAACAGGCGTGGCTTTTTGACCGTAAAGAAAACCGTGCAGATGACCGTAATTTGAATCTCTGCCTGCATAATGGGCAATATCCTCAATGGATGTGCCGGCCTCCCGTCCGATATTAACTATAATTTCATCAAAGTATTTTCTGGCTACATGATGCCATACAGTAAGTTTTCCGATTCTTCCAAATCCATTTACGCCAAGTTTCATCCCCATTTTGCTCCTCCTGAAATATTATTAATTTTTGGCATCTTTCAAAATAAGTCAAAAGTGGTTGACACTTTTTTCAGCCTGTACGAGTACATAACATAGAAGTGCCTAAAGTGAGCTAAAGTGCCTAAAATGCCTAAAGTTGTGGTACGCCTTCGGCGTGCTAATTAATAACACAGAAATAGAAGAAAGTTGCTCCGATATGCATTAATAGCTCAAGAAACCTATATATTAATAGGCAGAATACCTTAACTTTAGGCACTTTAACATACTTTAGGCACTTTAGCTCACTTAAAACTCTATTTTACTTTATTCCTTCGCCAAAGATAACCATCTAAAAAAGTGTAAACTGGCAAATGAAGGATGCCTAATTTTCCTTCACTTTTATTTTACCTTGATAAACCGAACCTTCCCGCCCCTCGATACTTATATAATCCCCTGATTTTAAAAACACCTGATTAAAGAGGCAGCTTTTTTCTTTTTCATTACATACCAGATTGCCTGAACCGATAACGCATGTTTTCCCTAACCTGTGAGCAACAACTGCCGCATGGGAAGTTAAACCTCCGCGCGCTGTTACAAGACCATCAGCCGCATAAATTTCCCTGATATCATCAGGGACAGTATCTCCTCTAACAAGAATCAAAGATGTTTCTGGTTCAGATTTTTTCCATTTATTAATATCTTCCAGTGTGAAAACTACCCTGCCGTTCATTGCTCCTCCGCTTACCCCGATACCACTGCCCAGATATTTTGCCTTATTTATTTCTTCAGGGTCAAAAGTTAGTACCTTTTTTCTTTCTCTCATTGCCATGTCCCTGGTCTGAAGCAGGTACAAATCTTTTATTGAAGGACCTTCAAAAGTAAACTCCATCTCCTGCGGAGTCCAGCCTTTTTTATAGATTAGTTCATTGGCCAACTCTTTTAAAGCCTTATAAATTTCGGGAAAATGTGTTTCAAGTGTTATGTCGGTCTCCCTCATTTCTATTTCCTGCTGGTTAATAGAGATGGGTAAGGTTGTAACAAGTCCTGAAACCACATCTTCTCCCTGGTTTCCAAGGGTAAAGTCTCCCCACAATCGCAGGCTGTCGCCGGACCATCTGGGATTGTGTGTAAAGAATACTCCGCTGCCGGATGAATTAGAAAGATTTCCAAAAACCATTTCCTGAACGGTGACGGCAGTACCCCAGTCATCTGATATGCCCATAATTTTACGGTAAGTTTTTGCTTTTGATGAATTCCATGAACCAAAAATTTTTTTAATGGTCAGGTGCAATTGCTCTAAAGGATCTTCTATAATATAAATTTTGGCGTCGTTTATAATTTTTTTGTAGGTCAGCGCAATTTCTCTCATCTGTTCGCCGCTAAAATCTCTTTTATAAGGCAATCCTGATCTTTTCTTGAAATCACTTATGATTGCGTCAAATGCGTTTCTTTCAATATCAAATGACATCCCGTAGCACTGAAGAAATCTGCGATAATTGTCCCATGCAAACCAGGCATTTCCGGTTCGGGCGGCAATGCCTTCCACTATCTCTTCATTAATCCCGACATTGAGAAAAGTATCCAGCATGCCGGGCTGAGATATGGAAGAACCGCTTCTAATTGAAAGAAGCAAAGGGTTGGCTGGATCTCCAAAAGATTTGCCGTTGAGCTTTTCCAGAGCAGATATATTTTTAGCGACCTGTTCTCTAAAATTCTGTTCAGCCGGTGGATAGCTGTCAACTATTTCTCTGCAACGAAAGACCTCGGTAGTAATTATAAAACCAGGAGGAACAGGCATACCATAATTTTTCATCTTAATTATGTTAAGGCCTTTGTTGCCGAGATGAATTATTCCGAAAAGCCTGCTTTTTTTGTCAACTATGGAGGTCATAGCCTTTTGGGGATCATAGTTAAGCAGCAGGTGAACTTTATCTTTGGGTAGTTTGTCGGATTGCTGGAAGAGGGTGTTTAGTATTCTAGTTAAAAAAACGTCTAGCTGTCTAAGTCCAAGCGCAAGAGATGTTCTGTCTCGCAAAAAGATTTCAGATATTCTGTGTTTCAGCTTTTCATGGTCGGCCATGCCTTCCTTTGGGAGGTATTTGGGTAGTATCTGGTCGATTGATGTCTGATTTAAAATTCTTGTTAAATTCTCTTCGTGGATATTGTTAAAATAGTCATTTATTATATTTTTTACCGCTCCGGCAAATCCTTTAAATATATCGACGTACTGAGTAAAAGTAAATCCTCTTGTTGCAAGTGAATGGGCTAGAAATTCTATCTGACGTTCCATTTCAACCGAAGAAATTCCATTTACTTTTAATGCCTTGTCAAACAAAATTAAGCGGTCGTAAATCTGGTAAAATGTGGCTCTTGTTATAAGGCTGAGGTCAATATTTTGAATAAGTTCTTCAAAAAGAACATTCACCAGAGATTCTATTCGGAAAGTAAGACCAAGTGCATCAAATTTTAATTCATGGTAGTATCCATACATTGATGGTATATCCACAGTGATATGTCTTTTTTTATAAATATCTTCTCTGGCTTCATATGACTTATGTGATAAAATCAGATTTTTTAACAATTCAATATAATCGATCAGCATGGAAAGTTTTTTCTTGAGCCTTGGCTCAGTTAGAGCTTTTTTCAGCCTGTCCAAATGCGGAAAGGCTTCTACTTTAAGCTGCGCAATATAATGATCCATTTCAACAAAATCGAGATTGTATTTCTGGTTTAAAAGTTTATAAAAAGATATTGCGAGTTTCAGCCTTTCCAGATCTACTTGCGGCACTTCTTTAATATCTGCAAAAATTTCCTTTATTTTTTCATCTTTTATGGCAATGAGGTCAGCAGGCAAGTTAAAACCTTTTTGCTCAAGTCTTGTCATTGCAAGGTGAACACCGTCAATATATGGCCCCTTAGTGGTGATTTGGCTATAAATGCTTGGCGGGACAAATGGCTCAAGAAGGCTTTTTTTTCTGGTCTTCCAGAAATTAAGGACAGCTTCCATAAAGCTGATTATCAGGTTGTTGCTTTCAACATGGCTTTGTTTCCGCAAAAAATGGACAAGCACATCTTTTCTGCCGATTATATCGTCGATATCAGTAGAAATGTCTCTCAGTTTTCCTTCAGCACCAATATCATTAAAATATACCGGAAACAGCCTCATCAACTGTTTGGCAAGATTATATGCCGGTTTAATATCGCTATTTAATAATTTTGTAATATCTCTTGGGAACAGATCGGTATCTTTGATAAATACACCGCTGATAGAAAGATTGATTATAAGGCAGGAAAGAAGATTTGCCGACCATTTCGGGTTAAGCTCGATCAGCTCTAACCAGGTTCTTATATTGCTGATATGAGTGCTGTTGACTTTTACTTGCCAGTCGTTTCCAACGCCTTCTATCATTGGAGATTGAAAGCCCAGATCGATTGCTGAATCAATAAAAAGATTAACCAGATCAATTTCATCTGTTTTGTAAACACCCTTACCCATATTCAGTACGCAGTTCAGAACTACGGCGGGAAACTTGCTTGTTCGAGTTTTTAAAATAGAAAAAGTTTTATCAATAAGTTTGTCTATATTATAGTACTTCTCATGTTCTATAAGCCAGCTTACAGTTCTGTTTATATCCCTTAAAGCTTCCTCATGCAGCATACACAGTCCTGAAGTATTCATAATATGGAAAAGGAACAAAAGTTTCCATCTGTTTCCTTCGCAGGCATTAATTCCTTTTTGAAGAAGCTTGTGAGGAATTTGCCTGTATATTTCAGCAATTTCTTTGTATCCGGGCAGTTGCAGGAGGCTTTTTAAAAGTTCTTCGGAATCAATTTCTTTTTCCCGGGCAATATCATCCAGATCGAGATTCCATTGTTTAATTTGGTCATGGGATATTCCATTAAAAATTTCTTTTAAATCCAAGTCATTATCAATCATATCCGTTTCTTTTTCAAACCAGGTCTGAGGGTCTTCCTCGCTCAGCCAGTATGAATATGAGTGCTTAAAATATTTTAATAAAAGCAGATTGATTGGCTTATAGCTTATATTTATTTCAGATGAATATGTTAAAAGGTCTTTGGCCGGCTTTTTAATTTGATAGAAACTTTTAATAAAAAAGAAGAAGATTTCATCATTGTAATTCCTGATGTGATCAAATGAGTCATTGATTACCGGCATAAATCTTTTGATATCAGGGCCGGAGTCTTTAATGATTTTCTGCAGAAAGACTAGCAAATCGTCAGCCCCGTCGGCTTTTGTGTCTTTTTCGTCACTTGATTTAATTGCGGTCGTAAAAATATTTACAAAAAGAGCTGCAGCTTCATGGCCTTTTGGATGGTTTTTTAAAAGATAGAAATAGTCCAGAGAATAACTTCTTGCTTCCTGTATAATAAATTTCCAATTTTTGTAGGGATGAGAAAGCTCTTTAAGAAAGGTATTCAATCCATCCATAAGTCCATAATACTTGGACATGACTTCCTGAAGGACTGAATATTTGGCATCTATAGCGACATCAATATGATAGTCGGCTATATTTACTTCAAGGGCCTTTGACTTTATTTTCAAACCCTTCTCCTTTCTTTCGAGCTTCAAGGCGCGTTCTTAGTTTTGGAAAAAGACTTATATTTGTGTGAGGTAAAAAAAGAGAGGCCACGTAATTGTCCATAAAAGAGGCGGTTTCCGAAAGCTCGAAGTTTGTCATTTTTCTTGCCACCTCTACCACATCTTTTCTGATGCGGTTTGTGAGCAAACTTATTTTTGCCCCCATGAGCGATCCGTTGCCGATAAAAGTAACTTTATCAGGATCTATTTCAGGCAACAGTCCTATGATCATGGCCTTTTCCAAATCTACATAGCTTCCAAAACCTCCGGCCAGAATAATACGGTCAATATTATTAATACTGAGACCCACCTCTTCAAGAAGAGTCATACATCCGCTGTACATGGCGCCCTTTGCCCGTATAAGGTTATTTATATCCGGCTCTGTGAGAACAAGATCTCTATCTATCCGGGTTAAATGAGCGAAAGCAAGTACATATTCATATATTCCATCAACCTGACGTATGCGATTTGTATCAAGTTCGTGGTTAAATTTACCAAGATTATCAATAATACCCATTTCAAACATAGTTGCCACTATATTGATAAGCCCTGAACCGCAGATGCCTTTTGGCCTGACATTCCCAATAGTTATGTTCATGGGCTCCAGGGTAAAAGGATCTATGGAAAAATCTTCGATAGCTCCTGTTGTGGCACGCATTCCAAATTTGATGCCGCCTCCTTCAAATGCCGGACCCGCAGAACAGGCAGCACAGGCAAGCCAATCTTTGTTGCCGATAACGATTTCCGCATTAGTCCCTATATCCATGTAAAGAGTAATTTCCTCAGAAAGGTACATCCCCGATCCCATGACGCCGGCTACAATATCTCCGCCCACATAGCTTGAGACATTAGGATAAACAAGTGCTGTAACATGGTCACTTAAATTTATTCCCAGATCAGCCGCTTTTATCGGCGGATATAAAGCTGCGGCTGGAACGTATGGCGAACGCCTTATATACCTGGGATTCACTTTAAGCATGAGCTGTGTCATGGTTGTGTTACCTGCCAGCGTTATAGTTGAAATATCGTCAGTATCAACATCGGCCTGCTTTATTATTCGGTCTATTATCTTGTTAATAGATTGTATAACGACGTCGTGAAGCTTTTCCAGTCCTCCTGGTTTTTCGGCATACACAATTCTGCTTATAACATCTTCGCCATAGCTTATCTGTGCGTTAAAATCGCCATAATTTGACAGGACACAGCCGGTTTTAAGATCAATCAACTGACCATATATTGTTGTAGTGCCAATATCCATGGCAATTGCAAAATTCTCGTCAGTGGTATTACCGGGCTGAATATTTATAATACGTATAAGGCCGCTTTCCCGGACAGGATTAACTATTGTCACAGTAAATTTAAAACCATTTTCTCTTATTACGTCCGGTACTTTTCGAATAACAGAAAGCTCAATTTCCAGATGGTGCTTATTATAATTTTTCCTAAGATGGCTGACTATTCTGGTTACATCCGGCCTGTTATTCTGCACGGTCGGCTCAGAAAGTTTAAGGTATTTTTTCTCTACAGGAGGTATGAAAAGACCTTTTTCTTTTAAATCCTCCAGATTTATTTCCTTTATAAGGGCAGCCCGCCGCGGGGTACTCTGCATATTAAGCACGCCGGCATCTATCTCTGATTCTATGGGAACACGGACAACTATATCGCTTATTATGGTGCTCAAGCAGGCCTGGCGGTATCCTTTGGAAATATCCTCTTCGTTTAATTTCTCAGATATTCCTCCGTCAACTTTTCCTTCTTCAATGATGACCCGGCACTTTCCACAAACACCCTCCCCACCGCACGAGGCATTAATATGTACTCCCGCTTCCATGGCGGCACGGATGAGGTTTTCTCCATCTTTAACCATTATTTCTTTATTGTGAGGAAGGAATAAAACTTTATGCACACATATCTCCTTTTGAAAACTCAGACCTAAGTTGTGCGATTTTTTGCGAAGAAATGTGCCAAAATCTTGATGCAGCAAGGTTTGCGAAAATCGTAGGCATACCAATGGATATGTCGAGACTTTTCGCAAGTCCTTGATGCTCAAGAGATTGGTGCAAGTCGAGTAAAAAATTGTTCAATTTAGGTCAGACTTAATATTTAGCAAAATCTTATTGAAATTGCTCGCAATAAATTGAAACCTAAAATAAAATGTAAGCGTTCACGGAACATTGAAATTAGAAATTTGGCCTTCATGCTTTTGCACTGTTCTTCCCAATTTCTACTTTCTAATTTCAAGCCAAGAACAACTATAATAAAATTAACATAGTTGACATTAACTTGCAATCCCCCACCTGAATATATAATAATTCAAATGGCGATTGTTAAGTGTTTTTGAATTTGATATTTAGCCGAAAACTATATATTAAAGGAAAAAATGACGTCGCTTGCCTGATCTAACAGCCTTCTTATTTTTTTATGAAAAATAGCGTCATATTCATATACGATGCAAATCAAGAAATAATATTTGGATAGCTAATATCGTTGATTTATTTCTTAACATTTAAATTGTTGGGCCACTGAATAAGATGAAAGAATTTAGCACTTGGATCATCAATAATATATCTACTTTCGAGTCGCTTACAAAAACAGTTGTTTCGACAACGAAAAACCTCCTTCAAGATGCAGGTATAGATTTTCTGTCTGTTGAAGGGAGAACAAAAACAATTGACGGTATAAATGAGAAAATAATACGCAAATCCTATTTTAATCCCAGGAAGCAATTAACAGATATTTCTGGAATTAGAATTGTTGCCTTTTGCGAAACTGATGTTGACAAAATTTGCTCCATATTGGAATCAACATTTTGCGTAGACAAAGATAATAGCCTAAACAAAGATGACTTGATGAAGGTTGATCAAGTTGGATATCGTTCTGTGCATTATGTTTGCGATTTAGGAGAACACAGAAGCTCATTGCCTGAAAATATGAAGTTTCATGGGCTGAACTTTGAATTTCAAATTCGAACGATTTTACAGCATGCATGGGCGGAATTAGCTCATGACGGAAATTATAAATTTTCGGGAAAATTACCTAAGCATATTGAAAGGCAGCTATATCTATATGCAGGGATGCTTGAGATTGCCGACAAAGGATTTGATTCTCTTACGAGAGAAATAGATGAATACAGCAAGAACGTTAGAGCGGAAGCAAAAGAAGGGAACTTCAATTTTGATATCAACTCAATTAGCCTGAAAGAATTTTTTGATGAATGGGTAGAAGAAGAACAATTTCCTTTGGAGTACGATGAGAACTCAGCGTTAATAGATTTGATTGAAGAGCTTAACCTGTTTGGCCTTGAAAATCTGGATGACATCAAATCAATAATCCCCAAAGATTATTCCGCGATAGCGAATAAAAATGGCTTTTCCACAACTTATTACGGACTTGCACGTGACTGGATGATAATTCACGACCATAAAAGATATATTGACAAATGCTGGAGAAAAAAGTGGTTAAATTTTGGCCATTCACCCTGGCTTTTCAATAATTATCTACCAAATAATATCACCGATGAAATTAATGGAACTCTAATGCATTGGGGAGCGCCATAAAACCTATTGCCCAACCAGACACCTCAGCGGACTGGAATAAACACGGCGGCCTTGCGGGCAAGCTTTCGGGCCAGCCGCTGAGCTTAACGTTGGGAGAGGAGATCAATATGAACGACATTGATATGCAAATTCAATGGCAGGACGGAAGCGGCGAGTTTGTAGAAATCGGCCACTTCAATCCTAACGGCCAGCAATACTGCGGTCACTGCGGAGTGTCGGGAACCGACCACGGACAGTATGCATATAAAACCGAATGTACCATTTGTGGCTATGTTTACGGAACAAATGGATCCGACATGTACGAAAGACGATGCCCCGAATGTCAGGAGGGGGCGGCGGGAATCAAGTACTGGAAGACCATCAACAGATGAGTACATACGATTTCAATTAAGACGCTACTATGTTCTGGTATCACCGAAAAGTATTCATGACGTTGAGAAAGAAACAGAGTAGTATCCATCATGGCAAAGCGTAAACGAAAACTCACTGCCGCTGAAAAGGCAGAAAAAAAGCGGGGGCAGAAGGAGTACATGACCATATTCATCAACGGGAAACAGAAGCGAGTTAAACGGCCGCCAACCATTGACGGTATGGATGTAGACGAGTTCATCCGAAGAAACGCAGATCCCATCTGGTTGCATCAAAATGAGATGTGGGAGTATATGACTGATGACGAGGAACCATGACCTCCCAACCAATCACTTCACCCGACAGGAAGGGTCGTCGTCTTTTAATTCAGGCGTATTTTTGTGTTGAACTTTAATATTGCGTCTGCCTTGCCCCCTTCCTGCCGGTGAGTTCGGCGTTAGCAGGAGCAATAGGATGAGTTCACCAATACGCGCAGAGTTGCGAATACCAGATATCTGGTATGATTTTTTTACACGATTACTGCCTGGATACGCTTTCTGGGCTTCTATCTGGTATCTCGTAAAAGGTCCGGTGGAGCCGGGCACAATGACAGCAGTTTTAGCCGTTCCGGCAGGCTACTTCATAGCACTCGCCGTCCAGCCAGTTACACTCCTCTTGATAAAATGGCTTGAAAAACAGGCCGAACAAGGAAAAGAATCGGACTTTGTTGTAAAGATGCAGAGCTTATTAGGGCCAGAAACAAGACGGAGCTTGATTTTATCGAAAATCGGAGCTGAATTAACTTTCTTCTCGCAAGTAGTTATTTTGTCGTTAGTTGCATCTGCAGCAGCCTTCTATCAGAAAAAATTTTCATTTGGCTTTGTGGGAATTCTGGTTTCATTCTACGCAACATTTGGAGCATATACATATGCAAAGCATCGCGTAAAGAAAGCAGAGTCATACCGCGAAAATGCTAACAAACGGATGAACTCTGACTGAAAAAGCATGGCCGTTTTTTGGTTGCTACAAATTTTGTTGTTTATTGATCTGTCTTCGTCTTTTAGCCATATTTTGTTTGCTTTTTCATCAGGTTATCCTTGGTCGTTCGGTTCCATATTATGGTCACAGAGAAAAAGCATATAAGGATTCCCGGATTTATCGCAATTGGTCTTTTGATACTCGCGCTAAACCCGTCCAATCCCTATGGCTATTATATTTTATTAAGGTGGGTGTGTTGTGCGATATTTATATATTTCACTTTTGTAGCTTTTGAGAACAGTAAGGTTGAATGGGTATGGATTCTTGGAATTATCGCATTCATTTACAATCCGATAATTCGATTCCATTTGAACCGCCCTCTTTGGGCACTAATCAACATCGCGACAATTATTGTCATCTTAAAATCGTTTAGCACTTTAATACCAAAAACACGAGGTCATGATGATAGAAAAAATTAAAGAAGCAAGCGGTATGCTTTTAGGTGGTGTGATTTTTATCGCAATACTGTTTATACCAGTTCTATTTATCTGGGGTGGCATTAAGCTTGGGACTGTATTAATTCCATGGTTATACTTGGCATCAGGCATTGCCTTCCTTATCAATGTTGTCATTTTCCTTCCTATGGCAATTTTCAGGAAAACCCGCGAGTGGGCTGGAGTTTGTATGTTCTTTTCTTCTTATGTATTCGGCTTAACATTATGGTTTCTTGGCTTGCTACTTACATATGTCATTTGGGGTGGCTTTGCCGTTTTCATAGGTCTATTCCTTGCAGGTGTTGGCGTTGTTCCAGTTGCAATGTTAGCGACTTTACTCAAAGGACTATGGGGGCCATTTGGTATTTTAATAGGACTTACCATTTTAACGTTTGGTACTAGAATATTTGGGCTATCATTATCAGAATAGAACCGAACGAATAAGGATAGATTGTGTGAGCGCAGCGAACCACGATCTTATCCGGTTGTTGGACAAGCCCGGTGTGTTTGCATATCCTGTATATAAGGAAATATCTTTTTTTGAACAAGGGGTAGGAAGTGCGTTTTTAAAAAGCG
>JAUWFS010000140.1:0-8909 GCA_030606805.1 Deltaproteobacteria bacterium
CAATTTCACATTAACTACCGGAATATCTTTTGAATCTTTTTCTTCTAAATACTCAATTTTTTCTTCTAAATACTCAATTGCGATGTCCCAATTACCAGAAGTTCTGAAAATATTTACAACTCGATCAAGATCAAAATACTCATTTAAACATCTCTGATAAATTTTATTTCGTATACAGAGACCACCCTTTCCCTTTTTTAGAACTGCACCTGTGAGCAACAATGGATCGACTTTTGTTTGTGGAACGGTGATATGGCCCAGATCTTCCATCGAAAAAGAACCGGATTCTATTAGTCCTAATACATACAACATTATTATAGGGGGGCTATTTTCAATGGCTCTGATAGTTTTCCTAAGTGGCACATAGTCCTTAGATTCATATTCAATAAACCAAGCAATAGCGTTTTGAACATTTCTTTTTCTTATTGGCAACTTCTCAATAGAGTGATCCTCATCCTCATCCTCATGAAGGTATGCATATTTGAGAAGCTTAAAAATTACTTCACGATCGTCAGATGCATAATCTATACATAGTTTGCGTGCATTTTTAGTTATTTCAACACTTTTTATTTCTGCGAAACAGTCGATTAGAATTTTGTTTGCACCTGGACAAAGGTCCTGAATTGGGATTACTTCTGCAAACTCAGGGATCGGAGGTTGTTGTTGAGCCATTGAGGGCACAATAAACGAACTTGCAACAACCAAAGTAAGTCTATATGAATCGTTTTCTTCTTGAGTCCTATAAATATCCCGAAATACATTAAAAAGCAGCATTAGAGGCCTAATTTCTATCTTCTCAATGTGGTCGATAAATAGAACTAAATCTTGTTTAATTTTACTTAAACATTCTTTAAATATTTTAAGTAGCTGATTTATATCTCTTATTTCGCCATAACAAAAAGCATATGCGGATGGATTCAGTTTATTTAATTGATCTTCAATTAATTTCCAGAAATCACGCAAAAATTTTTCATATTGAAATGAATTAAGCTTTTTCAAGTCTACAATTACATATGGTTTATCATTTTGTAGTTTAGATGAGATGGATTTTAATAAAAAACTCTTTTGACTTCTTGGTGGTCCCAGGATAGTGTACCATATTCCATCGCGGATTCCCGAAGCGATATCATCAATTAGTTTTATGGGAAGAATATGCCAATCGTTATTATCGGTCAAGCGTACGTCAAAACTACTGATTTTTTCTTTGAATTTGTACATAATTTAGCTCTCCTGCCTGAAAATATGCGGAGGATAAGTTTGTTGTTATATCAGGGAGGGAGCGGAATTACCAGTTCCATAAGCAGTAAACGGCACGGGGGCAAAAGCTTGTTTTGTGATCAAGCCCAAATCTTTGGCATGTTAATCACTGATCAAGGTGATCCCATACAGCTCGCTATACACTCACAGCCGAACAGCAATTCTAATTTTGAAGAAATAACAGGCTCTCTGGTATTTTGCGGGGTTAGCATTTTATTTTAACTTCAAGAGGTTATCGTATTTTCTGCGTTTGGTGTTGAACAACTTTTTAACGCTATTATTAATGTATATGTGGCCATATCGTACTAAAATCTCAATACCTGCTTAAATAATGGCATTTACTGTGTAAATTTTTTAAATTCTGGCAACTTGAAAACACAGATAACAGACTGATTCTTTTGATAGAAATCGACCACGGGAAATACCAGAGAGCCAAATAACACCCACTCACCTGTCCTTCCTTTAGCACAATTATAGGGAAGAATTCAAAGACTTTTTCAGAGAGCTTTTGACTATCGTATAAGCTCTAAAGCTTTTTTGAATTTATTGTTTATCAATTCAGTCATATCAACAGCATCTTGCAACAACAAATCAACATCATTCATGCCTTTTTCTTTTGTCTTTTTTGCCCAATCTCTATAGTTTTCAGCATGATCATCATTATGCTTAATCCAGTGCTCAAGTAGTTTGACCAATTTTTCATCAAATGTTAAACTATTATGTATTTCATGATTATGTTCATGGGTCATACGAGTTCTCCTTATGTAACAGTTTACGGTTGCCGGTTTACAGTTCACGGTTTTAAGTTTTGAACAGCCTTAAACTGGAAACTGTGAACCGTAAACGCTTGCAAATAAATTTGATAGTTATAGTTATAATTATAATTATTAATGTTTACAGTCAACATATTGCACAAAAGTAATATGCTATTTCCATGATTAAAAATTTCATCAATAAAAAAAATATTTTCATTTTACTTATAGTGATAGCCGGCATTATTTGCGGAATTTTAGCGGGTTTTTTTTTAGCTCTGACGCACGACCTGCCCCAGATAAGCTCCCTTGAAAATTTCAGGCCGTCTGCAGTCACCCGAATATATTCATCAGACAAGGTTCTTATAGCAGAACTATTTGCAGAAAAAAGGGACCCGGTAACCCTTAAAGTCATACCCGAATATCTCAAAAAAGCCATAATTACAACAGAAGACAGAAACTTTTACACCCACAGTGGAATTGACATAAAAGGAATTATTAGAGCCATAATAAAGGACATATGGGCGGGAAAATTTGTTGAAGGAGCAAGCACCATCACACAGCAGCTCGCAAAAACGCTTTTTCTTACTCCTCAAAAAAACCTGGCCAGAAAATTAAAGGAAGCTTTTCTGGCTTTTCACCTGGAGCGCCGGTACACCAAGGATGAAATACTGGAGCTGTATCTCAACCAGGTATATTTCGGCAGCGGCGCATATGGAGTAGAATCTGCCGCAAAAATATTTTTCAACAAATCAGTAAAAGACTTAACCCTTGCTGAATGCTCGCTTGTTTCAGCCATGCCAAAAGCTCCCTCAAGATATTCTCCGCTGGTCAACAGAGATCTATCAATAAAACGCAGAAACATTGTATTAAAACAAATGCTGGAAACAGGCATAATTAATGAAACAGAGTATAATAATGCATTAAACGAAACACTTAACTTATCGAAAAAAAATAAAAACTCGCTCAAAGCGCCTTATTTTGTTGAATATGTTAAAGATTTCCTTGAAAATATTATAGGCTCATCAAGGCTTTATAAAGGAGGACTTACAATATATACTACTCTTTCCTATGAGCTGCAGAAAACGGCTGAGGATGCAATTGCAAAGGGCATTTCAGATCTTGAGTTAAGAATGAAACAGCAGGGAATAATTAATCCTGACCCTCAAAGTGCCCTTGTCTGCCTTGACATTCAGTCAGGAGGAATTCTTGCCATGATCGGCGGCAAAAATTTCTATAAAAGTCCATACAACAGAGCCACCGTTGCACGAAGACAGCCGGGTTCAGCTTTTAAACCAATTGTTTATGCTCATGCAATGGAAAAGGGTTTCACGCAAAACATGATGATACTGGATGCCCCTGTTGCCTTTAAAGGAAGAAAAAAAGGCGAAGCATGGAAGCCTGAAAACTTTTCTAAAAATTATCAGGGTGAAATAACTCTCAGAAAAGCTCTTGCTCTATCAAAAAATATACCGGCAGTCAGACTAATAGAAATGCTCGGGCCTTCCTCTGTAGTCCAGTTCGGATACAAACTCGGCATTAAATCTACTCTTTCTCCAAATTTATCTCTTGCTCTAGGGACTTCTGAAGTGACTCTTTTAGAATTGACTTCTGCCTATACGGTTTTTCCAAACAGGGGGAAAAGTATAAAGCCGTACGGAGTAATGGAGATTGTTGATCACAACGGACGCATTGTCTGGCGTGCAAAACCAAAGAAAAGGCTGGTAATGTCACGTACCGGTGCCGCAATAATGACAGACATGCTTATGGCGGTTGTAAAAGAAGGTACAGGCAAAAAAGCAAATATTATAAAACATCCTGTCGCCGGGAAAACAGGGACTACAGATAAATGTAAAGACGCCCTTTTTGTCGGATTTTCCCCGTCAATTGCAACAGGTGTATGGGTGGGTCGGGATAAGTTTGTTACCTTGGGGAAACGGGAAACAGGCGCAAGAGCGGCTCTTCCCATATGGATGGAATTTATGGAAAAAGCTCTGGCAGACGAACCTTTTCAATACTTTGATATTCCTGATGATGTTGTACAGGTTCATATGAACTCTACCAGCGGACTTCTTGAAAATGCAGACTCACCAAATGGAGTTGCAGCTCTTTTTAAAAAAGGAACCGAACCCAGGGAATATCAAGGTTATTCCCCTTGACACCCTATATTAATAATGATGAACTTAAGTGCCTAAAGTGAGCTAAAGTATATTAAAGTGCCTAAAGTTAATGAAATCGCTTCGCTCCGATAGTTTATAAATTGGCAGAATACCCTAAACTCTGAACCCGTAACTCGAAACCCGTAACCCTAATTATAGGCTTAAATTATGACCAAATTCTATATTTTTATAATAAGAGTTGTACTTGGAGCTGCTTTTGCCGTTTTACTCTCCCGCTTTTTCTATCCAGACGCAAATATCATATATGTAGCATGTATGGGAATGTTCCTTGTCGGAGCTGCGTATATAGCAGACTATTTCCGCAATAAAAAATCAACATGAAACAGATAATTCTCGGAACAGCCGGACATATAGATCACGGAAAGACCGCCCTTATCAAGGCGGTTACAGGCATTGATACTGACCGGTTAAAGGAAGAAAAGCTCAGAGGAATAACTATTGAACTGGGCTTTGCCTCTATTGATCTCCCCAGCGGTCAGCATCTTGGAATTATTGATGTGCCCGGCCATGAAAAATTTATAAAAAACATGGTCGCAGGAGCCACAGGTATTGATATTGTTGCAATGGTAATTGCGGCTGACGAAGGAGTAATGCCTCAGACAAGAGAGCATATGGAAATTTGCACCCTTCTGGAAATAAAACAAGGTCTCGTTGTTTTGACAAAAACCGACCTTGTGGATGAAGAATGGCTGGAGCTTGTAATCGAAGATGTAAACGAATTTACCCGGGGAACATTTCTTGAGGGCAAACCGGTTATGCCGGTATCATCTGTTACAGGCCAGGGGATTCCTGAATTTATAAAAACCCTTGATGAATTAAGTGCTGTGACTCCCAGCCGTTCTGTAAAAAGTCTGTTTCGTCTTCCTGTAGACAGAGTTTTCAGCATAAAGGGGTTTGGCACAGTTATTACAGGCACCCTGATTTCAGGACATGTCAAGACCGGCGATACCGTTATGATCTATCCTTCCGGTATTACATCAAAAGTCCGCGGTATTCAGGTACATAATCAGAGCGTCAGTATTGCGGAAGCGGGGATGCGTACAGCAATTAACTTTCAGGGACTTGAAAAGGCTTCCGTGCAAAGAGGAGAAGTAGTATCCAGCCCCGGGGCTTTACGACCAAGTTATATGCTTGACGTGTCTATTCACTTTCTTAAAAGCAATAAAAAACCCGTTAAAAACCGCACACTCATCAGATTCCATACAGGTACCAGCGAAATTCCAGGCCATGTTGTATTGCTTGATAAAGACGAAATTATCCCGGGAGAAACTACTGTTGCCCAAATCAGGCTTGATTCACCTGTTGCCGTAGTAAGTGATGACAAATTCGTTATTAGAAGCTATTCTCCGGTACGCACAATCGGTGGAGGACAAATATTAAACCCGCTTCCCCAAAAACATAAACGGTTCAAAAAAAGTATTTCTGAAGGATTAAAAACTCTGATAACACAACCGCCTGAAGAAATTATTGCCTACCATGTTGACAATTCCGGTTATAAAGGAATCTCATTCTCAAACCTCAAAATTATGACAAATATACCTGAAAAACAGCTTGATAATGCCCTGCAAAAGCTAATGTCAATAAAGACAGTCAAATGTGCCGACAGGGAAAACAAAATTTACATCCACAAAAACTGCTATGAAAATTTAAATAAAAAAATTTCACTCTTTCTTGAAAATTATCACAGGACAAATCCGCTAAAAGCCGGTATGCCCAAAGAAGAACTCAAGTCCAAGCTGCCTTCGGCCGGTTTAAAACTTTTTAATCTTATGCTCGACATGATGATAAAAAACAAAGAAGTCGTTTCTGAGGGAGAGACTGTCCGCCTTTCTTCACATACTGTTTCCCTTGGAGGCGATCAGGCTGAAGTAAAAGAAAAAATTTTGACTACATATCTTAAAAGCGGACTCTGTCCTCCATATTTCAAAGATCTGAGCAAAACACTTGACATTGATGCAAAAAGAGCCAAAGATGTGCTTATGCTTCTTATAGAGGAAGGGCTAATAATCAAAACAAAAGAAGAACTTTATTTCCATGTGGAGGTTGTAAATAGCCTGAAAAAAAGACTGGTAGATTTTCTTTTAACTCACGGAGAGATAACGACTCCCCAGTTTAAGGAGATGACTGGCACTACACGTAAATATTTAATCCCATTAATAGAATATTTTGATTCAAAAAACGTTACAATCCGAATAGGTGATATTCGCAGACTCAGAAGCACATAAACATCGAAGCTATGCTGTCCAAAAAAAGCATCCCTTTTCTTGAAAGTGCACAGTGGTTTTTTGGCTGAATGGGAAGAATATACCCATCTTCCTCAGCCCAAGATAAATCATCTCCATCATGCACTGCTCTTTGCTTAAAATCTCTTTTTCTTCTATAGGCGCCCTGCCCTCTTTTACATTCTCTTTATTTCTTTACGCTACGGCAGTTCCAGCTCCGAAATACAGGGTATCGCATACTAAAGGATGGCTTGAGACCATTTGCATCTCCCTGATTAAGGCCTCGATAAATGGCTGTTTAAGGGACTGGTTTGTTATGGAATAAAAGTCGCAGTAAGGACATTTCTTAATACAAAAAGGAATATGCACATATATGCCGGCAAGTTTGTTCAATTAGAGCCTTTCAAATAATAATCGGTCAAATTAGGTTAAACCGATCATATACTCGGATAAACCGATTGACAATTGATTTTTTATAATATATTTTTTTGAGTCATGACTATACGTTTGAAAGAGGGCATTACGATGACAAACGTGAATGGAGACAAATGATGGAAGACCGATGGCTTTCTGTGGATGAGATTGCGGCTTATCTTGGCATCAAGCGGGATACCGTTTACAAATGGATTAGTGAAAGAAATATGCCTGGACACAAGATCGGTCGGCTTTGGAAGTTTAATAAACAGGAAGTCGACGAGTGGGTGAAGTCCAGCGGAGCCAGTGACAAAAAGGTCGGGCAATAGAAAATGACTGTACTACTATATAATAAAGGCCAGGGAAATATTGGTGATGCCCTTGCGGAGGGCATTCAGGTAAATGCTCACATTTCCATTTGGGGGACCTGAAATCGAACAAAATTTGACTCATATATTTGGTCAAACGGAAAATGCTTGTATGGTGGGATGTAACGTATTTATTCTTATGCTGGCAGGGTGTTGAGGAAAACGATTAGTATCGTATAAATCGTAAAATGAATAAAATATTAACCTATCTGGTTAACAATTTCTTGACTTTCTAATTATATGGTTATATCGTTTAAAAACAAAAAGCTTGCAAAATCCTTCAATGAGGGTGCACAGCTCGTAAAAATACACGGTAAATTGCGTGCTAAAAAGATCCGAATTCGTATGAAAGAACTGCGGGCCGCTACGAGCCTGATGGACTTCTGGCCCCCAAAAAGTCCGCCTGAGCGTTGCCATGAACTCATTGAGGGAAAAAGGTCCGGCCAGCTGTCGGTGGACTTGGATCATCCCTATCGTCTTATTTTCATTCCCGATTATGATCCGGTTCCAAGGCGCGATGACGGTGGATTAGACTGGTCCCAGGTAACCGCGATCAAAATACTAGGAGTGGAGGACACTCATGGCTGATACAATGTTAAATCAATATATTCCAGATTATTTGGTCCCGCCAGGTGAGGTACTGGAGGAATATCTTGAAGCCTACAGTATGACCCAGGCCGAACTATCCGCCAGGACCGGGCTGACCAAGAAAACCATCAATGAAATCATCAAGGGGAAATCGCCGATAACATCAGAAACCGCTTTGAAGCTGGAGCGCTCACTTGGCCGTCCGGCACATTTCTGGAACAACCTGGAAAGGCAGTTCCAGGAAGATCGCTCTCGTTTTGCCGAAGAAAAACGACTGGAAGATCATTTGGATTGGTTAAAGAAGGTACCTCTACGTCACCTGACCAAGCTGGGGTGGCTTCCTAAAAAAAGTGACAAAATTTCACAGCTCACTGAGGTGTTACGTTTTTTCGGTGTCGCCTCTCCTGAGCAATGGTTAACCGTGTGGCAGGAGCATCAGGTTGCATACCGTCAGACAATACGCTTTGAGGCTTGCGCCGAGTTTGTATCCGCCTGGCTTCGGAAGGGCGAAATTGATGCCCGGCAGATAGCTTGTGAACCCTTTGACAGAAAACGTTTTCAAGAGGCTCTTGATGTCATTCGAGGACTGACTATGGAGGAGCCTAAAATTTTTCAACCTCGGTTAGTTAACATTTGTGCCTCCGCTGGAGTGGCTGTGGTTTTCATTCCCGAGCTTCCTAAGACAGGCGTATATGGCGCAACACGATGGTTAGGCGATAAAGCCGTCATTCAGATGAGTCTTCGCTACAAGAGTAATGATCAGCTTTGGTTCACATTTTTTCATGAAGCAGGTCATATAATCAGGCATGGCCGCAAAGAAATCTTTATCGAGGGCAATGGCATGGATAGCGAGAAAGAGGAAGAGGCCAATGCCTTTGCCCGCGACAGACTGATCCCCCCTGCCGATTACCGCCGGTTTATTGCGTCATGGGATGGCCGATCTTTAGCGCCTATAGAAGCCTTTGCCGAAAAAATAAAAATCGCTCCAGGTATTGTTGTGGGCCGATTACAATACGATAAACGCCTACCTAATTCCCACGGAAATAAACTCAAGGTCTTTTTCCGCTGGTCGGATTAGGCCCGGAAAAGGAGTAACGGCACAGCTTCACCCACACATAATTTTGGGCA
>JAUWFS010000247.1:0-3469 GCA_030606805.1 Deltaproteobacteria bacterium
AAAACTCAAAAGTAACTTGTTAACAATTAGAGGTGGCGGGCATTTAAATTTAAAACGGCTGACTGTTTGAGCGTATTAGTGAGCATTAAGAAAAAAGAGGCACTTTTGTATATTTTTGTTAAAAGGATAAACTCAAGCCATAACGTTCTATTTTTCTTTTTTCTTTAGGCTCACTTATGCGCGAGTTTCAGACGTTCTTAAATTTAATTGCCCGCTGCCTCTGGTTAATCTCATATTTGAGTTTTCAAACTTCTGGTATTATTATTTTATAAAATATGGTAAACTACTTTTAAACATTTTAATTCAGGAGAGATAAATGATTCATGTATTGCTGGTAAGTTCTGATAAAGATTTTTTTACCGATTTAGCATCAAACATGGAAAAAAATGTCAATTTGAACATTTCCCGTGCAGAGTCCGGCGGCGATGCCCTTTCCATGATTTCAGTTAATAACTTTGAACTGGTAGTTACTGATGAATCGCTTTCCGACATGACCGGTCTTAAATTGGTGGAAAAACTGGTTTTAACAAATCCGATGATCAATTGTGCCGCAGTAAGTTCTCTTTCATCCAAGGATTTTCATGCGGCAAGCGAAGGGCTTGGTATTCTTATGCAACTCCCGCCCCGACCGGATAAAATTCATGCAGAAAATCTGTTGCAGTACCTTAATAATATTTTAAACATTACAAACAAACTGATTAAATAAGGAGAACTTTAATTATGGAAAACGGAAGAATAGCAGTTCCATCCAACGGACAGGGTGGTCTTGACGGAACCAGGGCAGGACATTTCGGTCATTGTGAGGTGTTTACATTTGTTGATGTGGAAAATGGAGAAATAAAAAATGTTTCAACACTGCAAAACCAGGAACATGCCCAGGGCGGATGCATGGTTCCTGTCAACCTGCTGGCAGAACATAAAGTTAATACCCTCGTAGTTGGAGGAATCGGCATGAGACCGCTTATGGGGTTCAAGCAGGTGGGTATTGATGTCTATTATGATGCGGAACGGGCTGACATAAGGCCGGTGGTTGAAGATCTTATAGCAGGAAAACTGCAAATTATTGCAAATGACCAGGTTTGCGGAGGCGGTGGAACGAATCCAGCATAATTTAGGTTAAAGGAAAAATAGAAAATGAAAATAGCTGTTACGTCCAAAGGCAAAGATCTTGATTCACAGGTTGACCCTCGATTCGGAAGGGCTGCGTATATACTTATAGTTGATACAGACGGCTTTGAGTTTGAAGTTGTGGACAATTCAGAGAATGTAAACGCTCTTAAAGGCGCCGGAATTCAGGCTGCCGCCATGTTAAGTGACAAAGGCGCAGAGGTTTTGCTTACAGGTTTATGCGGACCCAATGCGTTTAAAACACTTGAGGTTGCAGGGGTAAAGGTGGCGAATGATGCCAGCGGCACGGTCAGAGATGCTGTAGATGCCTTTAATGAAGGGAAATTGCCCCTTGCTGATGGAGCAAATGTTGAAGGGCAATGGTAAAAAGGTCTCATGAAAATCACTATTATATACGACAACACCGCATGGGATAAAAATCTTACCCCGGACTGGGGATTTTCCTGCCTTGTTGAAGCATACGACCGGAAGATTCTCTTTGATACAGGCGCAAAAGGCAGTATTCTGCTTGATAACATGAAAAAACTCGATATTGATCCTTCTGAAATAGACATGGTTTTTATTTCGCATGATCACTGGGATCACACTGGAGGGCTTCTGGATTTTCTGAAAAAAAATCAGGTGAAAGTGTTTATTCCTGACTCATGCAAAACATATGGGAACACGATAGTAAGGGTGGATGATAGGCTTAAAATTTGTGAAAATATCTATTCCACGGGAGAACTTCAAAATATTGAGCATTCTCTGGTTATAAAGAAAGAGGAAAGTGTAACCGTTATTGCGGGATGCTCTCATCCGGGAGTGCGGAAAATCATGAAGGCAGCGTCACAAGTCGGCAGGGTCAGCACGCTCATTGGAGGGCTTCACGGATTCAGTGATTTTGAGTTGATTAATGATCTGGAGAATATTTGTCCTACACATTGCACCCGGTACATTCAGAAAATTGAGACCCTTTTCCCCGACAAATATATTAAAGGGGGCGCAGGAAAAGTAATTGAGATATTTAGTGCCCCTGTATCATCTCAATAAATAATAGAGAAGTTCCTTACTCCCCAGACATACTCTGCGTGATTGATCTTGTTATAGTAATCAACTCTGCTGTTTTTCATGTCCACACACCAGGCATAATCGAGATCCTGAACATTCTGCTCGGATGACCAATATATACCTGAAGCTGTATGCAAAAACGGATGGCGATCAGGAAGAACCGGATTTTCTTTGCTGCAATTAATCAGCGTTCTAAAATCTTTCACTTTCGGAAGTCGCCAGTCCTTATAACCGCCGTGCTTTTCAGCATTGAGGCGCATAATAAACTTTTTAGCCTGGAACCAGTTCCCTCTGCCGTGCAGAAGGTTTGCATCTTTTGTCCACATTAATCCGGAAAGATGATCCGTAACAGTCCTATTCCCATGATCGTAAAAACGTTTTTCAGGCCAGGCTTTTCCACTCTTAAACGCCCCATCATCTCCGGCATAGTAAGAAACATTCTGTCCGGTCTTTGGAATCAGATCAACGGCGCTGCCCGCAGTGCGTACCGGCCAGACATGGTTGAGCATATGGTGTTTGTGGCCATAGTCTATATGTCCAAGAAAGAGATATATACGCCATGCGTGATTGCTGTAATCGGCTGTAGTAGTACTCGTCCAGTACCAGACTTTTACATTGGAAAAAGGATGGCTGCGAGGAAGCGCCGGAGCATACCTGCTTCTGTCAATAAGGGTTGCAAGTTCGTTTACGTTAGGCAATCGCCAATCGTGATATCCGCAGTATTTTTTTGCATTGAGTTGGGAAACAGCATCAAGGGCGCGAAACCAGTCGTATGTATTATCGGCCGGATCAGCATTCCTTGTCCACATAAGTCCGGTCAGCCTGTCAGTAACTGTTCCATACAAATGATCTGAAAAACGACCTTCTTCTCCAAAACTTTTTCTTATCTCTCCATGAAAGAAGAGGAAAGTAAGAAGCAAAAAAAGAATCGTCCGGCTGCAAGTTAAGGCAAAAGGCATCTTTCGGCAATATTCGTTAAGGTGTTTTTCCATCCATTACCCCACTTTTGAAACTAATAGTTGCAAAATATTGTCTTATGGTTCATATTGTTATCATCCTGTATGAATAAAAACAATAAAAATGGAGTATAATTATGCCGACGGCTGTTAAAATGTCAGATGATCTTGTAATAAAAGCCAAAATTAAATCAAAAATATTTAAACGATCTATTGCCGGTCAAATTGAATATTGGGCAAGCATCGGTCAAATAATTGAAGAAAATCCAGATCTGCCATTGCCATTTATTCAAGAAATTCTCATTGCAAAAGAGCAAATTAAAGCTGGGCTTGGAACC
>JAUWFS010000255.1:0-2574 GCA_030606805.1 Deltaproteobacteria bacterium
TCCCGGCAAATACGGAATAAGATCTATACCCACGCTTATGTTCTTCAAAGATGGTAATGTAGTAGAACAGGTGATAGGTATAGTTGCCAAATCAAAGCTGGAAGAAGTTATAAACAAAATTTTATAGGAAACTTTGTAATGAAAAGTCTTGATTATGACCTTGTTATAATCGGCGGTGGTCCGGCCGGGCTCACCGCCGGTCTTTATGCTGCACGCGCCAGATTGAACGTAATCCTGATTGAAAAAATTGTGCCGGGAGGACAGGTCCTCATAACTGACTGGATAGAAAATTATCCAGGCTTTCCAGAAGGAATCAGCGGGCCTGACTTGATTCAGAAAATGACCGAGCAGGTTAAAAAATTTGATCTTAATATAGAATCAAATGAAGTAATTTCTCTTGATTTGTTGTCTGAGCCCGTCAAAAAAATCAAGTTAAGCGACAGGACTATCACAAGCCACACAATTATTATAGCTACAGGAGCTTCACCCAAAAAGCTCGGCATCACAGGTGAAGATATTTTTTTTGGAAAAGGCTTATCTACATGCGCAACCTGTGACGCACCTTTTTTCAAAGACAAGATGGTTGCGGCAGTGGGGGGCGGAGATACCGCTGTTCAGGAAAGCATATTTCTGACCAAGTTTGTAAAAAAGGTTTATCTTATTCATAGAAGAGATCAATTAAGGGCAACCAAGATCCTGCAGGAACGAGCATTTGCCAATGATAAAATTGAATTTATCTGGGATTCCGTATTAACAAGTATTGATGGTTTAGCCAATGTAGAAAAGATTACAGTAAAAAATGTTAAAACAGGGGAAACAAAAGAACTCTCCGTGGACGGCTGTTTTATATGGACAGGCATACTACCCAACACAAATTTTTTAAAAGATGAAGTAAAAGTAGATGATTACGGCTTTATAATCGTCGACTCGAATATGCAGTCATCAGTACCGGGTGTGTTTGCAGCAGGTGATGTAAGAAGTACCGGCCTGCGCCAGATTGTAACCGCTGCTGGAGATGCGGCAAGTGCTGTATTTTCGGCAGAACATTATATGGAGAATCGTATCCTATTCAAATTCCGTGGTAATGGGCAGTCTGTCAAAATATAACTATTTGTAAATAAAGACTTTGCGTAAATTCAAAATGGGTTTTATCCTGGTTTTTGAATAGGATACGGAGAATCTATAGGTCAGCCACAAAGACACCAAGATTGTAATTTATATCTCTTCTTTGCGACTTTGTGCCTTAGTGGCTATACTATTACGAAAATATTACTTTATAATAATGAAACGTATTTTAACAATTGCCATCATTTCATTACTTGTCTTTTCAAGTTGTGCTTGGCTTGAGCCAAAAGAAGAAAAGAGCATCCAGGAACTTGCAAGTAGTGGAATGAATGAGTTTAAAAAAGAGAATTATAAAACATCAATAGAATATTTTGAAAAATTAAGGGACTGGTATCCTTTCAGCAAATATGCAATTCTTGCAGAGCTGAAAATCGCTGATTCATATTACAAATTACAGGAGTATGAAGAGGCTATATCTGCATATGATGAGTTTGTTAACCTTCATCCGCGTAACGAGGCAATTGCTTATGTTATCTATCAGATAGGACTTTGCTATTTTGAACAGATAGATACTGTTGATCGAGACCAGACCACAGCGCAAAAAGCACTGGATACTTTTAAAAAGCTGATTAAACAGTTCCCGGAAAACGCCTATGCAAACAGAGCAAGAGTTAAATTAAAAAAATGCTTAAAAAGTCTTGCAGGGCATGAATTCTACGTAGGATTCTTTTATTACAAAAGCAAGCACTATAAAGCAGCTTTGAGCCGTTTCGAGGCTGTCCTTACCAATTATCCCGATGTTGGAATCCATCATAAATCCCTTCAGCACCTTGCTTTGTGTAAAAAATATATTAAAGAATAAGTACCTTATGATAGCAATAAGCGCCTGTCTTTTAGGATACAAATGCAGATATGATGGAAAAAACAAAAAAAACTCAGCCTTAATAAAACTGCTGGGATCTGAAAAAATTCTTCCGATCTGTCCCGAAGAGCTTGGCAGACTTACTACTCCAAGAGCTCCCTCAATTCTCGTTGAAGGAGATGGTTTTGATGTTCTGGATGGAACAGCTAAAGTTATAAACAGTTTCGGTGATGATAATACTGAGGCATTTATTGAAGGAGCCTATGCAGCATTGGATATGATCAGGGAGCAAAAAATCAAGCGCTGCTTTCTTAAAGATAAAAGCCCCTCATGTGGAGTTGGCGAAAAATATTTAACCGGAGTAACGGCCGCACTTTTAATCCGAAAAGGATATCTTGTTGAAGAGTTTAGTTAAAAAAAATACTTTACACTCAATAAATTTTGTTGTAAAAATACAAATTCTGGTTTTAAAATCAGAAATTTGAAAACTCAAATATGAGATTAACCAGAGGCAGCGGGCATTTAAATTTAAGAACGTCTGAAACTCGCGCATAAGTGAGCCTAAAGAAAAAAGAGTATTAATATCAGTTAGAAAAATTAAACGTTATGGCTTGAGTTTATCCTTTTAACAAAAATATACAAAAGTG
>JAUWFS010000044.1:0-17482 GCA_030606805.1 Deltaproteobacteria bacterium
GAATTAAGAGTCTATAATCTTACCCAAAACAAGAACCGGCAGATATCTTTCTATCGGACAGGCAGCGGGGTGGAAATCGATTTTGTGATTGAAATCCGGAAACGGCAAGCCTCCTCTAATGCTCACATTGTTTGCCTCGAAGTAAAACTGGCGGAAAAATGGGACAGGAAATGGGAACGCCCTATGCGTTCGTTGAGCAGCTCTGACCGTATCAATGTGGATAAGATGATTGGTATTTACATGGGCAAAAGAGCGTATCATTTTGATGGCTTAGACGTTCTGCCACTGAAAGATTTCCTGAAACAACTGCACCAGGGGGATGTTTTCTGAGAAATTTTGATGGAAGTTACACTGACTGCGAAGCACGCTGTAAAAGTTTTGGAGCTGAGAGCCCATATCCATGTTCGTCAAAAGCTGGAAATGCAGAAATCAGATTATTGCATCAACGGGAAAGCCACTGAGATTTTGAAACGCTTTAATAATTGTGATATGCAAATATTAGCTGCATAAAAAATGGCTGATTCTTGGGTTGAAGTGGACCCCAAGTCAAGGACAATTTTTTCCTAAATTAGGGTCAAAGCTAATCAGGTTTCAGCACTTTATGGTGAAATCGAAATTCAGGCTGAAACACTATCCGGAAAATATTTCGGAAAGAAAATTGTTACGTTCATGATAACGCCAGGTAAACGCTGGTCTGTTACTTGCGGTGTCTCCACCTATACTGCTGTGGAAGGTCGGACTCGTTTCAATCAACTACAACCATACCTCTTTAAGATTATGGAATCTTTTGTCTTTTTCAATAATGACAAATCTGTCGCACAAAAATCTGATGAAAAAAAAGTTTATTCAATTGAATCCATTGCCTCTCAAATTGCAAGCTATAATAATAAAAATGCTGAAAAAATGGTAGATGATATGACTTTATCAACATCTGCAAAAGCAGAGGGTAAAAATGTTATTATCACTAATATTTTAAAAGTAAAAATGGGGTTAACAAAACAAGAACTCAACGAATTTCAAACTGAACTGTATAAAGAGATAGTTCCAAAGGTGTGCCAGCAAAATTCGGGAAACTTAGCTTTCGAGAAAGGGTTGTATTATACTTTTGTTTATTTCAATACCTACAAAGAAAAACTCGCTGAAATTAAAGTGGATAAGCAACTTTGCAATGGTTATTAATTAGGTAGTTAAGAGAAAACAACAGAGAGAAAACAACAGGGTCGGATCTTAAATATTAACTATCGACTCTTTAAACTATCTTTTTTTCGTTCCCTGTCAGAAGCTGGGAACGAGGGTTGAAAGGGCCTTACCGCCAATCGGAAAAAACTGTAATCAAGAAAAACGAAGAAAAAATGAACCAGGCCGGAATAAAAAAACTGATCAGTAAAGGAGAAGGCATATCCATCGAATTTAAGGAATGCCGGAAACTCGTTGCCGGATTATATGAGACACTTCAATATGAAATATCAAAGGTCCGACCACTTGTTTCAGGTGTCAGCTAATACGCTAATCAAGACGCGACCGATTTTTTTATAGAAAATTAACAAAAATAGATCATGGGATTAATTCTTTCTAACCATACAAAGAGGGACGGTGAATTCACCCCCCTTTTTCCGTCTATATGGTAACCTCGAACCACATCATTTTGTGACTTACAAACAATTGGGAATGCAGTTTCATATATAGACAAAATTACTGAAGAATCAATTCCTATAGTTCCAATTGGAACTTGTGTGTTCAGTGAAATTGCTATACCAATGCCTCTGAAATCGAGGAGCTACCTGACGTAGCAAAAACCAGATAGTCATACTTTGCAATTTGAAAAAATATCGGAGGTCACCCAATGACACTATCTTCAAACCAATCCGAAATCGTCCTCTACACCACAACAGACGGCAAAGTCAAAATCGATACTATTTTCCAGAATGAAACCATCTGGCTGACCCAGAATAAAATGGCTGGACTTTTCGATGTAAAGCGCCCGGCCATCACAAAACACTTGAAAAACATCTTTGAAAGCGGTGAATTAGACGAAAAAGTGGTTGGTTCCATTTTGGAACATACCACTCAACATGGGGCAATAGAAGGTAAAACACAGACTAAACCGGTAAAATATTACAATCTCGATGCCATTATTGCCGTTGGATACCGAGTCAATTCCAAACGTGCAACCCAATTTAGAATATGGGCGACCAATATCCTCAAAGAATACATCATCAAAGGCTTTGCCATGGATGATGATCGCCTGAAACAGGTTAAAAAGTGGGATTATTTTGATGAGTGGCTGGAACGTATCCGGGATATTCGGGTTTCAGAAAAGCGATTCTATCAGAAAATCAGGGATATTTACGCGACCGCCATCAATTATGATAAAACATCAGATCAGGCACAGATTTTCTTTAAAAAAGTACAAAATAAAATGCTCTGGGCTACCACTGGTAAAACCGCCGCTGAACTTATTGAAAATCGCAGTAATCATGATGTGCCAAATATGGGGCTAACTTCATGGCGTGGCTCTATTGTTCGAAAACAGGATGTAGCCATTGCTAAAAATTATTTGAATGCTGATGAAATAAAAGACCTGAATGAAATTGTCACCATGTATTTGGATTATGCCGAAAGACAGGCGCGCCAAAGAAAAACTGTTACCATGGAGCAATGGACAGATAAGCTCGACAGTTTTTTAGAATTCAACGAACAGGAACTTTTAACCCATGCAGGTAAAGTTAAAGCAGGAGTTGCTAAAAAAATTGCTGACGACCGTTACGAAGAGTTCGACCAAAAACGGAAAAAAGCAGAAGCACTGATAGCGGATGAAGAAGATATAAAACAGTTTGAAGAAATAGTAGTAAAGCAATTGCTTGATAAGCGGGACGATGGAAAATGAATGAAGCCGAATCCACTTTGCTTAAAGAGACTCTGGGATGAACAAAGATGTTTTCGAAAGTATCTGCGCGTTTCTGAACCGGAACGGCGGGGATTTACTACAGAGAAAAAAATAAGATAAATATGATTCATCACATCTTAAACATTAAACATTAACCATTGACCCATTAAACTATCTTTTTTTCGTTCATAGGAATAGCTTGGGAACAAGGCTTGAAAGGGCATTACCGCCGGTCGAAAAAAACTGTAATCAAGAAAAACGAAGAAAAAATGAACCGGGCCGGAATAAAAAAATTGATCCATAAAGGAGAAGGCATATCCATCGAATTTAAGGAATGACCCGAAACTCGTTGGCGCTTATACGAGATACTTCAAGATGAAACATCAAAGGTCAGACCACTTTTTCAGGTGTCAGCTAATGCGCTAATCAAGACGCGACACCGATTCGACAGAGAAAGGGAAGAATCGAATTTAATAAAAAGCATAAAAAGCGTTAGGTGAATAATTGGACATGTTTGAACAAAGAGCGCAAGAAGCAGCACGGGCATCAAGACCTCTTGCAGAAATAATGCGACCGAAAAGCCTTGAAGAATTTGTAGGTCAAAAGCATGTCGTCGGCAAAGGCAGCCTTATCCGTAACGCCATTGAAAAAGACCGGATTTTTTCAATGATTTTATGGGGCCCTCCAGGATGCGGCAAAACGACTCTCGCCAGAATAATCGCAGGTGAAACAAAATCTTATTTTGTCCATTTTTCCGCTGTCCTTTCAGGAATAAAAGAAATAAGATCCGTTATTGAAGAGGCAAGAAATCAGCAAAAGCTTTATAGAAAAAAAACCATTCTCTTTGTAGATGAAATACACAGGTTCAACAAGGCGCAGCAGGATGCATTCCTTCATCACGTAGAAAATGGCCTGATAACCCTGATCGGAGCTACAACTGAAAACCCCTCCTTTGAAGTTATAGCGCCCCTTTTGTCAAGATGCCGTGTAATTGTTTTAAAGACTTTTTCGCAGGATGATATCCATGCCATAATTAATAGAGCGCTTAAAAACAAAGAAAGAGGTCTTGGAAACTTAAACCTTGTTTTATCAAAAGATGCTCTCGCATATTTTATACAAATAGCAGATGGAGATGCACGTACAGCTTTAAACAACCTTGAGATGACGGCTTCACTTCTATCATCGGAAAGTGATACTTCAGATAAAAAGAAAAAGCGGCATATAACTATCAAAGATTTAGAGTCTGCTCTTCAGAAAAAAAGTCTTGTTTATGACAAATCCGGTGAAGAGCACTATAATCTTATTTCCGCGTTTCACAAAAGCCTGCGAGGCAGTGATCCCGATGCAGCTCTCTATTGGCTTGAACGTATGCTTTCAGCAGGTGAAGACCCGTTGTATCTGGCTCGCAGAATGGTAAGATTCGCTTCTGAAGATGTGGGAAACGCAGATTCTAATGCGCTCGAAGTTGCTTTGAACGCTATGAAAGCATTTAGATTTCTTGGCCACCCTGAGGGCGAACTGGCTCTCGCTCAAGCCGCCGTCTATCTTGCTACCGCCCCTAAAAGTAACAGCATATATTTGGCCTTTAAAAAAATTAAAGACGTTGTCAAAAGTACAGGTACGCTGCCTGTTCCTCTACATATAAGAAATGCTCCCACAGGGCTGATGAAAAAACTGGGATACGGAAAAAGTTACAAATATGCTCATAATTTTAAAGACGCATATATTCACCAGGAATATTTGCCTGAAGAGCTACAGAATCAACGATATTATTTCCCAACTGACAGGGGTTATGAAAAAATAATAAAGCAAAGATTAGAAAAATGGCTCAGCTTTAAGAGTAAGATGAAAAATAAAGAAAAAAAATAAAAATTCATTGCTTAATATTTTCTTTTGCAATATTTTTAGATAAAATTATTATTTTTATTATTAATCTATTTTATTTATTGAATTTTAATAAATATATACAAATAATTTATAATTGTAACGAGTTGAAATGCTAATAAAACATCGCTCAAAGGAAATAATATTCTCTATACGCAAATTAATGCAGGCAGGAGAATTTTACACTAAAGAATTAAACAAAAAATATCAGGTAAGCGCTCCGCAGCTTAATTGTCTTCTATCATTATACGAAAACGGTCCATTGCCTCCCTCACAGATAGCCAAGCATATAATGGTTAAATCAAGCACGGTCACTGGAATTGTTGATCGGCTGGAACAAAAAGGTCTTGTGAAAAGGTTCAGAAACTCACCTGATAGACGAATTATTACTATAGAACTCACGGATTCAGGCAAAAATCTTGCCAAGAATGCCCCTCCTCCCATCCAGCAAAAAATTATTGACGGTCTGAAAAAACTATCTGAAGATGAATTAGATCAAATAATTCTTCCTCTCACAAAACTCACTGATATGCTTGATGTACAAGATCTAGATGTTGAATAAAATCTTACAGGCCCATCCAATATCCATTCATTAGATCAGAAATTTACAAACTCAAAAATTAACTTGTCAACGACATGAGGTGACGGGCGCTTAAATTTAAAATGGCTGACTGTTTGAGCGTATTAGTGAGTCTTAAGAAAAAAGAGGCGCTTTTGTATCTCCTTGTTAAGGATATGAATTTAAGTCATAAGGATCAATTTTCTTAAGCGATATTAATACTCTTTTTCTTTAGACTCACTTATGCGCGAGTTTCAGACGTTCTTAAATTTTAGTGCCCGCTGCCTTATGTTAGCTTCATAATGAGTTTGTAAATTTCTGGTAGATAGAACCCTAAATATCTCAGCAAAACAAATATCTTTACAAACGACTTGACATTATAAAATATTTATCTTAAATATTTCAGTTGAAATTATTTTAGATAATATAATGTTAATAATAATATAATGCTTTAACAGCATTCTTTATTATAATTATAAACTATAAAGTATAACTTAAACACTAAGTAATATTTAAGGGAGGGAGGTAAAAATGCCGGTAATAATAGTGAGATGCCCTAAATGTGGACACAGTTATAATCTGCCATCCAGAGAGGCTCAATATGGCTTCAAGAGATGTCCAAAGTGTGGACATAGAAAAAAAGAGAACAAAAACCAATTGACAAAGAATTTCAAGCGTCCTGGGTTGGCAAGGGAGCACACAGCAAAAGCTATATAAAACCAGGTAAGGAACGTGGACGAAATAACTTCCCCAAGTAGGCGCATAGATTTGGATCAAATTTGTTTGATCTCAAATCACAAAAGTTGATGGAATAGCAGGCTATTTTGATATTTTTGTGATTTGAGATCGGGCAAAGGTGGCCTGAAGCTGTGATGCATAGTTGGGGAAGTTATTTCGTCCACGTTCCTAAAGGAACAAGGAGAAACAATTGGTTAAACCATTCAACAGGGAACAAATAGAAACTTCTAAAACTTTGTTTGGTAAAGATACAGTAGATATGCTCCTTCAAATACATGAAGATGCATTATGGATACTCGAAAATCTTGGGGTGGGCTGTAAACAGCCGGAAATTCAAGAAGCCTATAAGAAGTATGAATCTGAAGGCCTGGCTGTTTTATATGAAGACAGGATATTTGTCACTTCTGAATTGGTTAAGCGATGTCTCAATAATGTTCCGGGTCTAAATGAATTTTTTGTGCCTCTGAACAGTTTTTTTATAGGCGGAACCGCACCATATGTTTATGATGACAAAGCAGAAAAAGGCGGCGTTATTCCTACAGCAGACCATGTCGTCCGAATTGCACAAACTGCCGAAAAAAACCATGTAGTAAGCGGTATGGGCAGAGGTGTAAAATTAAAAGATGAAGTCCGGCAAATGAAGATAATGGATGAGAACTGTAATAAGCCGCTTTATTTTGCTGTAACCTCAGACAGATCTCTTGCAAGGGCGGTGGAAATTCATGAAAAAAGAAAAAATATTATGATTGTTTTCTGCCTTACCCGCCCCCCTCTTGAGGTCAATGAAAACTTCTCAGAATATTTTGTAAAAGTTGTAAAGGCCGGCTTGCCGGTATTTATATCAGCAATGCCCATGGCCGGCATAAGTGCGCCTTATTGTTATAATGGGGTTCTTGCTATGACACATGCAGAAGTTTTGTTCGGCATGTGTGCTGCTCAATTACTCAATCCTGGTGTAACATGTGTACATGCAGGTTTTCCGACCATTGCCGATCCCAGGATAGAATATAATCCCAATTACGGTCTAATAAGCCATAATTTACTGAATATCCTTATGAGCCATCTTAATCTAATTCTTGATATACCAACATTTCAAAGCGCAGGAACAACTCATGAAGAACATCCCACGCCTAAGGCATATGATGATGCAAAAAAAGGTCAGGCTTTATGCATGAAATATGGATTTCATATGATCCGGCATCCATTTTCTTTTCTCCGCTATCTAATTGATTTCTCTTTAGAAAAACTTGAAAAAAGTATTGAAATCGCAGAAAAAATCAGTCCTGATGATGCCCCTGAAGTTGAGATGCCGGTATATGACGAAAGAGGAATGGAATCTATAAAGCGCAACGGCCTAAAAATGTATATGGACGACCCGCTTACTACAGCAAACCTTGGGAAAATTTTTGTAAATTAAGGAGATTATTATGTGTGGCATAGCAGGATGTTTTGGTGCTAAAGACGAAAAAACAATAAACCGGATGCTTGATGCTCTGGAACACAGAGGCCCAAATGACAGAGGCATTCATATAAACGGCAAATCTGTTTTGGGGCATACACGTCTTTCAATTGTAGATGTGGCTCAAGGGCATCAGCCTATTCTGGCTGATTCAAGAGACAAAGGAATTATATGCAACGGTGAAATATACAACTTTCGTAAAATTCGAAGCAGACTTGCATCAAAATATCACTTTAAAACAAAATCCGATTCTGAGGTAGTTTTGCATTTATATCAGGATAAAGGCCCTGATTGTGTCAAGGAGCTGGATGGAATGTTTGTTTTCGCAATTTTTGACGGCAATGACTTCATGCTGGCACGGGACCCGATAGGCATAAAACCTTTATATTACGGTTACTATAAAAATAATTTATACTTCACTTCTGAGTTGGGAGCAATGACGATTGCAGGAGTAGATGAAGTACACGAATTTCCGGCAGGACACTACTACACTCCAAAAGAAGGATTTGTAAAATATTACAGAATTCCTGAAATAAGGGATGATATCCTTACAGATATCGATGAAACCAGTGAACTGATACGAAAAACATTTATTAATGCTGTGAAGAAAAGACTGCTGGCTGATCCGGAAGTTCCGGTGGGGTCTTTTTGCAGTGGCGGACTCGATAGCAGCCTCGTAGCAGCAATAGCAGCAGAAGAGATTCCTAATCTCCATACCTTTGTGGTAGGTATGGAGGATGAGAAAGGTGACGTTAGTGATGACATTAAAGCAGCGCGTATCGCTTCAAAACACATAGGTTCTAAACACCATGAACTACTTTTCACTGAAGAAGAATATTACAATGCTTTACCTGTAGTTATCAAGAAACTGGAAAGTTATGACCCGTCTTTAGTTCGCTGCGCTGTTCCATGCTATTTCACGTGCAAACTTGCTGCGGAATATGTAACAGTAGTGTTAACCGGTGAAGGAGCTGACGAGCTTTTCACCGGCTATCACTATATGAAACACTTTCCGTTTGACAAGCTTAATATGGAAGCCAGAAGATGCATCGGCAATCTTCACAATATTAATCTGCAGAGGGCTGACCGTATGGGTATGTTTTTTAGCCTTGAGCTTAGAGTTCCATTTTTAGATGTCGCTATGGTTGATCTTTCTATGAAAATCCCCCCTGAATTAAAGATAAGAGAACATAATGGAGCAAAGATCGAAAAATGGATCTTACGTAAAGCATTTGAAGACACTAGCTATCTTCCTAATGATATCCTGTGGCGCTATAAAGTTCAATATACACAAGGTGCGGGTTGTGAAAGCCTGGGCGAAAAAATAGCACATGAAGAAATGAGCGAAGATGAATTTGAAAAAATCAAGGCAGAAAACCCAAACGCCATTATAAACAGCAGGGAAGCGGCTTATTATTATAAAATCTTCAGAAAATTTCACCCTCAGGATTCGATACTCGGCTCAATAGGAATCTGGACCGGTTTTGATTTCGCAGAAGAAAGAGAGAAAGTCAAAGGAACCGTTGATGGAGATCTAAAGCATGAATATGAAGAAGAAAAAGAAAGGAAAGTTGCGGCTGCCTGATATTTTCCCGTCTTTTTATATCATATTGATAGCTCTGCTCTGGGCTAAAATTTAAATTGAGGTATATTAAATGTCTTTTCCAACAAAATATAAGTATGTAATTATTGGTGCCGGCATACATGGATTGAGCACCGCATATCATCTGGCAAAAGAATTAAAACAAAAAAAAGTCGGTTCCGGCAAAGATATTCTTGTTATCGATAAGGCAGCAATCGGAGCCGGCGCTTCAGGAATTGCCTGTGGTATTATAAGAAACAACTATTTTCAGCCGGCCATGCGTGAGTTAATAGCTCACAGCGTTGCTCTATGGGAAGAAGACGTTGAAGGATATGGCTATCGCCCTGTCGGGTATATGCAGATATCATGTGAAAGCATGCATGCTGATGTAGCTGGAATTTACAAACAACAGCAGGAGATAGGATATGAGTCCTTGTTTATAGAGGGAGAAAAAGAATGTCTGAAATATATGAAAAAAAATATTTTTTATGACTGGCAGGCTAAAAACATAACCTCTATTTTACATGAAAAAAAAGGCGGGTATGCCCACAACACAAAGGCCCTTTACTGTCTAGCAGATAAGGCGGAAGCTGAAGGCGTGAGAATACTTACAGGCGTCAAGGTTTCCGGGTTTAAAACAAATAAAAATTCTGTAACTGCTGTTAAAACACAAAAAGGCGATATTGAATGTGACTATGTAATTATTGGTGCCGGACCTTGGGCTAAAAGCTTCTGGGATATGCTGGACCTGCCTGATCAAATAGATATAAAAGATAATGATGGGAATATCCATAAAAACGCGAAGATGTGGACTTACTTGTGCCTTGTCGAGGGTACTCTTGGAGTTCCACCTGACTATGCTATGAATAACGAAGAGAAAATGCCTCCGGTAATCCATATTGATACCGATGCTCCCCTATATTCCAGCGAGGACGGTTCGCTAATAACTGACGAAATATGGGGTGTTTATTATAAGCCTGATTTTCATTTCGGCGGTGTGCAGGGAGGTGCTGCGCCTTACATTGTAGAAGGAGAAGTTAAAGTTGATCCATATGGAATTGATTCTCCGGATTTTGTTGTAGGACCTGAATTTGTCCATATGTGGACATCGGCACTTGCCCACTGTCAGAAAAGGTATGAGAATAAGTATCAATATTACAAGAATGAGCCGTCTGGCGGCATCGGCGCCTTTACACCTGACAATTTTCCTATTTTCGATAAAATGAAAGACAATTGCTATATGATCCTTGATTCCAATCATGGTTACAAAATGATCGGTGTCGGCAAACTGGTTGCCAAAGAAATTACAGGAGAAAAACAGCGTCTGCTCAAACCTTTCAGATTTGAACGTTATGCCAAAGGGGAACTGCACCCTGTTTCCAACAGCCCTTTCCCATGGAGCTAGTTTTAGGAGAAAAAATGGATCTCGAAAACTGTAATCTTTTGGAAAAGGTACATCAAGACGCATTAAAGATCCTGGAAGAAGTAGGAGTGAAGTGTGCATCTACTGAAGTCAGGCAGATTTTTGAAGATACCGGTCTGGCTGCTTTTGATGAAACTACCGGCCATCTTCATATTCTGACTCCACTAGTTGAACAGGCAATCAGCACCGCTCCCAAAAGAGATAAGTACTGGATTCCAGAAAACTCATTCGGAGTGGGAGGTACAGCTCCTTTTGTCTATGATGACAATTCTGGTGAATTAGTAGTCCCAACTTTCGAACACCTCACAAAAATAGCAAAAACAGTAAATGAAACAGAAGTGATAAATTTTATGGCAAGAGGAGTACTGATAAGAAACCAGGAAGTAAAAGTAATAGATACAATAATTGAAAATTGCTCAAAGCCAATATACGTTGCAGCCGTAACTGACGAAGGAATAGCAAGGGTTCAGCAAGTTCATGAAACCAGAGGAAAACTGACAGTACAGTTTTCCATTATAAACAGCCCGCTGAATCTTATAGAAGGAATGATAGATCCTTTTCTATCCTGTATTCGCAAGGGCATCCCTGTATATGTTTCAACAATGCCCATGGCGGGACTCTCAGCGCCCTATAGTATGTCCGGGCTCTTGACTTTGACTCACGCTGAAGCCTTATTCGGAATAACCCTTGCTCAACTGGTTAATCCAGGCATAATGGTCGTTGATGCAGGCCTGCCTTCCATTGCTAATATTCAGAAAAACTATTCTGTTGATCTTGGTATGGTATCTCACAATATCGCCAATCTTCTTTTAGAAAAAATAAATAAAAAACTTAACATCCCTTCCATACAGACTGCTTGCACCACAAATCAGGAAAAACCAAATGAAAAGTCCGAGAAAGACGCGATTAATGGCTATGCATTGATGAAAAAATACGGCTTTCATCAAATGAGGCATGCTTTTGGTTTTTTAAAGGAACTTGTTTCATTTTCCATAGCAAAGCTTGAAAAACATATAGTTCTCTGTAAAGAAACCATGCCCGACCAGGCTCCTGACTATGAAATTGAACCTTATGATCCTGAAGGTTTCGATGCTATTAAACGCAATAGCAGCCAACCCAATTATATGCGCGATGACCATACCCTGAAAAATACAGGCAAATCTTTTTTAAACTGATTTCTAAATAAACCTGAGTGTTGACTATTTTTCGCTAATTATCTATTGATCACACCTGAAGCGGATATATTTTCAAAAGGCTAAATTATTACTATTTTTCAATAGGTAAAGGTAATCAGCAAATGAAAGTCGCTACTTATCAGACCGATCCTATATTGCTTGATATTAAGGCAAACCTTGAAGATACAATTTCAAAAATCCATCATGCCAAAGAAAAAAAAGCTAATCTGATTGTATTCCCGGAATTGGCGCTGACAGGATATTTTGTTGGAGAAAAATATCATGAAGTGGCTCTTAAAATAGACTCTAAAGAAATAAAAAAACTAGCGCTCGCAACAAAAGGAACAGCAGCAATAGTCGGTTTTATTGAAGAGTCCAAATCTATGAATTTTTATAACTCTGCGCTTATTGCTGTCGATGGAGAAGTTCTATTTGCATACCGCAAGTTAAATCTACCAAACCATGGAGTATTTGAAGAAAAAAAATACTTTTCTAATGGGAAACGAGTATCAACACTCAGGTTGCTTGGCTATAATTTATCCGTTTTTATTTGTAACGACATGTGGCACCCTGCCCTGCCTTATCTTGGAATATGCCAAAAAGCAGACATATTTATAACTATTTTAAACTCATCCCAAGGTTCTATGGGAAGCGAATTCAACAATATTGAAAGCTGGGAAATCATAAATAGATTCTATTCGCGCGTATTTGGAATTTACAATATATGTGTAAATCGTGTCGGTATTGAACGTTATTTTGAAAAAAGAGAGAGCATGAAAAATACGGAAGAAGATGAGGATGATCCTTATCGGTTCTGGGGAGGAAGCGAAATAATTAATCCTTTTGGTAAACAAATCGCCAAAGCCGCACTTTATAAACCAGATATGATTTTTGCTGAAATTTCGAGAGATTTACTCCGCCGGAAAAAAATTCTGCTTCCCTACCTGAGAGATGATGAACCACACTTTACTTGTCGTGAACTCAACCGCATTTTATATGGTAAAAAATAATCAATTTATATGTTTTCTCTTTACTTGATTATGATTTATTGATATAAAAATATTTTAAAATGATTTCAATCATATTGATTTAAATTTTAACATACTGGTTTTACATGGACTTAGCGCCATTCAGGCGGACTTTTTTGACAGGAGGTTTATAGAAATGGATATAAGCAGGAAATTGGGAATCTTGGTTTTTTTTGGTGTACCTGCAGTTATAGGCGGCGGAATTACTTATGCTCTATTCGGCGACAGCTATAATGCTGTATTTATATATGAATTTCTTCTTTTATTAACGGCCGGTATTTTTGTCAGCAGGTAAAGAGCCTGTCCTTCAAATTCATACACTAGAGACTTTCAGATAATTAATTTCACTGCGTTATCAGTCGTCGACGTATAACTATAATACGCCCTCCTCCTTCTATCCTTGTGAAATTAATTATCTGAAAGTCTCTATACCTTTCGTATAACATAACAGCCCATGGCTCTTCTGTTAAAGCCATTCCGCAATTGTGCCCCTTGCCCTCCCCGCTGAGTGATGAGTGAGGGGGAACTGGAGGTGCTATGCAGAATAAAACTCCGCGTGATATTATTCTGTGGTTTTTTCTTGCCGTTTTTCTTGTTTCAATATTCATGATGGGCTGGCTCTTCTGGCCATTCATATCAATTATTGTTCTCGCTTCCGTTGTTACAGGTATTTTCAACCCTGTTTACAAATTTATAAGAATTAAAGATAAAATAAATCCTCCTTTTGCATCATTTTTAACCTGTATCATTATATTTATTGTCCTGTTTGTTCCTATAGTCTTTTTTGTAGGTATTTTATCTAATGAGGCTTACGAACTGTATCTTACAGCAAAAAGCGCCGTATTGGGCAAACAAATTAAAAGCCTGCTTGAAAGCAGCAGAATTCTTGAAAATGCAAACAATGTACTATCGAACTTCAACATTAAGCTCACTGGAGAAGAACTCAACAAAGCGATTTCCGAACTGGGCAAAATCGTCGGCCTGTTCCTGTATGAGCAGGCCAGCGCCATAGCTTCAAATGTGTTTAAACTATTAATAAACTTCTTTTTCATGCTGCTTATAATCTATTTTCTGTTTATTGACGGAAATAAAATTGTATCGTTCATAACTGGTCTTTCTCCTCTGCCAAAAGAACAAAATGAAAAACTGGTTCAAAAGTTTAAGGATATGGCGGGAGCCATTCTAATCGGCAATGGACTTGGCGGTTTGATTCAGGGGACACTGGGCGGTTTGGTTTTTATGATGTTCGGTTTAAAATCGCCTTTTTTGTGGGGTGTAATTATGGCTCTGCTCGCATTTCTCCCGATTATCGGAATTGGAGTTGTATTTATTCCTGCAACCGTCTATCTTTTTTTAACAGGAAGGGTTGCCGCGGGCATATTTTTTATTATATTTTATTTAATTCTGTCCGGTGGAATTGAATACATCTTCAAACCCAAACTGGTTGGCGAACGCGTTAAAATGCATACACTCTTAGTATTTTTTTCCATAATTGGAGGGTTGAAATTATTCGGAATCCTGGGCATAATTTATGGTCCGCTTGTTGTGACAGCATTCTTGACATTAACTGATATTTATCATTCCAGCTATCAAAAAATGGTTGCGCCCATGAGAAAGTAATTTTGCAACAGTTCACGGTTAACAGTTCACGGTTAACGGTTGTTCAAAACAAAAAACAAGCAATTCAGTTGTGAGAGCCATTAGGATAATATTTCATATAAAATTCGTGAACCGTGAACCGTAAACCGTGAACCGTGAACCGTAAACCGTAAATTAGGTGCCTATATGATTGAAACAGAAAAATTGTTCGAGATAAGCATCGAAAGCGAGATGAAAAAATCTTATCTCGACTATGCCATGAGCGTTATTATCGGGAGAGCTCTTCCGGATGTACGCGATGGCTTGAAGCCGGTACATCGTCGCTCTCTATTTGCCATGCGCGAATTGAAAAACGACTGGAATAAACCATATAAAAAGTCTGCGCGTATCGTTGGTGATGTCATAGGTAAATATCACCCGCATGGAGACACCGCCGTTTATGACACTATTGTTCGCATGGCACAAAACTTTTCTCTTAGATATCCTCTAATAGACGGACAGGGTAATTTTGGATCTATAGATGGAGATCCTCCTGCCGCGATGAGATATACTGAAATCAGGATGACGCGCCTTGCACATCAGATGTTAGAGGATCTGGAGAAGGAAACTGTTGATTTTGCTGCAAACTATGATGAATCTTTAACAGAACCCTCTGTTCTTCCATCTAAATTCCCCAATCTCTTAGTTAACGGGTCATCAGGCATAGCTGTCGGTATGACGACCAACATCCCGCCTCATAATCTTACTGAAGTCACTAACGCAATAAAAGCTATTATCGACAATCCTGACATTACAATACAGGAAATCATGAAATTCGTGCCCGGGCCTGACCTTCCTACTGCCGGCATTATTTACGGAACCAATGGAATATATGACGCATACAATACCGGTAAAGGCATATTTAAGATGCGAGCCAGGGTTTCGGTTGAAAAGAATAAAAGTGCGCAGACAGAAACTATCATAGTTACAGAGCTCCCCTATCAGGTTAACAAAGCCAAACTCATAGCAAATACAGCAGATTTGATAAAAAACAAGCAGATTGAAGGCATAAAATTTGTAAGAGATGAATCTGACAGACAAGGGATGAGAATAGTTTTTTGTCTTAAAAAAGACTCTATTCCAGAGGTGGTTATCAATCAGCTTTATAAACATACCAGGCTCGAAAGCAGTTTTGGAATCATCTTTCTTGCTATTGTAAACAACCGTCCCGAGCTTCTCTCTTTTAAAGAAATTCTTGAGCATTTCATTCTCCACCGCAAGGAAATAATTATTCGGCGTACCAGGTTTGATTTAAAAAAGGCTGAAGAACGTGCCCATATTCTTGAAGGTTTAAAAATTGCGCTTGAAAATCTTGATAGTGTCATTTCCCTGATAAAGGAATCAAAATCACCCGCGGAAGCAAAAATACGCCTTATTAAAAAATTTGAATTAACCGAAATTCAGGCACAGGCGATACTTGATATGCGCCTGCAGAAGCTTACCGGACTTGAACAGGAAAAGATATTAGAAGAATATAAAAACATTCTTAAAGACATCTCCAGATTTAAAGAAATACTATCCAGTGAACGAATTGTTGAAAGTATTATAAAAGAGGAGCTGACACAAATACAAAATGATTTCGGGGATCAGCGCCGCACAGAAATAGTCGCATCCACCAAAGAAATTACTATAGAGGACATGATAGTTGAGGAAGACATGGTGGTCACCATTTCAAAAAGCGGTTATATAAAAAGGACCCCGATTACAGTTTATCAGAGCCAGCACCGTGGCGGCAAAGGGAAAACCGCCATGTCGATAAAAGAAGAAGATTTTGTAAAACATCTCTTTGTTGCTTCAACACACCATACCTTCCTGTTTTTCACGAATATGGGGAAAGTTTACTGGTGTAAAGTTTATGAAATTCCTCAGCATGGCCGTGTTAGTCGCGGTAAGGCAATTGTCAATCTTCTTAGCTTTGAAAAGGACGAAAAGCTCGCCACTGTACTTGCTGTAAAATCATTTGAACCCGGCTCCCATGTTTTTATGGCAACGAAAAACGGGCTGGTTAAAAAAACAGACATTATGGCTTACAGCCATCCTAGAACGGGGGGTATAATTGCACTTAATCTGGCCACTGGTGACGAATTGATTGGGGCAAGGATAACCGATGGTACAATGAATATCTTTTTGTGTTCTGCAAATGGTAAGTCGATTCGCTTTCATGAGTCAGATGCACGCCCGATAGGACGTGTTGCAAGAGGTGTTCGCGGAATGAGCCTTGCTGCCGGGGATTATATCGTCGGCATGGAAGTTTTAAGCCATGGTCAAACCTTGTTTTCCGTAACTGAAAACGGATATGGGAAAAGAACATCTATTGACGAGTATCCTGTTCAAAAACGCGGCGGCAAGGGAGTAATTACAATAAAAACCAGCGAGCGTAACGGGCAGGTTGTTTCAATAATGCTCGTAGAGGAAGTGGATGATCTTATGCTGATGACGAATACAGGCAAGATCATACGCATGCATATTAAGGGCATATCAGTTATCAGCCGCAATACTCAGGGTGTAAAACTCATCAATATGGATAAAGGTGAGAAAGTTGTGGGTGCCCTCGGACTAATTGAAAAAAAAGAATAAAATATCGGCATCCTTTATTCACCAGTTTATATTTTTTTCGAATAAACGTGTATTATCGAATTGAATGCCGATGTCGAAACTGGAAATTTGAAATTAGGTAACGCATCTACATCTTTGTATTTTTTCCAATTTCCAATTTCTAGTTTCAAATTTCACTGCCAAAATACAAGAACAACAAAGTGTAAACTACTTTTGACTTGTTGTGAAGGATGCCGAAAAATTATAGAGGCATTGTTATGACGACTAAGTATCAGCAATTCGGCGAAAAAGGTGAATCTGTTGCCGTTAATTGTCTTAAAAAACAGGGATACAGGATAATTGAGCTAAATTACCGCACTAAATTAGGCGAAATCGACATAATCGCAAAACAGGGGGGAACCCTTGTTTTTATAGAGGTAAAAGCCAGAAAATCCAGCCGGTTCGGTCGCCCTGAATTGGCGGTAACCCCAAAAAAACAGAGAAAAATTTCGATGGTAGCTTTATATTATCTCAAATCCACAAAACAAAGCAATGCAAAGGCCAGGTTTGACGT
>JAUWFS010000238.1:0-4092 GCA_030606805.1 Deltaproteobacteria bacterium
GCCCATCCCTTTTCAACGCGTTACCAGACAAAAATACTTCATCTTCTTAATCAGTTGCACAGTGATCCGCATAATGGAAAAATTTCTAATGCCATAGGCTTTTGTTATTATAAAATGAAGAATTATCCGGAGGCCATTAAATACTATAAGGAAGCAATTGAACTCACGCCGGATTATCCTTTAAGCTACAACAACCTCGGCGTTATTTACTTGCAAACAGAAAAATATGAACAAGCAGAAGAATGTTTTCGCAAAGCTATTGCACTTGACCCTGTCTATATAAAAGCAGTATGTAATTTAGGCGCTACTTATTTTAGGATGAACAACTATCCGGAGGCAAAGAGATGGTACAAAATTGCATTAAAAATTGATCCGGAATATGTAAACAAAAGGAAGAACTATTTCCTGAATAAAAATTCTCAGCAATAAAATAATAACGGTTTAGCCACTAAGGCTCAAAGACACAAAGAAGAGAGATGAATTTTAAAGCCGTCCGGCGGGCAGGTTGGTGTCTTAGTAGCTGAGTTATTACCAAAATCATAACATGAAAATAATAAAAACTTTCTTAATTATAATCATATTTTCTCTTTTCCCCAGATTCGTGGGGAACTCTATTTCTAACGATGACCCGTTTAAAGGCCCGTGGAAGAAAAGCACAAAAAGCGCTTCCTCACAAATCCGGAAAACAACCATAAATCCACTCAAGTACCTTGTCAGGTTTTACAAAAATTATATTTCACCTATCGATGGTAAGCAGTGCCCAATGTATCCCTCCTGCTCGCAATATAGTATTAAATGTTTTGAAAAACATGGTCTTATCACAGGCTGGCTAATGACCTGTGACCGTCTCTTTCATGAAGCCGATGAGATGAAACAGACCCCAATGATTTTGATTAACAACCGCTTCAGATTTTATGACCCGGTGGAAAATAATGACTTTTGGTGGTATGAGGAAAAATAGTTTTCTATCTTTACACAATAAGGATAAAATGATTAAAAAAAATTACTATGGATGCGCAAAAGACCTATGCAAACTATCACCGATGCGCATTGTAATCTATATGTTATTGATAATCATTTCTTATAGCTTTTTTTACCCTGTTTCATCTTTTGCTGAACCGGTTATTACAATCAATGCTGATAAACAGATTCAATTTGCCGAGCACTACTTTCGTACTGAAGAATACTTCAGAGCTATCGGAGAGTACAAACGGTTTATCTACTTTTTCCCTGATGATCACAGGCGGGAACTTGCAATGTATAAAATTGGGCTGTCTTATTTTAACGGAAAAAAATTTCAAGAAGCAATTGATGCCTTTAACGAACTTTTAGCCAAATTTCCTGCGACCAATTTTAGAACAGAAGTCAGATTCAGGATAAGTGAATGTTTTATTAAACTAAAGGACTATTTCAAGGCAATTGGGAGCCTTAATGATATGGCTGTTACAGCCGAAGATATAGACATCGCTGATCAGGCATATTACAGGCGTGGATGGATATATCTTGAGACGTCTCAATGGGAAGAGGCTAAAAATTCTTTTAGACTAATCAGCAAGAAAAACCTGGATAAATACCGACTGGCAAGTCTTTCTCATGAGATGAGTAAGAAAAAAGACTTAAAAACTAAAAGTCCGACGGCTGCGGGAATACTCGCTATTATTCCCGGCGCAGGCCATCTTTACTGTGGAAGATATAAAGACGCAACCACAGCATTTATTCTTAATACTGCCATGATCTATGCTGCCTATGAGGCATTTGACAATAATTTAGATGCTCTTGGCGGCATCATAACCTTTTTTGAACTTGGCTTTTACTCCGGCAACATTTACAGCGCTGTAAACTGCGCCCACAAATACAACCGCAATACCGATAAGAATTTTTTTGAATATCTGCGGCAAAATTCACGAATAAATCTTGGACTTCGTCCTGGTCAGGAAAAAAAGAGAGCAGCACTTATATTATCTTATAATATTACATTTTAAGAGACCTTTGCAAAACGCCCCCTTTTGCCCAATTTCGGTGTCAGACTCAAATTTTAAGCCTCGAAATACTCAATGTATTCCTACATTTAAAATTTTCGTCTTCCTTGAACTTGAACAAAATTGAACGTTTTTCAAAGGTCTCAGTTTAAATAAAATCTTGTCTATCCTGTCAGACTCTTTTAATATGAATTTTAATCGACAGATTATACAAATTCAGTATTGCTCCAATAAAAAGACAGTGGTATAGGAAAGCAGTTTTTTATTCTCTGTTAAATTTATATTAAAATTTAAGGAAACAAAATTAATGAAAGACGAAAAGGGACTATATTATCATCCTTACCCTCAAAATAAAAAAGTTCGTATGTATGTGAGTGGATCAGAAGGCAATATATATTTCAGGCTCTGGAATTCAGACGACCCTGATCTCTGGACAGATCACAAATGGGTGCCTTACAATGCAATCAAACAGGCTGCAAACATGTATAAAGGCAAAGACTTTAATCCAAACAGTGCTTACGATATAGAAATAGCAAAAGAACTGATTAAGGGAGATACGGATTAAATTCGCTACCACCCGCCCGGGCAATCCCAGCCCTGATCACCGAATTTCTGGCGACACTGCAAAAGATGCTGGTTGCGTTTCTTTAAAAGCTCTGCCTGAAGCATGGCAACCTCATCGGAAAGTTTATTGATCCTGTCTTTATCCATTTCCGGTTGCGCCCATAATGTTCTCAGTTCAATACGTTTTGCGGCCAGTTTCATTCTTAAATCCATGGTATCCATCATGTGAGCAGCCCGCATTTTCTGCACTTTCTCCCTCTGTTCCGGCTTCATGGACTGCCATGCTCTTGGTTTATAGCCTCGACGTTTATACATACCCCTTCCTTGCGTGTCTTCTCCCATCATATGGCCGCCGCCCACCATACCATAGCCTTGGCCGCCCATCATATTATACCCGTAACCGCAATCAGGAGCGGGTTCTTTTTTCTCCCCGCAAAAGGCATGTGAAGCCATAAAAACCGCCAGTCCAATAATGACAACAAACATTAATAATTTTTTCATCTTGTTTTCCTCCTTTTTAATCCAAAGATTACCCGATCTCCAAAACCTACTGGGCAGGCACAAATTACACAGTGCATAAATAATTCACGATCATTTCAGAGTCAAGACAATTTGTTTCAATAGATAGGAGCAGCATTATAAGAGGTGTGGAAGCTCAAGCTTATTTTCAAAACGCATTGATTTTATCTAAAATCTTTGACATCATAAATCTAACCCTCTTTTACAATGCCGATAATTGTTACCTCAACTTTCCTTCTCCTGCCTTTATTATCATGGTTGATCACCACAACCTGCTGCCATGTGCCCGTGGTTAATCTGCCATTTCTGACCGGCAATGCAATAGATGGCCCCATCAAGGCGGCCTGAACATGACTATGGCCGTTTCCATCATGCCAGGCTTTTTCATGCTCATATTCCAGATCAGGATGAGCAATCCTGTTAATAGCACGGCTTAAATCTTCCACTACTCCTGGTTCAAATTCAATTGTGGTTATAGAACCAGTCGAACCAACAACTGTGGCATTTAATGTCCCGTTTACAATTTTGGATTTTTTTATCAGTTCTTGAAGTTCATCGCTTATGTCAACAATATCAATACCTGTTTTCAACTGAACATCAACCTGGTCAAAATATATCGTTGAGATGTTCATAAATTTACTCCCTAACCCGGACAAACCGGAAATCCGAAGCACAAAATTCGAAACTCGAAACAAATCCAAATACTAAATGCTCAAATGTTCAAAACTGTAAGAGCCGTCTTGAGCTCAATCAAATCTGCCTTCGGCGGACACTGTCGTGTTTGATTTTGAATTTTTGTCATTCGATATTGTTTCGCATTTCGATATTCGTATTTCGAATTTATTTTCTGCCACAAAAAACACAAATTTCAGAGCTAAGAAACTAAATACCCCTGCCGAGTGGAAATATAGTTGTTGGTTTTTTTGGCTTAAAATTAATCACTATAATCCCTGACACAACAAGTAACAAGGCTATTATGATATTAAAGCTAATGGGTTCATTAAGAACTATCCCGCCCAGCATAACTCCG
>JAUWFS010000142.1:0-8808 GCA_030606805.1 Deltaproteobacteria bacterium
GTTTGAGTGGCTATGTCCCACCAGCCCGGCAATTTTGCCGTTCCCGGGACAGGGTCCGACAGATCACCCGACATGTAGGCATTTCGCAAACGCCCGTCAGAGTATGTTCTGTCATGCTCTAGCCCTACTTTCGCACTTTAAAAAAAATATGCCTATATTCAATGGGTTATGGCTACAGGCACTACAGACATCCTTCAAGTTTTGTTTAGGCCAGGTTTTTCTTTATTGGTAAATTTTTATAATCAATTCCGAGTTTGTTATAAACGTCTGTATGAACCGCCTCCGGTATTCCTGGTTTTCTTACATTGATGACAGTGCCTTTGGTCGTCGGTAATTGGATCGTTGAATAATTATGTGTGCTGACAAGCCGTCTTATCGTAGCCCATCTTGAATGATTACCCTTTTGACGCAATGTGTGTTCAATTGAATGCAGCATATGATATGCAAGAATAGATATGAAAATATGACCATCCACGCGTTGCTCTTTTTGATGATAGTTAGGCCGTAATCCAAGATAGGATTTTAAATCCCTGAACGCATTTTCTATTCGTGTCAGCATTACATAAAGATTCCAAATCTCAGCCTGCTCCAAGCCTTTCCGATTGGTTTTTAAAAGATAATTACCGTCTAACTTTTTTCCCTTGTCCTGTATTTCATCTATTATAGCCCAAGTCAGAGTTGGTTTTTTTAAATGAATATTAATTTTCAAATAGTCAGATGTATATTTTTGATTAAACTCAGTTAGTTTTTTTGTAAGGGCAGGAAAGCTGATTTCATTCTTATCTGCTTTATCTTTCAATTTTTTCAATGAATTACTGAATCGTTTCGCAATCCCTATATCGCCAGGAACCATATACGAAAATTCTCGGTGTTGATATTTAATTTCATAATATCTCGCTACTTTACTATGACGCTCCTTAAACTTTCCTATTCTTTGTTCGATATTAACAGGGTTGTTCTCTCTTCCTTTTTGAATTTGATTCGATAAATTTGTTAATTCAGCTTCTAATCTTTCTTCTGCTTTGTTGCGCATAGCGGTTTCTTTTGCTTTTCGTCCTTCGCTCTTACACAAAAGATAGACCGCATCATCCACCTCTTTTAAAAAAATCTCTACTTTTGGTTTTCTATCTCTTCCTTCCAATAAACTAAATTGCTGATTATGAAAATCTTGATGTAAAAATTGATCTTCATTCGGACGACACATAAGAATATATTTTAAATTGTCATACTTGTTCAAAAGCTTCAAATTATCATCCGAAACCATACCTCTATCAAATATTATTGTCGGCATTGGCTTGTCTTTAAAATCGTCCTCTAATGCTATGAGAATCTTATCCAATGATTTCACATCTGTCATTTTTCCGTTAAAAATTCGATGCCGCCGGATAAATCCATCGCCATCCAATACAAGCGCCACAACAACCTGCGGACAATCCGTTCGCTTTTCCTTTTGATTGCCATTGTACTGTGCTTTTGGATTCTTTGCACAAACACCTTCAAAATAAGTGTTGGTGAGATCGTACAGAAAAATACTATCTTCCAGACTGAATAAATCCTTTTCCCTCTGATAAAGGTTTTCTTCTATATAATCCCGATTTTTTAAAAGTTTGTCAGATATACGATAAAATCGATCATCCCCATACCGGCTTACATCTAAACCAACAATTTCCTCAATAGCTACTGTTTGCAACCATGAAATTATTGAATGCTCACTATCTTGAGCTATTAATCGGTTTAACAACGATATCTGCGCTGTTTTAATTTGTCTTTTATTAAAGCCGCAATCAGATAAAATAGTTGAGAAATTTAATCTCTCCCAAAAACAATGTCCTATTAATATCGGGCCTAATTCTCTGTCATAACCATGTTGAACATCATCAATAAAAATTTCTGCTGTACTTTTGTCTTTTGTCGCTTTTTTAAATTTACATACCTGTTCTCTAACTGAATCCCATTTTCCTTCAGTCTGAATCTTTTTTACAATTTTATCAGCATAAGCAATGAGTTGAGAATCATATTCAAACAAACTCTGTTGACCGAATAATCTTTCCTTTACTATACTGGCAACTTCCCGACGTTTCTCTTTTGGAATTTTAAGATAGGTTCCAAGAGATACAATAAGTCGTTGCCTGGGACCTTTTTCGGTGCGAATGTTTTCGACCAATTGCAATACTGGCGACTTAGAATTTTTGGAAATTGCTTCTCTGAAAAACATTGATCCACCTCTGATTTATTAAATCAGCTAAGCATAGAACAATGGATCATGTCAAGATATATTTTTATCTCGCAGTGCTTTACACAGGCACTACATTTGATCCCAAAATTTTATTCCCTTTATTATCAACAGGTTATGTTTTTCATCAAAACAACCGAAATTCTCCAACTGATTGATATTGCAACAAATTACAATTTTACGAAAAAATTTAGCTTGAGAAAAGCGCGAAAGTCGGGCTAAGCAAGCCATAAGATAAAAGCGGTTTATTTAACATCGACAGGTTAAATAAACCGCCTTTAAATTTAGGCTAAGCTATATGGCAGTTTTTAGTTTCTTGCCGGGCCGGAACTTAACAACATTACATGCTTTGATTTTAATCGGTTCGCCTGTTTGAGGATTACGGCCTTTACGAGCTTTTCTGCGGACTTTTGAAAAAGTTCCAAATCCAACAAGAGTAACCTTACCTTCTTTTTTCTTTAGCGCCTTTGTTACACCATCCATGAAAGAGTTTAGCGCACCTGCTGCCGCGACCTTGGAAATGCCGGCGTCGTTTGCCATTTTTTCTACTAATTCTGCTTTTGTCATAGTCATTACCCCCTCTTTGTTATTGATTAATAACGATACAACCCCCTCTTTTATCAGCTCCATATAACATGCTGTTTTTTAATGTCAACACAAATCAGCATCATATAAGACTTTTTTGATAATATTTAATGTTAACATGTTATATGGCTATATCTACAACTAACCCATTTTAAAAAATCTATATTATATGAGCATGACAACAGAATTTTAGAAAAGAGCGTTCACAAATTCTTTTGAATTAAAGTCTTGCAGGTCATCTATGTTTTCGCCAATACCAATATACTTCAGTTGAATTTTGAGAGTGTTGCAAATACTTACAACAACACCTCCTTTTGCAGTTCCATCAAGCTTTGTAAGTGCTATCCCCGTTACTCCAAGTGCATCATCAAACAGTTTTGCCTGTGACAAAGCATTTTGGCCTGTTGTTGCATCAAGAACTAAAAGGATTTCATGCGGTGCACCTGCCAACTTTTTCGATATGATTCGTTTAATCTTTTTAAGTTCCTCCATAAGATTTACCTTGGTATGAAGCCTTCCTGCAGTATCTACAAGAACAACATCCATACCTCTTGCGATAGCGGCTTCAATGCTGTCATAAGCTACAGAAGCAGGGTCAGCATTGTCCTTGTGCTTTACTATTTGAGCATCTGCTCTGTCAGCCCATATCACAAGCTGCTCAACAGCCGCAGCCCTGAAGGTATCGGCAGCAGCTATCAATACTTTCTTTCCTTCTGAGTTAAATTTTGCTGCAAGTTTTCCAATTGTGGTTGTTTTGCCGACACCATTTATACCAATTACCATTATTACTTTGGGCTTAGCGTTATCAGCTTCAGGGATTTGCTTTTGTGTTTGTAGATTAAGAAGTAAAAGCATTTCCTCTTTCAAGGCATTCTTAAGCTGATTGGCGTCAGATATTTTAGAGGATTTTTTTGAAATTTTTTGAATAAGCTCCATTGAAGTCTGCACGCCAATATCCGACGTTATCAGAAGCTCTTCTAATTCTTCTAATAAACTGTCGTCAATTTCTCTTTTCCCTGTAAAGAGCTCATCTATGTCTGTTGAAAGAATTTCGCGGGTTTTGGAAAGACCTTTTTTTAAACGTTCAAAAAAAGATGTTTTTCCCGATAAGTCTGAATTATCCTGTTCTTCTTTCTTTTCATCTGAATGCTTTTTCTTTTTGAACCAGTTGAGCGCCATAACTCCCCTCAGTACAAATTTATAGTTCGTTCAAAATTTATAGTATAGGAATTTCCATTTTTTGCTTAATGAATTCGGTACCAGTAAAAAGTGCCTAAAGTGAGCTAAAGTGCCTAAAATGCCTAAAGTTAATGAATTCTGCCATTTGATATAGGTTTCTTAAGTCATTAATACACAATGGGGCAGACTCATACTATAGTGTTATCAATTAGCACGCCGAAGGCGTACCACAACTTTAGGCACTTTAATATACTTTAGCTCACTTTAGGCACTTAAATTTACTGAAACTATTTTTGAAACTCCCTTTTTTTCCATTGTAATACCAAACAATGTGCCGGCAAATTCCATGCTTTTTTTATTGTGAGTTATCATAACAATTTGAGATTTTTCTCCTATAATTTCAAGCAAACTATTAAAGCGAAACACATTGGCTTCATCAAGAGGCGCGTCTATTTCATCCATGATACAGAAAGATGCAGGCTTAATTAGAAATATAGAGAAGATAAAGGCAATTGCGGAAAGAGCTTTTTCTCCTCCTGAAAGAAGGCTCATTCTGGTCAGTTTTTTCCCGGGTGGATGAATCATGAATTCTACGCCTGTTTCAAGAGGTTTGGCTGGTTCAGTTAAAGCAAGTTGAGCCGTGCCTCCATCAAAAAGACGCTGAAAAACCTCATTCAGCTTTTCATTAACCAGATCAAAGGTTTTTATGAATTTTTCCTGCGTGATTCGATTAATCTTTTTTATAACTTTATGGAGATCATCAATCGCTTTAATAAGATCATCCCGTTGCTCGGATAAAAAATCAAAGCGTTCTTTTAGCTGTTCATATTCCTTTATAGCGCCTAGATTTACATCGCTTATATTAGCGATTTTCACATTAAGTCTGGAAAGTTCAACTTCCATTTCATCTATTGACATATCTTGCTTTTCCGCCTTATCGCTTAATTCCGATCTCAAATCGGAAAGCGAAATGCTATAGGCTGATTCTAAGTGATTCGTAATATTTTCCCGTTTAATATACCTTTGGGATCGTTCTATCTCAAGCAGGCGAATTTTCTGCAAGGTCTTTTCACGTTCGTCTTGTATCTTTGTAATGACATTATCATTTTCTTTAAGGCTGTCGTCAATAGCATGATAATCAGCCTCATTTCTTTCAAGTTCCTGTTCAAGGAGCGTCATATCATTATACATGACGGGAAGAGTTTTTTCATATTCGTGAATCTTCTGTTTTGAATTAGTTCTTTTTTGATGCTTCTTGTTAATCTCCTCTGAAAGTTGTTTGAACTGTTTTATCCCTTCATCTTTAAATTCTTCAAGTCGTTTTAATGTATTATAACTGTTTTCTATTCCGGCGTTGAAGGCCGTCAGCTTGAGTTTAAGATCCATTATCCTTTGATTGAAATTTTCCATTTCATCAGAGGCGGAACTGATTCTTCCTGAAGTTTCTGTGACTTTGTGCTGCGCATCTTCAACTTCACTGGTTATTTCTGCAAGTTCTTTGTCATACCTGGCCACCTCTTCATCAATATCAATCTCTTCTCCCATAAGATGTTCCTGCTCCAGGCTTGTTATTTCAAGGTGTTTGCGTGCGTACTTTTCATCTTCGTCTGCTTTATAAAGCCTTTTTTCTGCTTCGGTCTTGTTTTGGATGGTTTTATTTTTATTTTCTATCAGTTTTTGCAGCTCGCTTTCGATAAGGCGAACTTCGGATTCAAGTTCTTTTTTATCCAGACTGGTGGATTCCAGCTTTTTATTTATACTTTCAATCAGGCCTTCAAGTTCTTTTAGTTCCTGTTTTTTTGCAAGAATACCTGATAAATTATCTTTGCTGCCGCCGATCATGATACCCTGAGAGGAAATAATATCGCCGTTTTTTGTAACAATTGTTTGGCAATTGTCATTGCTTTTATTTATCGTTATTGCTTCTGCTATATCAGTGGTAACGATTACATTTTCTAAAAAAGATTCTGCAATTTTTTCAAACCCTGGTTTTACTGCTATGTGTTTCAAAAGATATTCCTGTGTATTGGAATTTCCAGAAAGATTATATCCTGTATTTTTAATGGATGAAACAGGAATGAATCCACTGCGGCCTGCGCTATTGGACTGGAGATAGTTTATAGCGTCAAGTCCCGTTTTTTGATCCTTAACCAGTATGTACTGTAATGATTCTCCAAGAGCAGCTTCCACCGCGGTTTCAAAAGAAGGCTCCGGTTCGATAATATCCGCCATTAAGCCAAGAATAGCATCATTTTCCAGGAAGCTGTTTGTAGTTTCCTTGTTTAAATATTTTTTCATTACGGCCTTGACGCCATCCTTATACCATTCAAAGTTATCGGCCATTTTCTTTAAAGCATTAAATTTTGATTTTAGCTTATTTTTTTCAAGTTCAATTGTCTGGGCGAGTTTAACCTTATTGCCAAGTTCCCTGCTTTTCCGCTCAAGTCCTTCCTGTTTGATTTCAATGCTTTCATTCAGGCCATTTATTTCAAGCTTTAATTCTCTCAGATGCTCTTTGGCTTTTATGGAATATTTTTGTGCTTCCTTTAACTTCTTCTTTGCTCTAACTTCTTCTTCATCTATTATTTTTAACCGTCTCTTTATGTTCTCCTTGTTGCTTGCCGCATTTTGATAGATATTTTTGTATCGTGCTTCTTTGGCAACCAGCTCCATTAGGTGTGTTTTATAATTTTCGAGTCTCTTTGTCAGCTCAGACAATTGATCTCTTGTTTTTTGCGATGCAGATCGTTCCTGCTCAAGACTTGATTCCACATCGGTTATATTGTCTTTAAGTTTTGCGTTCTGAGTTTTTACTTGGGCAATCTCGGTGATAATGTTTTTGTTTTTTTCTTCTATTTCCGTTCTTGCAGCTTCAAGCCTTATGGCTTCGCTGGAAAAATTCTCCATCTCTCTGCGAAGATGTGTAAGGTCGTTTTCTATTCTGTCTATGCTTCGATGCATTTCGAATTTTTGAGATTTTTGTTCCGAGATTTCCTGTTCTTTTTGTGAGAGTCGAAATTTTATATCTTCAACAGCAGCGTCAAGTTTTTTTATTTGGGATGCATGCTCTATGTCTGTATCATTAAGATCTTTTAATAGAGACTCGGTTTGGCGGATTTGGTGAGAGTAATCATCAAATTTTGCAAGAGAAATCAGGATATCCAGTTCCCTTATGCGCTTTTGATAATTTTTGTAGATTTCGGCTTTTTTAACCTGGCGTTTAAGGCCGGCCATCTGCTTTTGTACTTCATTAATTATATCATTTATGCGCAGAAGGTTCTGCTTTGTGGCCTGAACTTTGCTTAGAGCTTCTTTTTTTCGGGTTTTATATCTGGTAATTCCTGCGGCCTCCTCAATAAAAAACCTTCTTTCTTCAGGTCCTGCCTCAGTAATAGCTCCAATATTTCCCTGCTGAATTATTGAATATGATTTTGTTCCAAGGCCGCTTCCCAGGAAAATATTATGTATATCCTTTAATCTGCACGGCTGCTTGTTGATGAAATATCCACTTTCACCAGAACGGTAAAGCCGCCTGGTTAACATTATTTCAGTGAAGTCCTTTAATTCCTCCGGAGCAGTACCGTTGTCATTTAAAAGCGTTAAGCATACCTCGGCCATGTTAAGCGGTGGTTTCCCGTTAGAGCCGGCAAATATGACATCTTCCATCGCCTTGCCGCGAAGCTGCTTAACACTTTGTTCCCCCATAACCCATCTAAGTGCGTCAACGATATTGCTCTTGCCGCAACCATTGGGCCCTACAACTGCAGAAACGCCGACAGGAAATTCAATACTGGATTTTTCAGAAAATGATTTAAATCCTGTAAGTTCCAGTTTTTTTAGTTTCATATAAGAATATCCTCTTATATTTTGTCCATATTGTCTTATAATTTAGTGGCTGGACGAAAACTCAAAACACCTGAAATTATAGTCAGTTGGATGCTCTTCTCAAATCGAAGATTTTTAGCAGTTAGCTTTTAGCAATTAGCCTTTAGCTAAAAGCTAACCGCTAATGGCTTTTTCACAAATCTTCACATCGGTAAATAAGCTGAAACTATTGCCAGCATTAAAAAAATACTTTTCCAACAATTATTATTTTAGCAAAAAAATAGATACTTGTAAAGAAAAAAACACAAGGTGAAGTATAATTTTGACTAATTGAATACAATATGTGGTGTGTTGTTTTTACGAACTCATTTCACGGGTTCAGAGTTCACTGAAAACCCGCCTGCCATACGTCGGGCAGGGATCGTCAACGGCTCTTGCCCAGAAGTTTTTCATAAGCTTCTTGAATCTCGATGAACTTTTTTTGAGCCAGCTCTTGGAATTCCTGGCCGAGATGAGAGACCTTATCCGGGTGATAAGCTTGAGCGGCTCTACGATAGGCAACGTGAATTTCCTCGGGGCCGGCTCCGGGCTTTACTCCGAGAATTTCATAAGGGTCTTTGAGACCGGTTTGAGCTTTAGATTCGGATCCTGAGTCAGCTTTTTCTTTTTCGAAACCGCCGGCCCGATCAGACCATCTATTATGATTTTGATCAGCCTTTGAGAACTTTCCCAGCCAGGATAAAAAGCCTGGCAGCCTTCCCCGCCTCAGGTAATAGACAAAAACTCCCAAAAGGAAAGCGTCGTCAAGCCAGCCCGTAATGGGGATGAAATCTGGAAGGAAATCGAAGGGACTGATGATATATAACAGGAGGAGAATAATCAGCAGGATTTTAAGATAACCCGGCATCCTAACACCCTAAAATCGCAGGTTTATTATCTCGACGTAAGAAGCATAAGCCGAATGACCGTCCTCTACCAACTTCAGA
>JAUWFS010000109.1:0-10951 GCA_030606805.1 Deltaproteobacteria bacterium
GCGATTAATCTTCCTGCCAAGAGACAGTTAGAATTTAATCAACTGATGCTGGCTTTTTACGAATCTGGTGATCAGAAGCCGATGAATACCTTTCTGCGTTCTTGCCTGGATGAACGAATCATAAAAATCATGAAGGCCTAACCCGGACAAGCCGGAAGATCTCAAAGTACAAAACAAAAAAGTCGATGTCTTTTTTAAAAAGGACGAAATAACTTCCCCAACTAAATTGATCGATTTTTTATTTGATCTGCGCCGATTCGAGTTCTATCATTTTTATTTTCAGATTCTTTCCTCCGGCGAACAGGCCGATTGTATTATTGCTTCGGATTACTCTGTGACATGGTATAAGGATCGGAAAGGGGTTTTTGGCAAGTGTGGTGCCTACGAAACGATAGGCATTGGGTCTGTTAATGGCTTCAGCGATTTCTTTGTATGAACTCAGTTTTCCATATGGAATTTTTGCAGTGGCTGAATATACTGATTTTTGCAACCCAGTAAGTCTCCCTGCATCCAGCCATTCCCATGAAAGCCTAAGCATATGAACAGGCGTCCCATTAAAATAATCTATTATTAATTTTGATATAATAATAGCTTTTTGATGCGGCTTGTAATTTTGCTGTTTGTTTTTATTATTTGTTTTAGGAAGAACTATTCTTGTTAGTAAAAACGGACTTTTTTTATAAAAAATTGCAGAATAACCAAACTTTGTCTGGAAAATAAAATGATGGATAATTTGATCTTCTTTCATAACCTTTTACCGGGACAATAAGGAAGACAATTCGGGCAGATTGCCATTATTGTCAAACTGAAAAGGAGTCCATTCTGTTATCTGTTTTAGATTGGGATTTGATAAAATATCCGGCAAAAGTGCTTTTGAAACCTGTAAAAGTTCGAGGGTTGCTGTATCTTTAATCCTGACGATACGTGCCTCTTCCGTTGAGTTTAAACCTATGGTTTTTGAACATGCTTCAAGCGATTCACGGTCTGTATCAAAATGTATTGGTATTGCCGCTTTTTCAGGCGAAATCGCTGTGATCGCATTTGTATATGTTTTTTTAAAATCCAGTGCATTGGCAAGCCGTTTTGTGGTAAAATTTGCAAGGCCGATTCCATGACCATTGCCATCTGAATCAGGTGATAAATTCCTTACAAATATACGTTTAACATGGGGAGCCGTATAAAAATCTCCCATGATATCCCTGTGTCTGCCTGTAATATTGGAATCCATGCCGATTCCACTGATATTTTTGCCGATATAATCTATGATTAATATATCAAGAAGGTCAAATGGGATATGTCCCATCATTGCGGCAGCATCTTTGAGAAGTATTTTTTCGCGTTCTATAATTGATGATGGTAAAATTGCTTCTGCATGGGCTAAATCCCCAAATCCATCTTCCAGAAGGGCTATTCCGAAAAGAATATTGCACTTATTAATTATAATTTTTGCAGCATCTTCAATAATTCTGAAGCTATTCTTTATAGCGCATTGATGAAATTCAGCCGCACCTTTTGCTTTGCCGAGACCTATTGACAGCATCTTGCACAGGCCGCTTTCTATATCAGCCCTGAACTTGGTATGGTTCTTTATTCTATTAATAATTACTATATGATCTGCCTTTAAAGCTGCTTTTGAAATATATATTTTCGGACATTTTGGAACCTCGCTTATACATTCAACATCCATATCCGAAACAACAGGAACTCCCATCGCAGATTCCGTGATCCCAAGTTTTGCAAGGACATCCCTCTGACCGTCACTTGTGGCACCCCCGTGACTTCCCATGGCTGGTATTATGAAAGGCTTGAGTCCCTTTGTTTTTAGAAAGCTCAAACAATAGTAAAGGATTCCGTCAATTTTACTGATGTTTCTACTCCCAACTGCCACAGCTACGGTTTCTTCAGGCTTTATACTATTGGAAATGGGTAATGACGATAGAGCAGATAATATTTTAGCAGATAAATCCTTACCTCCTGATTTATGAAGCTTTTGTTTTACAAGAGCCATGTCAGGATATTTTATTATAGAATTATTATCAGGCATTATCTAAGGGAACAAAGATATAAATCAATTACATATTGCAGCAAAAAGAAAGGGAATAGGCCATCGTATGTTTTTGGTGGATGCTTATGGCGGAGTTTTATGCTTCCGTAAAGAAATCGTTTTGATTATTTTTTCAGAAAATTAAAAAGGTGGGCTTGTGGCCCACCTTAATAGCTAATAGAAAAATAAAAAAAGTGCGAATTAATTAAATCTCTTCAACGGTAATAGCGCCTTGTTCGCAAACTTCGATGCATGTTTCACAGCCAAGACATTCATCCTCATTAGCTACGAATGCTTTGCCATCCTTCATTTCCAGAACATCAGAAGGGCAATTTTCCACACATTCTTCACAACCTTCACATTTGTCCAAGTCGACAGTAGGTTTAAAAGCCATTTGAAAAAGTCTCCTTTCTTAAAAAATTAATTAACGATTATAAAATCAAACTTGATTTTTTACATATCAAAAATGTCATTATACCAATTAATAATGATAGTCAAGTATTCTGATAAATTTTGATAATTTTTTCTGGGGTAATAATTATAAGCAGCTAACTCATGAAAATCTGTGTAATCTGCGTAATCTGTGGATTAAAATTCAACAAATCCTATCAGTGTATTGTTAAATCCGCTTTTCTTATTTATTTCTTTAACAGGCGTTTTATGCCAGGCACTGCGGGTAAAAAAATTATAAGGAGATTCGCCCGGGACAAGATATAGTGTTAATGAAACTTTTTTGCCGTCGTCTTTATCAAAAGGCGATTTAATTTTGATGTCTTCTGATGCAGGCAGGGGATTTTCCTGAAGTAATTCAAGCTGCTTGATTAAACTTTTCTGCCATTTTTCTGTCTTTTTATCCCTGCTGTTGGTCAGAGGTATTGAATCAATACTAAGTACAATTTTTGCCTCAGGGGTTTTTTCTACCAGATGCTCAACAACTGAGCGGCTGTTTGTTATAAACAGGTTTGACATATCTTGATCGTATTGCAGCAAATGTGTCCATGCAATAATTCGATCAAGTGTCATATACTCGCTTTGATAATCTATTTCTACTGTTTTTTCTTTATCATTTTTTTTAAATGATAATTCATCTTCTCCTTTGAGATTATCAATGAGATTCAATGTTTTTTCTTCCGATAATAGAAGCTCTTTGTTTATTTCCCAGCTTTGCGAGTCGAATTCCTGGGCCATATGAAGAAAAATTCTTGCATTTAAAAGAGAGTCCTGCTTTTTTTCGTTCTGTTGTTTCTGCTTTTTTTTTATATCTGCTTTGATTTGTGATGTGTAGGATTCGCCAAAAAAGGGAATTATATCCGGCTTTGTCTTAAAAAAAGCCAGTTCACTTTCCTGATGAATGTTTGCCCAGTTTTTGTAGTCTTTTAGAATGTTATCAATTTTATTCTCATCTCCCTTAACTGGAATGCGAATTTCAAGCAAATCGCTATCAGCCGGTTTTTGCATACTTTCAGGTATTTTTAGATTTGAAGGCTGGTAAACGACAATCTGTTTGAAAAAGGCGGAAAGCGCCTCCAAAACCGGTTCGGAAATATACGTAAATGGAAAATATATGGGTTTCATGATTTCCTCTATTCAAATTACCACCTCCAGAGAGGCTGTGTTTATATTAAGTTCTCAAAAGTACCCCGACACGTTGTTAAGTGCCTAAAATGCCTAAAGTTGTGGTACGCCTTCGGCGTGGCTATAGATTTTCAGGGCTTGGTTATAAGTTCAGATAGAAACAAAGTGAGCAAAGTTGTATTGTGAAAAATCAAAATTGGCAGTGCCGAAGGCGCATTCCTTAACTTTAGGCACTTTAATATACTTTAGCTCACTTTAGGCACTTATATTCATCTTCTGGTCTTTAACTGTAACTCCAAGTGATATTAGCTGTTTACGTATGTTATCAGCAAGATCCCAGTTTTTTTCTGCTCTGGCCTTATTCCTTTCCTCAATGAGGCGCAGGATTTCAGGATTTGAAATTTCATCTCCAAAGTTAAATATTCCCAGCACTGAATCAATATTTCGAAATGCATCTATAATCTTGGAGGCATCATCTTTGCCGAGCATTTTTTTCAGGATCAATATGTTTATTTGTTTTATGATATTAAAAATCGAAGCCAGTGCTGCTGAAATATTCAGATCATCGTCCATGGCGGCAACAACGCCATGTTTAATATCATAAATAAGCTGGTCAAGTTCGGGATAAGAAAGCTCGTCTTTTAAATTCATCAAAGAATTAATACAGATATCAAGTCTTTTTAAGGAATGTTTGGCATATTCGAGCCGTTCGACTGAGAAATTAATGGGTTTTCTGTAATGGCTTGAAAAAAGCCAGTACCTTATTTCTCTTCCGGAAAAGCCGAGATCATAGAGTTTTTCAAGAGTAAGTCTATTTTCTTTGTCATTCATGTTCTTGTCGTTAATCAGAACCTGATCACAATGAATCCAGTATTTGGCCAGTGGCTTGCCGGTTAAAGATTGAGCTATAGCTATTTCATTTTCGTGATGGGGAAATACGAGCGCTCTGCTGCTTGTATGGATATCAAAGAATTCGCCAAGATATTTCATGGACATGGCGGCACACTGTATATGCCATGACGGGCGAACATTGCCCCAGTCTGTCTTGACATATATTCCCCTTTTGAGTTCTGAGAGCCTGGATCTTTTGAAAAGAGTAAAATCTCGTGGATTGTCCTTTTCATATTCATCCAGCTCTACTGTTGCTCCGATTTTTATCTTGTTTAAGTCAATACCTGATAGTTTTCCATAATCTGAAAAACGGGAAATATCAAAATAAAGCGAACGGAGTTTTTCATATGCAAATCCTTTATTAACGAGTTTTTCAGCCAGCAAGACCATATCTTCGATATGTTCGCTTGTCTTTGGATATTCCGCGGCAGGTTTAATGTTAAGGTCGGCCAGATCTTTTTTAAAATAATCAATGTATTTTTCTGTAAATTTAGAGAGAGAAAGACCCGCTTTTTCAGAACCATTTATGGTTTTATCATCCATATCAGTTATATTCATGATGTGGGTAACAGAATAGCCTCTGAAATCAAGATAACGGCATAGAAGATCGGCAAAGACAAAACGCCGGCATTCTCCCACGTCCATTCTGGCGTGAGCTGTAGGGCCGCATGAATATATGGAAACCTTTCCTGGCTGAATCGGATCAAATGGTTCTTTAGTCCGGCTCATTGTATTGAAGAATTTAAGGCCGACTTTGTTTTGTACTGCAAAAAGTGGTGTGCTGAGGTAGCGCTCACCACCGTCCGGGAATATTACAACTATTGTACCTTCGGTCATAGTTTCAGCTTCTTTTCCGGCGATAACCATAGCTGCACCACTGCTCATGCCGACGAACAGGCCTTCTTTTTTTGCAAGTTTCCTTGTCATTTCAAAGGCTTCTTCGTCTTCAATATTGACTATTTTATCAAGACGGGTTTTTTTAAAAATTTCCGGGCGGTATGCCTCCTTCATATTCTTTAAGCCCTGAATTTTATGCCCGAGGTAGGGTTCAACGCCAACTATCTTTATATCAGGGTTGTATTCTTTCAGCCTTTTTGAGACGCCCATGAGAGTACCGGTTGTTCCCAAGGTTGCAACAACCATTGATACATTGCCTTTGGTTTGTTCCCAGATTTCTTTGGCTGTTCCATGATAGTGCGCCAGGCAGTTGGCTTTATTATTGAACTGATCTGTCATATAGTATGTATCCGGGTTTTCCAGCGCCAGATTATATACCTCCTCAATGGCGCCATCTGTACCGAGACGACCAGGGGTCAGTAAAATTTTAGCGCCCCGAGCCTTCAGGATTTTTTGCCTTTCAACGCTTACAGACTCAGACATTGTTAACAGCAGTTTATACCCTTTTACGGCGCATACCAGAGCAAGTCCGATTCCTGTGTTACCACTTGTAGCCTCGATAACCGTCTTGTTGTGTGTAAGTAAACCGGATTTTTCCGCTTCCTCAATCATATAAAGAGCGGTTCTGTCTTTTATCGAACCTCCCGGGTTAAAATATTCCAGTTTTGCGAGTATCTTAACCTTTGGATTCGGGTTTAATTTTCTTATTTCTACTAGCGGCGTATTGCCTATGGCAGCTAAGATAGAATTAATCATTGGCTTTATATCCATTTTGCAGATAAAATCTTTATTATATCATTTTTAACCTGATTTTCATCATTTGATGCATCAACAATTCTGAATCTCAAAGGCTCTTTTTTAGCAAGCTCAAGGTAGCCGGATCTTACCTTTTGGTGAAATGAGAGGGTTTCTTTTTCAAAGCGGGTTTCAAGGGCAGTCCTTGAGCCGTTTTCTATTTGTTGCCATGCGCGCATTAAGCCTGTTTCAGCCGGCAGGTCAAGAAGGATTGTTATGTCAGGTTTTAAATTTTCAAAGACTAATTCATGCAACCTGTTTATAAGTCCTATATCAAGTCCCCTTGCAAAGCCTTGATAGACAACTGTGGCATCATAATAACGATCACATAAAACGGTTTTGCCTGAAGATAAGGATGGATATATAAATTTTTTAATATGCTGAGACCTGTCTGCCATATACAGAAGAAGCTCAGTTAGAGGATCCATATCTCTGCTTTCGGGATCAAGAAGGATAGCCCGAATTTTTTCTCCGGTCTTTGTACCTCCCGGCTCCCTGGTTATAACGCAGTCCTGTCCTTTACTCTGCAAGAATTCAGCTATATTCTTTATCTGAGTCGTTTTGCCTGAACCTTCTATGCCTTCAAGAGTTATAAACATTTTAATCAGTTAATTCTTCGTTATTGTTTCGCCACAAAGACACTAAGACACTAAGATTATAATATAATTCTCTAAAATTCATAATTTAGGAATTTAGAGATTTGGGAATTCCGAATTGAAGGATGTTTGCATTTATAATTCCTAAATTCGCAATTCCCCAATTTATCAGCCATATCCCTCTTTTGTGTTTTTGTGCCTTGGTGGCTGAACTGTTATAAAGCTTCTTTATTTTTTCCTATGTAAAAAAAGCGTTCCAGTAATCTGTGAAAGGAAGTCCATTTTTCACCGGGATTTTCCCTGGCAATAAATTCCCGTATGCCGTTTACCTTTGAATCTATCTCGTCGATATAGTTGAGTAATACAGCCTCAATCGTTTTGGGTGGTTCAGGCGAACCAAACTCTCTTGTTCCATGATGGCTTACAATCATATGTTTGATTAATAATGCCTGTTCATCAGGAAAATTTTTAATATTTTTGAGTTTTTCCTCGATCATCTGTACGCCTATGACAATATGGTTAAGCAGCCTTCCTTCGTCTGAATAATCTATTTTAATTTTATAGTCGAATTCCCTTATTTTCCCAATATCGTGGAGTATTGCGCCTGTAATAAGAATATCCCGGTCAATTCCAATATATTGATAGTGCTCGGCTATTTTATCGGCAAGCCGCGCCATGGAGAGTGTATGTTCAATAAGGCCGCCTATGTATGCATGATGCATTTTTTTTGCCGCAGGCGCTCTCTTAAATTTGGAGACAAATTCATCATCATTCCAGAAAGCCTCAAGAAGATTTTTTAAATACAAGGTTTCAATGGTTTCAGTTAATTTTAACAGGCGCTCAAACATGGCATCTCTGTTAAATTTGGATTCCGGCAGAAAGTCTGAAGGATCAATTGAGTCTGCTGAGCACGCTTCTATATTCTTAATAACTAGTTGAAGAGATCCCCTGTATTCTGTAACTTTTCCCTTCACGCCGGCAAAGTCGCCGGCGGATATTTTTGCTGATATCCGGTCGACATTATCCCACACAACACCCTTTATAATACCTGTTTTGTCTGAGAGAGAAACATTTAAGAAATTATTTCCGTCTTTTTTCTGCGCAAGATTTTTTTCAGACAGCACAAATATGTCATCGATAATATCGCCCGTCTTAATTGAATTGATGAATTGCTTTTTCATTAAATACCGCCGCTATATTGCTTTGAGACTTTTTTATTTATTTTCCACCCTTTAAGTTCTTCAAGTACGCCATAATCTGTCATATCACATTTAATCGGGGTTATTGATATGTAATTCCGGCACAGGAAAGCATCATCTGTATCTGAATTATCAATGGAGGTTTGCAGGTCGCATGCCTGCCAGTAATATGTACGATTTCTGGGATCAACTCTTTTATCTATATATTCTGAGTATAGCCCAGTGCCATGCTTGCAAATACGCACCCCTTCAATCTTTTTTAAAGGAAGGTCAGGAATATTTACGTTTAAAAATGTTCCCAAAGGCAGTCCTTTTTCTAATAGATCTTTTGTCAGAATCTCCACAAATAAAGCAGCGTCATTATAATTATCTATTTCATGACTTCCTATTGAAACAGCTATTGAAGGTACTCCGTAAAGAGCTGCTTCTTTGGCGGCTGCGACAGTTCCGGAGTAATTGACATTAATCCCAACATTTGCTCCGGGATTGATCCCTGAAATCACAATATCAGGACGTGAGTCAAGTATTTCAAGTATGCCAAGCTTGATACAATCGGCAGGGGTGCCATTTACAGCATGTCCGACGCATCCTTTGTTGAATGAAATTCTGGCTGTCCGTAACGGTTTGTGCAGAGTTATAGCGTGACCCGCAGCGCTCCGTTCCCGGTCAGGGGCAACTATCGTTACAGAATGCTGTTCTGTAAATTTTCTATGCAGAGCCCATAGGCCTTCTGCATAAATTCCATCATCGTTTGTTAATAGTATTTTCATTAGGCAAATAGGCAAAAAGGATTTTCGATAAACCGCATGTAAAATTGGTTAAGGACTTGCAAACGTGGGAAAAATAAAACAGGGTATTGCCATTTTTATGACAATACCCTGTTTTGTTTTTTAACTAATTTTTAACTAAGTCTGGTTTTTTTATTAATGACCACCAGCGCCAAACAGTGCTGCAATTGCACCGGGCGGCACCCTTGGCTATGCGCCTCAGGTTTACTAACTAGCGCCAAACAGTGCTGCAATTGCACCTGCCTGAGGATGGGCATAGATAAGAATCAGAGAGATAACCAGAGCATAAATACACAGTGACTCAATCATAGCGAGACCGATCAGCAGGGTAACTGTTACTTTACCTGATGCTTCGGGATTTCTTGCAATACCCTCAACTGCAGATTTCAGACCAATACCCTGTGCGATACCGCAACCAAAAGCTGCTACAGCAATGCCGAAACCAGCAGCAGTAACACTCGCAATAAAGAATTGTAATGCTTGTTCACCCATAAAACTCTACCTCCTTTTTAAGATTTTTTTATTTTGCTTCTTCCATTATCCCATTATTTAATAGCAAATAAATTGCGTATTATTATTTTTTAATGCGCATGTTCCATTGCGCCGGTAAAATACATTATTGAAAGCAAAAAGAAAACAAAGGCCTGAACTAAAGAGACAAATATACCAAGCGCCATGATCGGCAGGGGAGCAAAGAAAAGGCCGGCAAGTCCAAAAAGAATACCCAGGACAAGTTCATGGCCCATCATATTACCGAAAAGCCTGAACGTGAGTGAGAGAATACGTGCCACATGACCTATTAGTTCAATCGGGAAAATGATGGGAATCATCCACCATACAGGGCCAAGAAAATGTTTAATATATTTTGGCCCATGGTATTTAATACCGATAACGTGAGTAAAAATAACCACGGGAAGCGCGCATGAAAGAGTTGTATTCAGACTGGCGGTTGGTGGATAAAAGCCCGGCACAAGTCCTATTAGATTACATACAAAAATATAGATAAATATAGTTGCAGCTATAGGGAAAAGCCACCTGCCTTCTTCTCCTGTGACACTGATCATAAAGTCTTCCATACCGGAGAGAACAACTTCAAAAACGTTTTGTGCTTTTGAAGGAATCATACTTATACTCTTTGTTGCAATTACACCTAGAGTTATAAGTAAAATCATAATAACCCACGAGTAAATTACGTGTGGATATGAGTGAGCAAAGTGACCAAGCCCGATAAACTCGAAAATTTTGACAAAAAATAAATATGGATGTTCCACTTTAAATTGCCTCCTTCAAAAATAGTTTTTTTATTTCACATATAGTTGCAAGCATTATGCTTGCAACCACAACGGAAAGACCAATAAAAAGCCCTATAGGATCAACATAATGATTTGATATAAGTAGAAATATAATAAAACCGCTTACAATAAAGCGGACATAATATTTGCCTAAAATAACATTGTGAGAAGCTGAATGCGGGGTGCTGAAAGCCTTTTTAAGGGTTCGGGAAAGCATATGAAAGTTTATTGTAACAATCAGTCCTCCAAATATAATTCCCCTTGCGAAATTCGGTGTGGTAATTAAAAAGCCGACAATGCTGGCAATACACAACAATATCCAGTTTGTTATTGTGATAAATTTTATGAGACGTTGTTCAATAATCACAGCTTTAATCTTTCGCTCAAAATTTCCTGCTCTTTTTTATTGCAAGTCCTATGTTTCTATAACCAGCCGCAATACCCAAACAAAGAAATATAAGCATAAACCAGGGCGATGTGTTATATCTCTTGTCAATATAGAGACCTATAGCAAGTCCAATAAAAATTGAGAGAGCTACAGACAAACCAATACTACTATAAAATGCAAGCTCTCTCCATGACTTTCTTGATTCTTTTTTCATGACTTGGAAGCCTTATCATTGACTGTTAGACAGGCTTAAATCAGACCATGTTGGATTAATACCTCTAACACAGGATTATAAGCAAGTCAATGTAAAAATATGTTAGATTAAGATTTAACTAATTTAATAAACAGAAATTTGAAAACTCAAATATGAGATTAACCAGAGGCAGCGGGCAATTAAATTTAAGAACGTCTGAAACTCGCGCATAAGTGAGCCTAAAGAAAAAAGAGTATTAATATCAGTTAGAAAAATTAAACGTTATGGCTTGA
>JAUWFS010000136.1:0-9030 GCA_030606805.1 Deltaproteobacteria bacterium
GAAGGCTACACCGAAAAATTGCAGCGTTTTGAAATTTATCGGAAAATGCTGGCAGACTTTTTTAATGAAAACCCCGATACAGCTATCAATAAAGTTGAACAGTTTGAAAAAGAGGTAAAGAAAAAATTTGTAGAAGAACCGGCTCAAATGAAATTGCTGATTGTCGTAAACAAATTGCTCACTGGCTTTGACGCACCATCGGCCACTTACCTTTACCTGGATAAAAAACTCAGAGACCACGGGCTTTTTCAGGCAGTTTGCCGTGTGAATCGACTGGATGGTGATGATAAGGAATATGGATATATCATTGACTACATGGATTTATTCAAGAGTTTGGAGCAAGCGTTTAATGATTACACTTCGGAAGCATTAAGCGGATATGAAAAATCGGATATTGAAGGCCTGTTGAAAAACCGATTGCAAAAAGGCAAAGAAAGATTAGACGAAGCATTGGAAGCCATCAAAGCTTTGTGTGAAGCCGTTGACCCACCAAAAGACACATTAGCGCATATTCGATACTTCTGTGGCAAAAATACCGAAAACCCTGATGAACTTAAAGACACCGAACCAAGACGGGTTTCCTTATACAAACTCACCATTGCACTCATTCGGGCTTATGCCAACATAGCCGGTGAAATGAAAGAGGCGGGTTATACGGACAAAGAAACAGAGCAAATCAAAAACGACATCAAACACTTTGAAAACCTGCGGAAAGAAATACAGCTTGCCAGTGGTGATTATATAGACCTGAAGCAGTATGAGCCTGCCATGCGCCATTTGATTGACAGCTACATTGGTGCAGAAGAAAGCCGTATGCTTGCAAATTTTGACGATATGAGCCTGGTGGAATTGCTGGTTGAAAAAGGAAAAGACGCCATCAAGGATTTGCCAAAAAATATCCGGGATAATAAAGATGCAATGGCAGAAGCCATAGAAAATAATCTGCGTAAATTAATTATTGAAGAAAGCCCGACCAACCCGATGTATTATGAAAAAATGAGTGTGCTTTTAGATGAACTCATTAAGCTGCGAAAAGAAGCCACTTTGGAATATGAAAAGTATTTGCAGGAAATCATTGCCCTTTCAGTAAAAGTGAAAAGACCGGACACGACTTCTGAATATCCTTTTTCATTAAATACAAACGCTAAAAGGGCTTTGTTTGATAACCTTGGCAAAAATGAATCAATCGCAAATGAATTAGACCATAAAATTATGACAACAAAGAAAGACGGATGGAGAGATAATATACAGAAATCAAAGGCTGTTAAATATACCATAACAGAGGTTCTGGACGAATTTAAAGTAAAAGAACCGGATGCTGAATATATCCTGAATCTGGTAAGAAATCAGAGAGATTACTAATGGAACAAATCACAATCAGCAATATCAAAATTGATGTGGTTCGCAAAAACATTAAGAACATACATCTGGCTGTTTACCCGCCAACAGGCAGGGTTCGCATCGCTGTACCATTAACAGTAAATGGAGATGCTGTTCGTCTTTTTGCCATTTCAAAATTAGGCTGGATAAAACGACACCAACGAAAATTTGAAGGGCAGGAAAGAATTACACCAAGAGAATACAAGAATAGAGAGAGCCATTATTTTCAAGGCAAAAGGTATTTGCTGAATATCATTGAAGCGGATGCACCACCCAAGGTTGTTTTGAAAAACAAAACTTATATTGACCTTTATGTAAGACCTGAAACACAGGCTGAAAAACGACATAAAATATTGACTGAATGGTATCGTGTTGAACTGAAAAAACAAATTCCTGCAATGATTTTGAAGTGGGAAAGAGTTTTGAATATTAAAGTGAACGAGTGGCGAGTAAGGCAAATGAAAACCAAATGGGGTTCATGCAATATTAAAAAGAAAAGAATTTGGATGAACCTTGAACTGGCAAAGAAGCCGGATTATTGTTTAGAATACATCATCGTGCATGAAATGGTCCACTTAATGGAAAGGCTTCACAATGAAAGATTCCTCTATTACATGGGCAAATACTTGCCAAACTGGAAGCAATTGAAAAGAGAGTTAAGCAAACTACCAGTAAATCATGCCGATTGGAACTATTGATTAAAAAAATCTCTACCCTGATGGTCGGGCCATAGGGACATGTTGATATTGTGAATAAACCATTACCACGGTCGGCAAAAAACGCGGCTGTTTTGGACATTAAAGATATCTGCTATTCACGTAATAAATTGAAATGATATAATATTTGTAATATACAAAGACTATCTGCACTGCAATCGGTGGATTCTTGAGTAGCGCTGTTGGCAAGATATCATAAAAGCCCATTACCAGTCGGTTATGCTTATACGAGATATTTAGTAATCAAAATTTATTTTAATCATGCTTTGTTTCTTCATTTAATTTATATATGATCACCTTAAAAAATTGTAATTGGTTTTGATGAGAAAAATAATGAAATATCCTGTAGTTAAAATTCCAGCCGATGGATATGAGACCATTGAACAGCTTGGAACAAAAGAAAAATTTTGGTTTTATGATGAGAAAGATAGTACTACAAAATTATTTAAAATTGGTGGCTACCAACTTAAGCCGGGACAGCCTGTAAATTCAATCTGTTAGCAACTCCTTAAATTTTGCTTGATTGTGGAATTGCCTTAGAGCCAAAATGGCGAAAAGTGTCCCGCTTTAAGTTGGTAGCCAAATTGGTAGACCTGGAACTGGGGAAAATTGGTCAGAAAAGGCTACAAGTGAATTGGCAAAGCTCTTGGGTTTATCCTGTGCTGAGTATGAATTTGCGATATGGAAAGAAAAAGAAGGTGTAATATCAAAACTTTTTGTTCCTCAAAACGGCAGACTTGTTCATGGAAATGAAGTATTGGAAAAAGTCATAAAAGATTATCCAAAAAATAAGTTTTACAAAGTTAGAGACTATAACATTTCCACAACATTAGCGATCATTAAAGGGGTACCTGAGTTGCCACTTGGCTATGAAAAAAATAAAACAATTCAGAATCCAATAGATTTGTTTGTAGGCTATTTAATGTTTGATTGTTGGATTTCTAACCCGGACCGCCATCATGAAAACTGGGGTTTTGTACTCGACATCATAAACCAAACAATACATCTTGCACCGACATATGATCATGCATCAGGGTTGGGATGTAGAGTATCTGATAAAGAAAGAAACGAAAGACTAACTACCAATGATAAACGGTACAGTGTAGAAACTTTTGTTGGAAAAACAAAATCTGCCTTTTATAATAAGGGCCTAAAGCAATTGAAAACAATAGAAGTATTTCTTGTTGCGGCTAAACAAAATAGAAAGGCAGCAGAGTTTTGGTTAAATAAGTTAGAAAGTATATCCCAAGGTGAAATAAAAAATATTTTTACCAAAATACCAAATAAATTAATTAGTGGGCCTGCAATTGATTTTGCATTAACAATTTTGGAAGCAAACAAAAAACGCTTATTTGAGGTAAAAACAGGATTGATAAAATGATTGACGAACTTATTCTGGCTTGGCAAAATCCACATAATCGTGAATGGTTGCCTGTTGGAAGATTGCTATATAACAACAATAAATATATTTTTAAATATACTATTGGCGCAAAACGAGCAAAAGATTTTGTGCCATTTGGTCGGATGACTCCCTTAGACAATTCACACGAATCAGAAGAATTGTTTCCGATTTTTAAAAATAGATTGCTTCAAAAATCGAGACCGGAATACGATGACTATTTAAATTGGCTTGGTTTGGAAAAAGATAAGATTACACCACTTGAAGAACTTGCTCGGACAAGAGGAATTAGAGCAACTGATTCTCTTCAATTGTTTCCAATTCCTAAAAAAAGAAATGGAAAGTACGAAGTCACGTTTTTCAGTCATGGGATTAGACACTTACCCCCTATTTATATCGAAAGAGTTAATCACCTTAATCAAGGCAATAAACTCTATTTAATGAGAGACATTCAAAATAAGTCTGATGTTTTAGCGTTAGCGTTAAGAACCGATGATCCTCCTGAAATTGTAGGTTACTGTCCAAAGTTTTTTGTTAAAGATTTTGGGCGGATAATTGATAGTAATGGCGCGGATAAAGTAGAGGTTTCTGTTGTTAAAGTTAATCTAAAGTCACCATTACAATTTAAACTGCTATGTAAGTTTAGCACAATTTGGCCAGCCGAATTTGCCCCCTTTGAAGACGAAATTTTCCAAACCATTATTTGATCAATATCTACCATTTTGGAAATAGTTCGCCATGAGGACAGTCGTAGAGTCAAGCGGGATCTGGAATATTACAACCTTAACGTCATTATTGCCGTGGGCTGTCGGCAGCCGGTTAATTCTTCGTTACAGATATCTGCTATTCACGACAACAATTTAATAGCCCTGAATTTTTAGGTTTCAAAAACATATCTAAACAGATTACAGATTGATAAGATTAATGCTTCAAGAAAGAGTCAGAAAATCAGCAGATAGATATTCGTCACTGAAATGTGAGAATGCAGTTAAATAACAGCGTTCGAGTGGACAACCGCGGCGGGCCGGTTAAATAGCTGATTGCGAATGAGGAGGCCGCCCCGGTAGCAACTCAACTTTCCGTTCAAGGTTACAGATATCTGCTATGCATCTCGACAAGTTAAACACACGAAGTTTTTAGGTATCTCTAACTAATATCATAACTTTTGCGCAGAAGAAATTTGAAAATGGGTGGAAGGGAATATGCTATAATTTTAGCGGGATTGCCAGCGGGGCTTTCCCGTTTTTTATTGCTCTTGAACTCAAAAATTCCGTTTAAAAACCTCTTCCTTCAGGTATTGAAAAACTAAAGGCCCTTCAAACGGAGCGGCCTCCTTTCCAACTGCTATATTTTGCATAAGTTCTATCTTTGCTTTATCAAGGCTTCCAACCTGTTCATCAATCAGTTTAAGGTAGTTATTGGTTGTGCTGTAAATAACAACCGGGCCAAACATAACTTCCCCGCTCTCCTTTTTTGTTAAAGAGCCAATAACGATGTGATTGATAATTTTCATGGCCTTGGGCGGAGACCGGTAACCAAGTAGTTCGGCAAATATGGAAAGGCATTCGAGCACACCATCTGTATCCCATTTTTCTAAAGCATCTAAACCATCTCTTTCAATTTCCTCAATATCAGATTTATTAAAAGAAAGATCTATCATTTCTATTAATTCATTTTGAATTGTTTTAAGGGATTTTTCTTTTTTACTGATAACAACATCTTTATCATTTAATATCTTGATAACATTGCGGATGCTGAGCATTTCCTTTACAGTGGGACTTTTGCGCATACCTACATCTTCAGGAGTGGTCTTATAAATTGCAAGATCGTTATCCAGAACCAGGATTTTCTCAATACCATTATCAGCTTCCTTTATATAGAGATCAAGATCCCTCTCCTGCCTGAATTTATAAGGACTCATTTCAAGAAGCTCACGCATTGTTTCTTTGTCAATCTTTTTATCACTGTCAGGAGTGCCTATAGAATTAATAACAACTTTTGACATCTTGTCGATTTTAATCTTTTTTAAAAGATTTTCTTTAAATGACATAATGCTTCTCCTTTATTAGGGAATGACAACAATTTTATCTTTCCGAATGCGTTTGCCCTATTATAGTCTTTCAGGTTAGTTGACTGCAATATTTATTTATAGTATATTTGGCATCCTTCATTTTGTAGTTTACACTTTTTCAACATTGACGGATGCCAGCCATTAGCTGTTAGCCGTTAGCTATTAGGCAAAACTTTTGTATAAAAACGGACTGTTAAGCTAAAAGCTAACGGCTAACAGCTATGCGCACAAATCATATTTTTTGAGGTATCTTACCCTTAAAAGTGTAAACTACTTTTAGGCTGTTATGAAGGATGCCGTAAATTTAATTTGATGTTTAAATTTTAAAAAACAAATTTATAAAGGATATAGGACATAATAATATGACCAAAGAATATGTAGAGCTTATATATCAAGGAAAAACATGTAAATTTCCTGTTATCGCCGGCACAGAAGGTGAAAAGGCTTTCGATATTTCAAATCTTCGCCAGAGCACTGGTTTGATTACAATGGATCCCAGCTTTGCAAACACAGGTAGCTGTTGCAGTTCCATTACATATATGGATGGTGAAAAGGGAATTCTGAAATATCGCGGCATCCCTATTGAACAACTTGCCAAACACTCAAATTTTAAAGAAACAGGATATCTTTTGATAAATGGTGCTCTGCCGACCAGAAAGGAACTCAACCGTTTTTCAGTATTGCTGAATGACCAGTCGCTTGTGCATGAGGACATGCAGATATTTTTTCAGAATTTTCCAAGGGGTTCTCATCCAATGGGCATATTATCATCAATGGTTAATGCATTAAGAGGCTTTTATCCGGAACTCCAGACTTTAGAAGAAGAGATTAACTTAACGGTCACAAGGCTCCTATCCAAGGTAAGAACATTAGCTGCCATGTCTTATAAAATATCTAGAGGGCATAAGGTTATTTATCCCAGACCGGATCTTTCTTATTGTGCGAATTTTCTTAACATGATGTTTGATAATGTTGTCAAACCCTATCATATAGACAAAGATGTAGTTCGGGCTTTAAATGTTTTCTGGATTCTGCACGCTGATCATGAACAGAACTGCTCTACTTCTGCTGTAAGGATGGTTGGCAGCGGAAGAGTAAATCTTTATGCTGCAATTTCTGCCGGAATCGCAGCGTTATGGGGACCGCTGCATGGCGGCGCTAATCAGGCAGTTATCGAAATGCTTTCAGAAATTGTCGAAAGCGGCGATAGTGTAAAAACAAAAATTGAAAAAGCAAAAGACAAAAATGATCCATACAGGCTGATGGGTTTTGGGCACAGAGTTTATAAGACATATGATCCACGGGCTAAAATAATGAAAGAAATGTGTGACAAGGTTCTTGCAAAGCTCAATATTCACGATCCCTTACTTGATATTGCAAAAGAGCTTGAAGAAGTTGCTTTAAATGATGACTATTTTATAGAACGTAATCTTTATCCAAACGTAGACTTTTACAGCGGTATAATTTTGCGCGCCATTGGAATCCCAACAAACATGTTTACAGTTATGTTCGCAATCGGCAGGCTGCCGGGCTGGATAGCCCAATGGAAAGAAAGTATGGATGGACCTAACTGGAAACTCCAAAGGCCCCGACAAATATTCATTGGACCATCTGAAAAAAAATACATACCTATTGATGAGAGGGAGTGATTGAAGCCTCCTCAATAAGCATACCAAAAGCGCAGCTCATTCCAAAATCTTTGTCTATTCCTAATGTTCCCTTAATTATAACCTCATCACCTATTTTTGCGGTTTCAAGGGTGCTCACCGCAATATCATTATTTCCTTTTTCAGCGCTACCGGTTCCATCCTGAATATGAATCCAGTTTTTTTCCATAATCTGAGGCATAAATTTCACAACTATTGCACGAACTGTAATTGTTTTCTGAGACAGTTCTTCCTTTTTGGAATAAATTTCTTCTATTGTATAAGCATCCTCTCCAACAGCCTTGCTGACTTTTATATCCTTAGGTACCGCCTTGGGTTTCTTTGCGCTATCCCCCATAATAGCGGGCATATCTCCATGAGGTATGGAGGCTGATGGCATCTTAGCAGAAGGCATTTTGCCGGGCATCATACTTGAAGGCATTTCAGAAACAATTTCACCTCCCGACTCATTAAAAGGACATACTTCTGAAGGAACGGCAAACAATATGAGATCAAAAGTCTTTTCAAGAGTTTTACTGTAAAAATTTTTCATAACCGCAATGTTGGTAATTGCTATTTCATCTCCGGTCTTGACCGGTGTTTTTGGAATGGCAGCCCATACCTTCCCTGTTTTATCTTCGAGCAACAAATAAGTATAGTTTGTAACATCTTTTGACTCAATGATTGTGGTTCCCAAAACAGGGCTCTGAACATTCAATGTCTCGTAATTTTCTTTAATATCCAAAATTGTAACATTTCCAGCAACGGAAATCTCTTCGTCCAAAGCTGTTGTCTTATTTTTATCTTCGCATCCAAGAATAAAAACAAACAATCCTAATATACAAAGAGTAATGTTCAATATCCTTTTATAGCTCAAACTCATAATATTTCCTTTCTTGATAAAATTAATCGGATAAATTAAATAATTTCAATATGATGCTTCAAAGTTTATCCTAAGATAATAGAAAACTCGTTGTCAAATGATATTTTGTATATTAAATTCACTTTTATCTTTGGTCAAGAATTTTTAACCTTTTATTTTGAATTTATTCATCAGAAATTTGAAAACTCAAAAGTAACTGGTTAGACTTCTTAGAGAAAAACAGAGATGAAAAAATTATCAATAGTATTGCCTTGCTAGTTGGGGTCGGACCAAGCTAATGTTTTAAAATGTGGGAAAAAATATCGATTTGGGGAGGTTTTTTTTGGGTGTGAATTCACAGGGCTTAGAGTCCCCACCGTCGAAGCGCACGAAAAACGATTCCGAATACGTTCTCAAGAAAGCTTCTTTTGCTCACAAGGAAGGCAGGCTTGCTGAAGCGGAAAAAGGCTATCTGGAAGTATTGAAAAGAAAGCCTGATTGGGGACAGGCGCTTAATGCGCTTGGAACGGTATTCTTGGACCAGTCCCGGCCGGATAAGGCCAAAAAAGTTTTTGAAAAAGCAGCCGACCTTAGACCTCCCTATTTTCCGGCATGTTATAACCTGGCCAGGCTGAAGCAGCGTGAGAACGATCACAAGGGTGCCATAAGTATTTACAGGGCCATGTTGGAAAAACAGCCTGGTATTGGTGAAGCATGGAATAATTTGGGTGTCGCATACAGGGAAATCGGGGACCAGGATGAAGCCATATCCTGTTTTCGAAGAGCAGTGGCGTTCGCTCCTGACATGGCAGAGTCATGGAACAACCTTGGCGTGGCACAGGACGAGTTTAATATGATTGAAAACGCTTCAAAGTCATACAGAAAGGCCATTGAGATACGGTCAGATTATGCATCCGCCCACTTAAACCTCGGGATTTCTCTTCAAAAACTCAGGC
>JAUWFS010000064.1:0-14538 GCA_030606805.1 Deltaproteobacteria bacterium
AGATGGTGATGCCTGGTGACAATGTAACGATTTCGGCGGATCTGATAACTCCGATAGCAATGGAGAAGGAGCTCAGGTTTGCGATAAGGGAAGGCGGCCGTACTGTGGGTGCTGGAGTGGTAAGCGAAATAATTGAATAAAGGAGTAGGCTGGTGAGAATAATTGTTACCCTTGCGTGTAGTGAATGCAAGAGAAGAAATTACACTACAACAAAAAATAAACGGACAACACCGGATAAGCTTGAATTCAATAAATATTGCAGGTTTTGCAGAAAACATACTCCGCATAAGGAGACAAAATAAAACCTTTATCCGAATTTGTGATCGATAATATTATTGACAAGTTAAATCCAGGATTATGCAGGCCAGTAGCTCTAACGGTAGAGCGTCGGACTCCAAATCCGGGTGTTGGGGGTTCGAATCCCTCCTGGCCTGCCAGATATTTAAACCTAAGTTGAGCTATTTTTTGCGAAGAAATGTGCCGAGATCTTGATGCAGCAAGGTTTGCGAAAATCGTAGGCATAGCAATGGATATGTCGAGACTTTTCGCAAGTCCTTGATGCGCAAGAGATTGGTGCAGATCGAGAAAAAGATAGCTCAATTTAGGTTAAATTTAAAAAATAATTAGATCTCGAAGCTTAGGGGATGAAAGATGTCCTTAATTGATTTGACTTTGAGATTTTTGCTCTTTTTGGGTATATCATGGGAAGGTTACAAAGAAAAAAAGCTTCTGCCGGCAAAAAAAAGAAAAAGCAAAGTGTCGATAGAGTATCATCATCTAAGGCAGAAATTGATGCTGCTTCCTCAAAGACAGGTTTAATATTGGATTCTGTCAGGGGCATAAAAAAAGCAAAAACTTTATCCCTGAAGAAATCTTCGAGTACTGCCAGGTCTGAGTCAAAAAAACTTGAAGGAAATTTCTTTGACAGGCTTTTTGTTGCGGGGCCTTTACAAAAGTCTTTACAGTTTTTAAGGGAGGTTAAGGTTGAGCTTAACAAGGTAACATGGCCCACACGCAAGCAAACTATAGGTTCCACGCTGGTAGTTATAATTCTTGTTATGATAATATCATTTTTTTTAGGGATAGTCGATATTGGTTTATCAAGTTTGATAGGTGTGGTCCTTAAATAGAATGAGGAGAAAAAAGTGGCTCTTAAATGGTATATAGTGCATGTTTATTCGGGTTTTGAAACCAAAGTCAAAATGGCTTTGGAAGAACGAATAGCTTCCTCCCCTCATTCTGATAAATTCGGCGAGGTGCTGGTCCCAACTGAGCAGATAGTTGAACTTGTGAAGGGGAAGAGAAAGGAATCATCCCGTAAATTTTATCCTGGGTACATTTTGGTTAAGATAGAACTTAATGAGGAAACCTGGCATATCGTTAATGATACAGCCAAGGTTACAGGATTTTTAGGGGGAAGAGAAAATCCGACTCCTCTTTCCGATGAAGAGGCTGAAAAAATTTTAAGCAGAATGGAAGCTGGTCGGCTGAAACCAAAGCCGAAATTCTTTTTCGAGGCAGGGGATGAGATCCGTGTAATAGATGGACCTTTTACGAATTTTAACGGAATAGTGGACGAGGTTAATCACGAAAAAGGTAAGATAAGAGTCCTGGTGACTATATTCGGCCGTTCAACGCCGGTAGAGTTGGAATTTGTTCAAGTTGCAAAGCTATAACATTAATAATTAGGAGTAGAAAGTACAAATGGCAAAAAAAGTTATTGCGCAGATAAAATTACAGGTTGTCGCTGGTAAAGCTAATCCTTCTCCTCCAATCGGACCTGCATTGGGGCAACAGGGAGTTAATATAATGGATTTTTGCAAGGCGTTTAATGCCAGGACAGCTAATGATGAGGGGATGATAATACCTGTTGTTATAACTGTCTATCAGGATAGAACATTTACTTTTATTACCAAGACGCCGCCCGCAGCCGTACTATTAAAGAAAGCTGCAAAGATAGCGAAGGGAGCCGGCGATCCAAAGCGTGAAATAGTAGGCAAGGTCACCAGACAGCAGGTTGAGGAAATAGCCAAGCAGAAAATGGTTGATTTAAATGCTTATGATTTAATTGCTGCCTGTAAGATAGTTGAAGGAACAGCCAGAAGCATGGGAATAGTGATTGGTTAAATAGTGCCCGAACGAAAACTAGATAGTTTTTCCAAGTTCAAGGAGGGCGCAAATTTTAACCGCAGGAATACATTGAGTATTTTGAGGATTAAAATTTGAGCCTGACGCATAAATTGGGGAAAATAGCAGTTTTCGTTCAGGCACTAAATAGAAAAGGAGTTCGTTATAAAATATGCCGAAGCGAGGTAAAAAATACTTAAAATCAAGAAAGCAAATTAATGCCGAGTCAAGATTCCATTATACCGAAGCTGTGAAAAGCTCTTTAGATTCATCGTATGCCAAATTTGATGAAACCGTTGATGTAGCTGTACGCCTTGGTGTTGATCCACGGCATGCGGATCAGATGATTCGTGGGACGGTAGTTTTACCAAACGGCCTTGGAAAGGAAGTCAAGGTTTTGGTATTTGCTAAAGGAGAGAAGGAACAAGAAGCGCTTGATGCGGGTGCGGATTTTGTGGGCAATGATGATCTGATAGAGAGGATCAAAGGCGGATGGTTAGGTTTTGATAAAGCCGTTGCCACACCTGATATGATGGGCTCTGTAGGAAAGATGGGGAAAATTCTTGGTCCAAGAGGGCTTATGCCTAATGCAAAAACAGGAACAGTTTCTTTTGATATCGCGAGAGCGGTTAATGAGCTTAAGGCCGGCAAAATAGATTTCAGGGTAGAAAAAGCAGGTATAGTTCATGTTCCTATGGGTAAGGTTTCATTTGGCGTAGATAAGATTGTTCAGAATTTTACTGCATTTTTAGAAACAATTTTACGCCTCAAGCCTGCTTCCAGCAAAGGTACCTATATTAAGAGTATCGCCATATCGACTACTATGGGCCCAGGAATTAAGATAGATACGGCAAGTATAAAGGAAATAATAACATAATTATTTTCGAGAATACGAGCCTTGGTTTTTTAGTCGATTATTTTGGCACATTTTTTCGCAAAAAATTGCTCAACTTAGGTTGAATTTGTTTTCCTAGTAATAAAAAAATCTGACTAATTGAATAAAATTACTGTCAAAGACCGTAGGCGCACACTTTTGTGTTTAATCGGCATAGCTGGCCTACCGAGATGGTTTTGAGATAAAGTTGTTGCCTCCGGTTTTTTACAGCTTGAGGAAGGGGGTGTAATAAATTCGTGCAAATAGATGAAAAGAAAAAAATTGTAGAAAATCTTCGTGAAATATTTTCGAAGTCCAAGGTTTTAATAGTTACTGATTACAAAGGACTTAATGTAACAACTATTAATGAATTACGCAGAAAGCTCAGGGAAGCTGATGTTGAATATAAGGTGGCCAAAAATTCGCTTCTTGTCAGAGCTTCGGAAGATACTGATGTATCGTTGATTGCTGAAAATTTTAAAGGCCCTATCGCAATTGCCATAAGTTATGATGATCCGGTTGCTCCTGCAAAAGTTTTGATGCAGTTTGCAAAGAATAATGCAAAACTTGAAATAAAGGCCGGTGTAATGGATGGCAAGGTGCTGGATCTAAGTGCAATCAAGGCCCTGTCGGAGCTTCCATCTCAAGAAGTACTGCTGGGCAAGCTTCTTTCAGTATTAAATGGGGTTCCAACTTCTCTTGTTATAGCTCTTAGCGATATGCCTAAAAAGCTATTGAATGTTTTGAATGCAGTAAAGGAACAGAAAGAGGCCGCATAAAGAAAATAGTAGGGGCACGGCGCGCCGTGCCCGTAGAGATAATTTTGAAAGAAAAACTGGAGGAAAGATAAATGGCGGATATTACCAAAGAAGATGTAATTGAGTTTATAGCAAATATGTCAGTGCTTGAGCTGTCTGAACTGGTTAAGGAAATGGAGGAAAAATTTGGTGTTTCTGCGGCTGCTCCTGTTGCAATGATGGCGGCCGCTCCTGCTGGTGAAGCCGGTGGTGCTCAAGCAGAGGAAAAAACAGAATTTGATGTTATCCTTACAGCTTTTGGTGACAAGAAGATTCAGGTTATCAAAGAGGTCAGAGCAATTACCGGTCTCGGTCTCAAGGATGCCAAAACTTTAGTGGATAATGTTCCAAAGCCCGTTAAAGAAGGAATAGCTAAAGAGGATGCTGAAAAGATAAAAGCCCAGCTTGAGGAAGCTGGAGCCCAGGTCGAGTTAAAGTAATAAAAAAGGGATAGCCTTCGATCGTCGGCGCATTAGCGGTTCGTTGTGGCAAATAAATTATTACAACGGACCAAGGGCAAATAACCCCCTAATACCTGAGCTGAGTGATTTTTTGCGAAGAAATGTGCCAAGATTTTGATGCGCAAGAGGTTGGTGCAGGTCGAGTAAAAAATCGCTCAATTTAGGTAGTAATTTAATATTGGAGATACTATGTCGGAAAAGCCTTTGGCAACAAAGCGTATAAGGAAAAACTTCGGCAAGATAAGAAAAATTGTTGAAATACCAGATCTTATTGGGGTGCAAAGAGAATCCTTTAATCGTTTTTTACAAATGGATATTTCACCGGAAAAACGTAAGGATATCGGGCTTCAGGCAGTATTCAGGTCTGTTTTTCCGATAAAAGATTTTACCGGAAGTGCTTCCCTTGAGTTTGTATCATACAGATTCGGCGAGATTAAACACGGAGTTAAGGAGTGTATACACAGAGGCATGACATATGAGATACCTGTTCGTATCACGGTCAGACTCGTAGTGTACGATTTAGATAGAGATACGGGAGTTTCCAATATTCGGGATATAAAGGAACAGGAAATTTACTTTGGAACTATTCCCATGATGACCGAAAAAGGCACCTTTATAATAAATGGGACGGAACGGGTTGTTGTTAGTCAGCTCCACCGCTCATCCGGGGTATTTTTCGATCACGACAAGGGAAAGACGCATTCAAGCGGCAAGATTATATACACTTCCAGAATCATTCCGGTGCGAGGCTCATGGATAGATTTGGAGATAGATCCTAAAGATATCGTTTATATCAGGATCGATAGAAGACGAAAGTTCCCTGTTACGATTCTTTTCAAGGCATTTGGATATACAACAGAAGACCTGCTGAACTATTTCTATGAAACTGAAAAAATAGTTGTCAGCGGGAAACATTTTTACAAGAGATTCAATGAGAATTTCCTTGTTGGACAGCGTGCAAGCAGGGATATTAAAGCTCCCAAACAAGATGAAGTTATTGTCAAAAAAGGGCGTATGTTTACTAAAACCTCAATCCGCAGGCTGAAATCCGCCGACATGGAATTGATACCTTTAAATGTTGAAGATATTTTAGGTAAAGTATTTGCATACACAATAAACGATCCAAAGAGCGAAAAGCCTATCGTAAAGTCCAACGAAGTAGTTGATGATGAGGCACTTTCAAAGTTAAGCGACGTTGGCATAACTGAATTTGATGTACTTTTTATTGATGGTATATCCAGCAGCGATTCTATTAGCAAGACACTTTTACTGGACAAAGTTGAAACAAAAGAAGAAGCACTCATTGAAATTTACAAAAGACTCAGGCCTGGGAATCCTGCTACACCTGAGGTCGCTCAGGATTTTGTTGACAACCTGTTTTTCAGGTCAACATATTATGACCTTTCTAAAGTGGGGCGTTTGAAAATTAACTTGCGACTTGGGATTGACGCTCCGATTGATTTAAATGTTCTCAGAAAAGAGGATATACTTCTAACAGCAAAAACCCTTGTAAAACTTAAAGATACACAAGGAGTTGTTGATGACATCGATCATCTCGGGAATAGAAGGGTGCGAGCTGTGGGTGAGCTCCTCGAGAATCAGTATCGAATTGGACTTGTTCGCATGGAGCGCTCCATTAAGGAGCGGATGAGCCTGCAGGAGGTTGATGCTCTTATGCCTCATGACCTGGTCAATCCAAAACCGGTTTCCGCTGTTGTTAAAGAATTTTTTGGTACCAGCCAGTTAAGCCAGTTTATGGATCAAGCTAATCCTCTTTCAGAAACAACACATAAACGACGACTCAGCGCCCTTGGACCGGGTGGACTTACCCGCGAAAGAGCGGGTTTTGAGGTTAGGGATGTTCATCCATCACATTACGGCCGTATATGTCCTATTGAAACTCCGGAAGGGCCCAACATCGGCCTTATTGTTTCACTCAGCACCTATGCGCGAGTTAATGAATTTGGATTTATTGAGACACCGTACAACGTTATAAAGAATGCAACCGCTACTGATGAGATTAGGTTCCTTAGCGCTTTTGAAGAGAGGGAACATCCTATTGCTCAGGCTAATGCGCCTGTCGATAGTAAAGGGAAGTATGTTAATCCCCTTGTAACATCACGGGTGGCGGGTGAGTTTATGATGGTTCAAAAGGAGGATATCGAACTTATGGATGTTTCTCCTAACCAGTTAGTGAGTGTTTCGGCTTCTCTTATACCATTTTTAGAAAATGATGATGCTAATAGAGCGTTGATGGGATCAAACATGCAGCGCCAGGCGGTTCCCCTGTTAGTAAATGAAGCTCCATTGGTAGGTACGGGTATTGAGGGAGTAGTTGCAAAAGATTCAGGCGTTACAATAGTTGCAAAGAAGGATGGTTTTGTTGTTGATGTTGATGCTTTACGTATAGTGTTGCGGCATGATCCGGATGATATGATGGATGAAGGCAATGGCCAAGGTCTTGAAAAGAATGTCACGATTTACAATCTTTCAAAATTTATACGTTCAAATCAAAATACATGCTTTAATCACCGTCCTATTGTGATGAAAGGCCAGAAAGTTAAGGCCGGCGATATAATTGCGGACGGCCCTGCTACAAATAAAGGAGAACTTGCTGTCGGGAAAAATGTAACTGTGGCTTTTATGCCCTGGGGTGGTTATAATTTTGAGGATTCAATCCTTGTAAGCGAAAGGCTTGTCAAGGACGGTATATATACGTCCATTCACATTGAAGAATTTGATGTAGTAGCCAGAGATACTAAGCTTGGGAAAGAAGATATTACACGGGATATACCTAACGTCGGAGAAGAAGCTTTAAAAAACCTGGATGAAAGTGGAATCATCAGGCTTGGCGCTGAAGTTGGCCCCGGGGAGATACTGGTAGGGAAAATCACCCCAAAGGGTGAGACTCAGTTTTCTCCTGAAGAAAAGCTTCTGCGAGCCATTTTTGGAGAAAAAGCGGCAGATGTAAAAGATACCTCCTTGAGAGTACCACCAGGTGTCGAAGGTATAGTAATAGATGCAAAAGTATTTTCCAGGCGGGGCGTTGATAAGGATGATCGTGCGCGTTTGATTGAAAATGAGGAGATGGCTGCTCTTAAAAAGAATAGGGATGATGAGCTTTTTGTAATTGAAGATATTGTTCGTGAACAATTAGAGAAGTTGCTTGTCGGCAAGAAATGCAAATCACTCTTGAAAAAAGGCAAGAAAGTATTGATCGTAAAGGACAGCAAAATTGATTCAAATATCCTTGCCGGGATTCCCGTGGCTCACCTTGAAGGAATTGTTCTGAGTGATTCCGCGCTGACTGAAAAGGTACATGATGTCCTTGCACAATACAGGGAACAACGTGAGCGTTGCAGAACAGCGTTTGAGCGGCAAATGAGCAGATACGAAAAGGGTGATGATCTTCTTCCGGGTGTAATTAAGATGGTTAAGGTTTATGTGGCCATGAAGCGTAAGCTTTCAGTTGGTGATAAAATGGCAGGTCGTCATGGTAATAAGGGCGTTGTCTCCAGGATTCTTCCGCAGGAAGATCTGCCTTATTTTGAAGATGGTACGACGGTTGATATGGTTCTTAATCCTTTGGGTGTGCCTTCGAGGATGAACGTAGGGCAAATTCTGGAAGTTCATTTGGGTTGTGCTGCAAAAGGCCTTGGCGATCAGATTAACACTTTGCTTGAAGAGCAAAAGTTTAAAGATCTGCGAGACAAGATGAAGCGGATATTCAATGATTCATCAAATCAGGACATGATCGATAAAATGGGTGATAAAGAGCTTTATGATTTTGCAGATAATTATAGAGAAGGAGTTCACATGGCAACTCCGGTTTTTGATGGAGCCAGTGAGGATGAAATCAAAACTCTTCTGTCTGAAGCAGGGCTTAGTACATCCGCACAGACTACGTTATATGACGGGCGCACAGGAGATCCTTTCAAAGGAAAAATTACAGTTGGTACAATGTATATGTTGAAGCTTCATCATCTTGTTGATGATAAGATACATGCTCGATCAATTGGTCCTTATTCACTTGTAACCCAGCAACCTCTCGGAGGAAAGGCCCAGTTTGGAGGTCAGCGTCTTGGGGAGATGGAAGTTTGGGCTATGGAGGCTTATGGAGCAGCTAATGCTCTGCAAGAGTTTATAACGGTAAAGTCAGATGATATGGCTGGAAGGACACGTATGTATGAAAAGATTGTAAAAGGTCAAAACGTGCTTGAACCGGGCATACCTGAGTCTTTCAAGGTTCTGACAAAGGAGTTGCAGAGTTTGGGTCTTGATATAACCCTCATGGAGAAGGATTAACGATCGAAAATTATGGAAGGGAGTAAAATGGAAACTCTATATGATTTCTTCGCCAAACCTATGGATCCAAGGCGTTATAAAGGTATAAAGATTGGATTGGCATCGCCTGAGCAGATTCTAAAGTGGTCGCATGGGGAGATTAAAAAGCCGGAGACAATCAACTATCGAACCTTCAAACCAGAACGAGACGGACTGTTTTGCGCCAAAATTTTTGGTCCTACAAAGGACTATGAGTGCAATTGTGGTAAGTACAAGCGTATGAAGCACAGGGGAGTTATTTGTGAAAAATGCGGAGTTGAGGTTATTCAGTCAAAGGTCAGAAGGGAAAGGATGGCGCATATACAACTCGCTACACCTTGTGCCCATATATGGTTTTTGAAAAGCCTTCCAAGCAAGCTTGGCAACTTGCTTGATATGACTCTGAAAAATATTGAAAAAGTATTATATTTTGATAGTTATATCGTAATTGATCCCAAGGATACCGGTCTTAGCCGAGGTCAGCTTCTATCAGATGATAAATATTACGAAGCGCGTGAAGTATATGGTGAAAAGTTTGAAGCTGGGATAGGAGCCGAAGCAGTTAAAAAAATACTTGAGAGCATTGATCTTGATGCTTTATACAAAGAACTTAGAGAGGAGATTAGTTCAACAGGCTCAGTTGCAAAGCGCCAAAAACTATCTAAACGACTAAAAATAGTAAATGCTTTCAGACGTAGCGGATTAAATCCGGTTTGGATGATTATGGATGTTATTCCTGTTCTTCCCCCTGATTTGCGCCCATTGGTTCCTCTGGAAGGCGGCAGGTTCGCCACATCCGATCTAAACGATCTGTATCGTAGAGTAATTAACCGTAATAACCGGTTAAAACGACTTATAGACTTAAATGCACCTGATATCATTGTTCGTAATGAGAAAAGAATGTTGCAGGAATCAGTTGACGTTCTTTTTGATAACGGCCGGCATGGCAGAGTTATTACCGGAACCAACAAGAGACCTTTAAAATCATTAAGTGATACGTTGAAGGGCAAGCAGGGACGTTTTCGCCAGAACCTCCTTGGTAAAAGAGTGGATTATTCCGGTCGTACTGTTATTACCGTTGGACCGGATCTTAGGCTCCACCAGTGTGGTTTGCCAAAGAAAATGGCTTTGGAATTGTTCAAGCCTTTTGTTTATTATCGCCTTGAGCGGAAAGGACTTGTTTCCACTGTAAAAAGCGCCAAGAAGATGGTAGAAAAAGGAACCCCGGATGTTTGGGATGCGCTGGATGAAGTGGTAAAAGAGTATCCTGTAATGTTAAACCGTGCTCCTACACTCCATCGTCTCGGTATTCAGGCATTCGAGCCTATTCTTATTGAAGGCAAAGCCATACAGCTTCATCCTCTTGTTTGTACGGCATTTAATGCTGACTTTGATGGTGATCAAATGGCTGTACATATTCCCCTTTCTGTCGAAGCCCAGATAGAGTCCAGGATATTAATGCTTTCGAGCAACAATATCCTTTCCCCTGCAAATGGGAGTCCAATTATTGTACCTAGCCAGGATATAGTTCTTGGTATATATTACATGACAAGAGCGGTTGAAGAAGCCAGAGGAGAAGGAAAGAAATTTGCCGGCCCGGAAGAAGTCCGCTCCGCATACGATGCAGGTGCCGTTGATCTCCATGCTAAAATTACTGTTCGTATTAATAAAAAGAGATTTGACACGACCGTTGGACGTATTCTGCTTTGGGAAATCCTTCCTAAGGATAACATTGTGTTAATGCGTCAGATCATGGTTACTTCAGAAGAAGAGGCTCAAGCTGTTTATGATAAGCTGCAAAAAGGCGCAAGCTTTGTTGATATGGTACATCAATATTCACAGAGCCTCGACAAAAAGAATGAAGGTGTTCTTGGTTTGCTTAGAAAGGATGAGTTCAAGAGGATATATCAGGCAAAAGATGAAGATGTTAATACAATATTTTCTCTTAAGCAGGGGGAGATCAGCAATATAATTTATTCTGATGACGCATATCATATTTTTGAAATTATAGAAAAGCAGCCCGAGATATCTTTTGATTCGGCCAACAAAGTAATGGATAAAAAAGCTCTACGTGAATTTGTTGATTATGCTTACAGGAATTTAGGGTCAAAAGCTACTGTTATACTTTCCGACAGGTTGAAGGATATCGGTTTCAAATATTCAACAGAAGGAGGCTTATCTATTTCAATTGATGCCATGATAATTCCTTCTGCAAAATGGGAAATTCTGAAGAGGGCTGAAAAACAGGTTGCTGAGATAAGCAGACAATATACCGAGGGCCTTATTACTCGAGGTGAAAAATACAATAAAGTCGTTGATATATGGGCAAAAGCAACTGACGATGTTGCTGATGAGATGATGGAATCCATGAAAATGGTACCAGTAGTTAATAAAGAAGGCAAAACTGTTCTTGACGAGAAAAAAAAGCCTGTTTTAAGAGAAAGTTTTAATCCAATTTATATGATGGCGGATTCAGGCGCCAGGGGCAGCAAAGACCAGATGCGCCAGCTTGCGGGTATGCGTGGTCTTATGGCAAAGCCATCAGGAGAAATCATAGAAACTCCAATAACTGCTAATTTCAGAGAGGGCCTTTCAGTACTTCAATATTTTATTTCGACCCATGGTGCGAGAAAAGGCCTTGCTGACACTGCATTAAAGACAGCGAATTCAGGATATCTTACCCGGCGACTTGCTGATGTTGCTCAGGACTGTGTGATTATGGAAATGGACTGTGGAACAATGATGGGCGTTGAGGTTGAATCTCTTGTGGAGGGCGGAGAAATTATCCAGCGTTTGGGAGAGCGTATTTTAGGACGTGTTGTATCGGAAGATATACTTGATCCCTTCACAGATGAAGTGCTTGTAAAAGCTGGAGGAGATATAGATGAGGAGGCTGTAGAAAAGATTGAAGAAGCGGGTGTGACTATCGTCAAAATCAGATCCGTTCTTACGTGCAAGGCAAAACATGGTATTTGTGCCAAGTGCTATGGCCGCGATCTTTCACATGGCGCAATGGTTGAAATTGGCCAGGCTGTTGGCATTTTAGCAGCTCAATCTATTGGTGAACCTGGAACTCAGCTTACAATGCGTACATTTCATATTGGTGGAACAGCAAGCCGGAGAGTTGAACAGGCTGATATCAGAGTTCGAGTAGATGGGTCTGTAAGTTTTATTGATCTGAATACAGTAGAAAATGCTGATAAAGAATTTGTTGTTATGAATCGGCGTGGTGGTGAAATAGCCATTATTGGTGAAGCCGGACGAGAGCGAGAACGGTTTCCCGTTATCTATGGCGCTCACATTGAAGTTAAAGACGGTCAAAAAGTTAAAGCCGGAGATCTTTTAGCGACGTGGGATCCATTTATGACACCAATTATCACAGAGATTGATGGAATCGTAAAATTCGGAGATATCATATCCGGCAAAACAATGCAGGAGAAGCTTGATCCGGCAACTGGAAAGTCAAGTCGCACTATAATTGAATCAAAGAGTATTGATGAACGTCCAAGAATTTCTATAAAAGACAAACATGGAAAAACAGCTATACTTCCAGGCTCAAAGGGGCTGGCGCGATACACGCTTCCGTTGGGAGCTATTCTGCTTATCGAAGAAGGTGATCATGTCCATGCCGGCGGCGTTATTGCAAAGCTTCCGCGTGCAACTACCAAGACCAAGGATATTACTGGCGGTCTTCCAAGGGTTGCTGAACTTTTTGAGGTTCGCAAGCCAAAAGAAATAGCTGTGTTGAGTGAAATCGATGGATATGTTTCAATTTCCAAGGCAACAAAAAAAGGTAAGCAGAAAATAACGGTTACTCCTGTTGATGTTGGTGAAAAGAAGGAATATCTGATTTCACAGGGCAAGCACATAAATGTTTATGAAGGAGATTATGTAAGGGCAGGCGAACCTATGATTGGTGGTTCAGCGATACCTCAGGATATATTGAATATCAAGGGAGATATTGCATTAGCTCGCTATATAGTTGATGAAGTTCAGGAAGTATACCGTTTGCAAGGTGTGAGGATAAATGACAAGCATATTGAGGTAATCGTAAGGCAGATGATGAGGCGTGTTAAGATCATTGAAACCGGTGATACTGAGTTTATTTATGAGGAGCAGGTAGATAAAATAAGATTTGAGGATGCTAACAAAGAGGTGGTTGAGAAAGGTGGAAAACCTGCTGTGGCGGAATCGCTTATTTCTGGAATTACCAGGGCTTCTCTCGGTACCGAAAGTTTTATTTCTGCCGCTTCGTTTCAAGAGACAACGAAAGTCCTCACAGATGCGAGTATCGCAGGGAAAGAAGATTACCTTTTGGGGCTTAAGGAAAATGTTATTATGGGCAGACTTATCCCAGCAGGTACAGGGTTGCCTTTATACAGTGATGCCGAAGTTGTCCCGACTTAGGAACGTGGACGAAATAACTTCCCCAACTATGCATCACAGCTTCAGGCCGCCTTTGTTCGGTCTCAAATCACAAAAATATTGAAATAGCTCGCTATTCCATCAACTTTTGTGATCTGAGATCGAACAAATTCGACCCAAATCTATGCGCCTACTTGAGGAAGTTAATTCGTCCACGTTCCTTAAGCGCCTGCCTGAAATTTTGTCTCACTTTTACACTTTTTTGCTACGGAGATAATTTTCAGACAGGCTCTAAATTTTTTACATAAAAAGCTTGACAATTTTGTTCCATGCGGATAAATAAATTCTTTTTGTCAACACGTGAATTACGTTTACAGATACTATTATAAGGAAGAATATGCCGACCATTAACCAGTTAGTTAGAAAAGGCAGAAAGCGAATTAAAAAGAAGACCAATACACCGGCTCTAAAGGGAGCTCCACAAAAGAGGGGAGTGTGTACACGCGTATATACTTCAACACCCAAAAAGCCCAATTCTGCTTTGCGTAAAGTTGCAAGGGTCAGGCTTACTACCGGGGCAGAGGTTACAGCTTATATCCCCGGCATTGGGCATAATCTTCAGGAACATTCGGTAGTTCTGGTTCGCGGAGGTCGTGTAAAGGATTTGCCAGGGGTAAGGTATCATATTGTAAGGGGTATTCTTGATACACTGGGGGTAGAGGACCGTAAGCAGGGAAGATCAAAATACGGTGCAAAGAAGCCTAAATAGTGCCTGAACGAAAACTATATAGTTTTTCCAAGTTCAAGGAAGGCGAAAATTTTAACCGCAGGAATACAGCTTAGCTCATAGCTGATGGCTCTTAAGCTCATAAGATAAAAGGAGTATAATAGCTTAACGGCTCAACAGCTTAACAGATCGCCCGAAGGGCGCTAATTTAATAAGATGGTGAGGATATGCCAAGAAGAAGAGAAGTGCCTGAGAGAATAACTATACCTGATTCCAAGTATAGCAATAAGCTCATATCAAAATTCATAAAATCTATGATGCTGGATGGAAAGAAGAGCGTAGCTGAGAGAATGTTGTACGATGCATTGGATATCATTGAAAAAAAGACAAATGAATCCCCAGTCAAGATTTTTGAAAAGGCAATTGATAATGTCAGGCCGATAATTGAAGTTAAGTCGCGACGTGTAGGTGGCTCAACTTATCAGGTACCTACAGAAATCAGACCATCCCGTCGGACTGCTTTGGGTATTAGATGGATTATAGGTTTTGCACGCAAAAGACCTGAAAAGAGTATGGATAAAAAATTGGCCGGAGAGTTATTAGATGCTGCTAATAACAGAGGCGCTTCCGCCAAGAAAAGGGAAGATACGCATAAAATGGCTGATGCAAACAAAGCATTTGCTCATTATCGCTGGTGAACAGTTGCCGGTTTTGAGTTAATTTTAGGAGGACGGTGATATGGCTAAGGAGAAGTTTGAGCGGACCAAGCCGCATGTCAATGTAGGGACTATTGGTCATATAGATCATGGTAAGACCACTCTTACGGCGGCGATAACGAAGCATATGGGATTGAAAGGCATGGCT
>JAUWFS010000106.1:0-11037 GCA_030606805.1 Deltaproteobacteria bacterium
TTTGCGGTTAACGTGGTGATATCGTGAGATTAAAACGTTTTTTCTTAAAACTATATTTATCCTATTATCTGGGTGTATTGGAATTTTATGCATTATCGAGGAAATTTAATTTTAAGTTAAGTTGCCGAATGGATAGAATTCAGCAAAAAATAGATAAGTTAAAGTAATGAATAGGGGATATTTTGCCTTATGGCGTAAATTTCAAGACCATCGTTTCTGGAAAGAAAAAAGAGTTTTTTCAAAAGCCGAAGCATGGATTGATCTGTTATGGGAAGTGCAACACAATAAAGAACCCCAACAAGTTCTTTTAGGTAAGAGCAATATGGTCTGCCTCACTTGTCATTATGGAGAAAGCTTAAAAAGTCTAAGGACTTGGGCAGGTCGCTGGGGGTGGTCAAAAAATCGTGTACAAAGATTTTTGAAATTATTAAAAAGTATGTCCCAAATCGATACGGTAAGCGAGACGGTAACAACACGCATAAAGGTTTTGAATTATAGGCAATATGATCCCCGCTATAGTCTAAACGGGACAGAAACGGGACAGAAACGGGACAGCAACGGGCCAAGACAAGAAGGATAAGAAGGATAAGAAAGAAAAGAAAGATATAGTTCTGCCGGATTGGTTGTCAAAAGAACTGTGGAATGAATTTAAAAAATATCGTGTTAAAATAAAAAAGCCGCTTACCACATATGGGGAAAGCCTGAATTTAAAAAAACTAAAAAAATTAAAAGATTCTGGAGACGATCCCGTTAAAATTATTGAACGGACGATAATGAAAGGGTGGCATGGTTTTTTTCCATTAAAGGATCAAGCCACGAATTCTTCGATTAATTACGAGGGTATGCAATGAAAGTTAAGCAATATCTTATAGAAAAAGGGTTTGAGTTTAAAGAAGTTAATAGATCAAGCGGCATAAATGCAATTATGCTTTGTCCTTTTTGCCATGGCGGCGAAAAGCACGAAAAAACTTTTGCTATAAACCTTGAAACCGGTGCATGGAATTGTATGCGATTAAACAACTGCGGCCTCCAAGGATCGTTTTATAATTTACAGGTTAAGCTTGGAGATAAGCAAATGTTTAATCAAACCACTGTTTCAACTAAGCCTAAAGTCTATACCAAGCCCAAGCCAGAAGTATTACGCTTGGACAATAAGAGCTTAGAATATTTAAAGAAAAGAGGATTTATCGAAGAAACGATAAACCGTTTTAAAATTTTTATTAGCAAAAAAGGTGAAATAGGCTTGCCTTTCTATAAAAACAAAAGATTGGTTAATGTAAAATATAGAACTATTGATAAAAAGTTCAGACAGGAAAAAAACGCAGAACCATGTTTGTTTAACAGCGATAATGCTTGCGGAGATACTTTAATAATTACAGAAGGCGAATTCGATTGCATGGCATTGGGCCAATATGGATTTGATGCGGTTACTTCCTTACCGTCGGGGACGAGCGATCACAGATGGATTGAGAATGAATGGGATTTTTTAGAGCAGTTTACGACAATCTATCTTTGTATGGACGACGATGAGGCGGGGCATAAGGCAATCCATACATTGGTAACCAGATTGGGCGGTTGGCGGTGTATGAGTGTTACTTTTCCGCGTAAAGATGCTTTGGATTGCCTGCGGGCTGGTATGTCAAAAGGAACGATGCAGCAATGTTTTGATGATGCAAAAGACTTTCCGCCAGCGGCGCTTGAGTTGGCGAGTAATTTTTATGAAGAAGTGGTAGATTTGTTCGATTGCCCAGATAAGCTTGATGGAATTCCAACTGGCTTCCCTGGCTTAGACTATTATCTGAAGGGATGGAGAAAGGGCGAATTAACAGTATGGACAGGACAGAATGGCTCTGGTAAAACAACTATCCTAAATCAAATTTGTCTTTTTTTAACATCTAAAAATATCAAGACTTGCATAGCATCATTAGAGTTGAAGCCAGCAAGATATTTGCGCTGGGCAGTATGCCAAGCTTTAGGCAAGGGCTTCCCAAAAACTTATGAAATTAATAATGTTTTTCAGTGGTTATATGAAAAAATGTATATTTTAAATGTATCTGAAGTGATATCTCCAGAGCAAATATTTGAAGTTTTTGAGTATGCTGCAAGAAGATACGGAGTTGAACATTTTGTTATTGATTCTTTAATGGCAATAAAACTGCCTGATAAAGACGAATACCTTGGACAAAAAGAATTTGTCTCGCAATTATTATCTTTTGTTAAAAAACACAAAGTGCATTGTCATCTTGTAGCGCATCCAAGAAAGACAACTTCTGACAGGGATAAGCCTGATAAAGTAGATGTTAAAGGAGCAAGCGAAATAACGAATCTTGCAGACAATGTATTGGCAATTTGGAAGCCTGAATATTTAGAAGGCAAGCCTGATAATGATCCAGATGCTGTTTTGTATGTTAAAAAAAATCGTGAGTTTGGAGAACTTGGAGGTATTAAATTATTTTTTGACAAATATAGCAAACGATTAATTTGCAAGGATCAAGTATTTGATTTTAAAATAAGTGAGGAGTTTTAACCATGCAACCACATGAAATAGCACGAACAAAGATTATTAACGATTTAAATCTAAGGCTTACGTTGCAAGAAATTAAGCTTTTGGAAATGACCTTATCCTGGCTTTTCAATAAAGGCATCGCCAAGGCAATAACCGAGGTAGAGAAAGGATAATTATGATGACCGAGAAAGAAGTTTTAGAAACAAAAATCAAGCACTTAGAGGGGCGGAAACGATTAATGAACGCTGAAATTGATTTCAAACTCAGGATGCTGAACGAAGCCCTGGATCTTCAGAAGGGATTTGAAAGAAGCGGGAAGTTCGGATTTAAGTTTGAGATTTTTGAGGAGGATTGAGGGTGGGATCTGATCTGGATATATGGGGTTCTGTTTTTATTCGCAAGTGTACATCAGGGCGCCTGAGATAGCCCTAAAACCTGTCGAGAATAGTTTTGAATAAAAAGATGTGTATAAAAAAAGGCATCGTCTCTATGGGCGAATAAGAGAGCTGATTGTATTGAAACAACTATTGACAAGTAATAATCATTGGGATAAGGTTGTTTTGCCATGATAAATCAAACATTTAAACTTTATAAAAATAGCCCCACTTCGGCGCATAAACCCTCTGGTTTATCATGGCAACCGATTTGGGGCTTTTTTTTGAGGTAAACAATGGAATATTGGGATGAGATAATAAAACTAACAAATGTATGGTATGGCATGCATCATAGGTGTTACAATAAAAAAATTTTTAGCTATAAAGATTATGGCGGGCGGGGAATAACGGTTTGCGACGAATGGAAAGATAAAAAAACATTTTTTAAATGGGCGTTTATTAATGGTTGGCAACCCAAATTACTTATAGATAGAATTAATAATAACCTTGGCTATTATCCTGAAAATTGTAGATTCGTAACTCCAAAAGTTAGCAACCAAAACCAAAGGTCAAGTAAAAGATGGCATATAAAAGGCAAACTTTTTAATTCCTGCCCGGAAGCCGCTAAATATTTTAATACGACTAAACAGCGGATCGAGCGTTGGTGCTATGGACATGGAACAAAAGAAAACTTTCATCCTCGTGAACCGGATTGTTGGGCTGAGAAATTGTATTAAAAATAAAAAAAGGTTTTCATGCAAAAGAAACAAAAGGTAAAAATAAAAACGGAATATCACGAACAGTGCGCCATATTCAGACTGGCTCAGTTATACAGTAGGCAGTGGCCGGAGTTACGATTCCTCAACGGCTCCCTGAACGGAGTCCGGCTCACTATCGGGCAGGCTGTAAAATGTAAAAACACTGGAATGAAGAGCGGTTATCCAGATTTATTTTTGCCTATAAAAAGAGGTAGTTACAGTGGGTTATTCGTGGAGCTTAAAAGAGTTAAGGGCGGCAGAGTCCAGCCAGAACAAAAGCTATGGGCTGCAATGTTAACTTCGCAGGGTTACCGACATGAATTTTGTAAGGGTTGCGAAGCCGCATGGAAAGTCATAACCGATTATCTTGAGAGCTAATGGTGAAACTTATGAAAAAAGAAGACAGCACCGATTTTGATAGTTGGTGGCAGGAAAAGAAAAATCGTTACAAGTTGATGGAAATATATCATACTACCGACGATCCAAATATTGCGGTTATGGAAATTGCCGAAGCGGCTTGGGAGGAATGCCTGAAATGCCAAAGCAAAAAAAGAGATTAAGCCGGCGCCAAAAGAAAGCCAAATTTTCTACTGTCAAAGCATGGCTGGATGCGAAGGATAAGAAGCGCCGGCAACAAGAAGCTGAAGAGCTGGAGAAGCTTACGGTGGATTATCGGATTACCCGATAGGTTGCATCGGTTTTTCCGATAGCATTAAAAAGAACTATAATCTTTTATATCCCTGTTCAGTCCCTTGCCTTATTTCAGAGGCATTTAAAGGGACAGATAGTTTTCAGGCTGCAATGAACCCCTCTACTATGGAATATTACTCGATTTTCTTGGGTAATTATTTAACCCCATGCCATCCTTTAAGCATATCGGCATGTTATATGCAGCGACTTTGCCCTCGCTGCGCCTATCGTGGTGTTTCATTGCGTATGCTCCACGACAAGCCCCGTGGACAACCTCTTCCAAGGCTACAGGTCATGGGTTGAGAATTATCACTCAGCGCCCACACTCTTAATTTGCCGGATTCCGCTGCTTTCCGGTTAAGCAAAAAACAAGGCATCTCATTAATATCGGTTTTTCCGATACCTGGGACAGTGCCAAGCCGACCAGAAATAAAAAACCCCCGCCGATTACTCGACGAGGGTTTTTTGATTTGAGTTGATGTGCGTATATTTCGGCTCCTCACGGTCACCGGCAACTCAAAAATATAAGACTTATTGATTTTGCACATGGCTATACATAGCTTAACCGGATTTACTTGTCAAGGATTTTTTTCTGGCCGCACGATAGAATTTATCCAACCATTGCCTTCCTGTGGATTATTGTTAAAAGTCCACGCTTCATATTTTGCCTCCCACACAGCTTCTTTATTTGCACTATTACAAAGAAACATCCCGCAAGTTATTATGATTATTATAAGAAAAGCATACCAGCATTCGGATCTAATTTCGTTAATCAGCATTTATCCCTCTCAATCTATTAAGCTTCTCCACCAAAACAGGTCCCGTCATCCTCAACCTGTCAGGATCGCCAACAAGCTCAGTGACAACCCTTTGCATTCCATCCTTGCCCTTTGTAACTATCCTTTCCCACGTGCTGTCATATTCCCATTTTTCCATATTACTTACCTCCTTCCAACCATTCTTTCATCTTTTTTTTCGATCCCCAGCATGGTGCCGGAGCCTCATTGAAAAAAAACGATGCATAAGCAGGCAGGTTCTCCAAATTTTCATCATCTGCCAGCCCGACAGCATCGCTAAGATTGTTGCAAATTACGGCGGTCAAAAATTGCCCTGGTTTTATTCTTTCGTGCATATAGCGTTGTATGCCTGGCATCATGCGAGCTGGGATATGCCATGATCGAAATCTATATGCAAAGTCATTTATCGGCAAACAATCAGGACACAGAGTTGAGCCGGTTGCCAGTGGTTGGCCACAGTTAGCGCATGTAAGATTTTCACAAGCCAAGTTAAATTTTGTACGTTTTTTTTCATGATCCGGATTTGTTTTCATCATACCTCCTGCGCCTGATAATATAGTTTTTTAGCCTGTTCGTGGAAGCCGGAAGCTTTGATTGCCAGCTTATTTTGCAAATTATCCTCTATCATATAGCTTTCTTTCAAAAGCCGATCCCCTTCGATGCTTAACTTGATTGCTTTTTTGATTAAAAACTGGCTGTCTGTCATTTGTTTGTCCTCCCCACAAAATGAGCATAAAGCTCGGTTTCCGGAATCTGTGCACAGGACTTGCACAAGCACACAATAAGCTTGCCGCCATGCTCGCCGATAGCCATTTTAATTCTATACTCTGCCGCCATGCCATGACAGCGAAAGCAAGGGACTTCGGTTCCAACCTGTCTGAATTGTAGTTTTTCAATCTGCATAATCTATATTTCCTTCCGGCAGTTTAGTTCTTGCCATTTTATAAGTTATGTGTTTTTATCTTTTTATGAAAACTTTTATTTGTTCTAAGTGCCATGTTTTATTAGGGGTTAAAGAGTTTCATAAAGATACTTCCACCAGAGGACATTATACTATTTGTAAAAAATGCCGTGCATCTGATCCAAGAAAAATATTAAATGACCTTATAAGCAATGCAAGGAAAAGAGCTAAAAAAAGAGGGCATCCTTGTACTATAGATCGAAATTATATTTTATATTTAAATGAGCAGCAAAAAGGCAAATGTGCATATACAGGGATATCTCTCAATTGGGAAATAGCTTTTTTTAATAAACAAAGAATTTGTCCTCCTGATAGAGTTTCCATAGACCAAACCATTCCAGGCAAGGGGTATGTTGTAGGTAATGTTAAATTAGTAACTGATTTTGTTAATCGAATAAAAACCTGGTATCCAGAAAAAGATTTTATTTCTTTTTGTCGTGCTGTTGTAGATAATTCTAAAAGCTTATGAAGTTAACGGATTTTTAAACCCAGGCATGTTAACAACCATCTTGACAGCCAGCTCGATAAATTGATGATATTTATCCAGGCCGGCACATATCAGGTTATGGCCAAGATCCTCACTTTCTCCCAGCATTTCCGCCATAGTATCAATTATCAAATGTTCCGCATCTCTCTGCATGCTTTCTGCCGTAAGCGCTGGGCAGTTATAGCTATACTCAGGTTCATTCGGTATGGATTTAATTTTATAACCTGCGTCCTGCATGGCTTTTTTGAGATCAAGTAAATAATCATGGTGGTCCTCGGCCTCTAACATCCACGCTTGGTCTGGCTCAGTTATGCGCTCGCTTACATGTCCCCTTGTGACAAACTTAGGGTCAGCATGATATATAGCTGTTTCCAGGATACCTCTGGCCAGGTTATCAACCTTCTCTCTTTCGCATTCCGCTAATGTCCGTGCCATAAGATATGCATTGACTGCTGATTTTACGCCTTGTGTTATTTTCATTTTTTATCCCCTTTCGTTGATTTTTAAGATTAATATTTTCGTTCGTTAATATTATTACAAAGCATGAGGCGTGCCAATATCGAAAAACATCATAAAAAAGACGATAAGTGATAGTAATGTAAGGGAATAAAAATAATTAAGGAGGCAAGGCAGGAATTTGCAGATTAGGTCGAAAATGTATAGATATTGGGCAACAAAAGTTGGCATAATCTCTTATTTATTAAAACTGTTTGATATTATTCACTATTCTTAGTGTACAAAAATCAGGCAAAATTTAAAGTGTCCAATCGTACAGTTTCATTTTTGCGTATAGAGTACTTCTTGATACTCCCAATAGTACCGATAACAGCTATCGGGCATAACTTTTTATTGACAATCCATAAAATAAAGAATACCATCCCACATCTATCAATCACCAACCACAAAGGGGAACACATGAACAACAACGGTGACAAAAAACCACAACCACAAACTATCCTGTCAATCAGTATCAATTGCATGTCAGACAAAACAATATCAGTATCAGGCTTCCCGCCCAACTTGTTCCAGTCATTAGATATGTTGGCGACTGCTCAAAAGGCTATCTTGTCTCACTTTCTTAACCAGTCCAAAGCAGGCAAGCTCGATAATAACCTGTCAATAATAACTTCACCCATTATCACTCAAGACAAAAAACTGGTTGACCAAACTGGTAAACCAATACTACAATAATACCAGCTTGCGGGGATAGGGAGATATCCCGAAACCCTGAACCCTTTGCAGGACTTCCCCGCAACTAATTAATCAAGGGACGTGTAAAGGGCACGATGGGCGAATTTTTAACAATACCTCATACACTACATAATGATATTAATCATTTGTCTGGTAACGCTTTCCAGGTATATTTTATGTTTTTAAGGTGTGTTACTTTTCAACCAAATACTCGCAGACCAGCGCAAGGCTCAGACTTTTTTATGTGTTCATATGTACAAGCAAAAACAAAATACGAATACTCTGGCTCAAAATCCAGATTCTTCCGGGCAATTACGGAATTAATCGAAAATGGTTATGTTGAAAAAAAAGTGCAAGGACACTTCCAGGGGAGAGTGGAAAAGAAACAAAATTTGTACAGGTTATTAAGATTTTAATGTTCGGAACTCTTTATATATATATATGACAAAATTAACCCATTGAAATAATGATGTTTTTTTTTTCGTTCAGTACCACGGGCGGAACTGAAATTAGGCTTTTCAGTACCACGGGCGGAACTGACCAGTCCCACGGGCGGAACTGAAATTTGTGTACGAAAATTGTACACTTTTGGGTAAAGGGTTATGGAATATAGGGTAGGGGATTTTTAAGGGACTTAACTTATTAGAATTGTTGGATAAATTATGAGCGAAGGGTATGTCCAAACAAGCAACGGGGCGTGTAAGCCTGGCATGACGCCTGAATTGCGTGCGCGGTTTTTTGAGCACCTTTCGGAGTCCTGCAATGTCACATTGTCGGCCAAAGCAATTGGGATGTCACGCTCTCATATGCACACATTGCGCCGCAATGACAAGACATTTGCCAAAGAGTGGGATAACGCTATTGAGATTGCAACCGATGCGCTTGAGCATGCAGCACGGAAGCGAGCCATGGATGGCTACCAAAGGCCGATCTATCAGCGGGGGGAGCTGGTAGGACACGAGCCATGTTTCTCTGACGCCCTAATGATCACACTCCTAAAAGCTCACAGGCCCGAGAAGTTCCGTGATAAGGGCTTTGACCTGCCTCCAGGCTCTGAGATCGTTATCAGCCTGAAGACTGGCAAGGATGAGGATGATAAGGACGCTGGCATGGTTGATGTTACGCCTGGTGCGCCGGAGAAGGTTGAGAGTATTACTGATTGAGCTCTGCGCCATTCCATATCGGTTCAACGATTATTGTCGAAGAGTCGTTATGCTCTAAGTCTCGCACTTGATGATGGTACCGGATATGGTCACCTTGATTTGCGAACACCCTGAGATTCCACAACTGGTTGTTTAGTGAGAATTTGTCTTCATGGTGAACTATGTGCCCAGGCTGTAGATCGAAGTGCTGCTTGACTATAGCACGGGCACGCCTGCTTCCCTTGCGGTTTTCGATAGAAGTTAAGTGGGATGCTCCAGCGTTAAGATACGACTGATAGCAGGCCATATTGCAAAAATGGTTTTTTCTGTTCCTGAGTTGCGATTTAGGTTTATGGATGATTGCCTTGCAGGTTGTACAAGATACCGCTATTCCTTTCTTGGCAGTATCAATGCCAGCTTTCTTGAGTAGTTTCCATATACCTTGCCTTGTTTTGTCGTATCTTACGGCAATAGACATTGCTGACTCAAGGCCTTCGCTGTAGGCTTCTATTATGTCGAGTTTGTCTTGTCTTGTGAGCTTCCTGAATTTTTTTACGACTCTTGCGTTCCTGCGTTTTCTGTATTCTTGTTTTGTCATTTGCATAGATATGTTCCTTTTCTGTTGATGTTTACCGAGAAATAGCACGGTTAATTGACATAGTCAATAAGAAAGTTAACACAGAATGAATCCGACATAATACCCGTTATCAGCCCTTACACTCTTCCGGTTACGCAATTACAGATAGTTACGAGCCTTGATGTGTCCAGGTGGATGCCTGCCACTTATGGCAGTAGTTTTTTCGACGGACTTAGTACCCTGCGGAGGCTTTCAGCTCAATCATTAAGGCAGCTACCCTATAGCCCAGGGTATGAGTAGCAGGAGTGATGGTCGGGAGGCAATACCCCGGGAGCGCCTAAGTCCCCCCCCTACGTTTATATGCTCCGGTCAGACAGTATTACATTTTCACCCCCAGAACCAAAAGACCCCCCCCTATAGTTTTAATCCCCCAAAAATTATTTACATTATCACCAGAAAACACTTGACACACACGAAACAAGGTATTAATGTATCCAAAGTAAATACACAACACAAAAGGAACACATAATGAAAAGAGTAACAATTTATGTAGATGACGACACTTGGGAAGAGATCAAGGCCTTCACATGGGAGCTATCGGTTGAGGCGAAGGAAAAAGTTTCGGTTGGAAATTATTTAACTGGGTTGCACAAACAATATGGTGGTAAGGCTGTGACTGAATTTTCACCATAAGTATTGAGTCGCAATGAACCGAACAAAACGCATTCAGGAGGTTAAAGCCATGAATTTTAATGACGCTTGGAAAGAAATAGTTGAAATATGTCCCAATAGTTCGGGTTTTTATATTGAATTAAGTTATCGACGCGTACGAACCGGGAACAAAACGACAACCGAATGTGTTTTAATTGATGATTATTCTGACAAAGAAATTGCTGCTCCGAATTTTCGAGCTTGCATAGATGAATACAGGTCAATTATGGGGATTTCTCTAGCGAATAATGATATCGTGGAGGAAAAGGCGTTAGGAGGCTTGGTTGGATAAAGCAATCAAAATATTAGAACAAGAAGTTGCTTGGCATCAAAACAAATATCACAAGTGTATATTTTTTTCATTGCCATAATCTTATCCTATAGATTCAGTCGGGCGTTTTTTATTTTTAATCCACCAAGCGACAGCCTCGAGGTATTCTGGAGTGAATTCGCCCTCCATGATAATTTTTTCATCATCGGTATTCCATGCGATAGCGCCGTCCAGGTTGGTGTATAGGCCGTCTCCACGTTCGATAGCAATACCCAGGATTTTTTTAGCTTCGGATTCATTCATTTTTCAAATACTCCTTAACGATAATCCTAAGCAAACTACTGACCGAGCGTTCTTCGCTTTCGGCACGTTCGATTAGTTTTCTATGGAGACTATCGCTTATTCTTGTTTGGATGAATTTTGGTTTCATTATTTATTTCTTTCATCGAGAATTTTCTGAATAGTTGCGTTTTTTAAATGTTTTATTAACACAAGTTTATCATAGTTTGCCAGCGCTTCCTTTGAAAACGTATGTTCTGTTTGGAAAAGGTTACCATTATATAATTGAGATA
>JAUWFS010000239.1:0-3995 GCA_030606805.1 Deltaproteobacteria bacterium
CAACATTTTCGACAATATTTTTAAAAGTGGATGAAAGATGGTTATATTCATTCTGGAGATCCTCGGGATTAACAGTCCTTACTTTCAGGTCCTTTGATCCATAGACAGAGGCGGAAAACGGTTCATGACCTGTGTCAAAAAAAGGAACATAGCCAAAAACATCTCCTTTGCAAAGATTTGCCAGAATCACATGATTATTATCTGTATATCGAACAACCCAGGCTTCGCCTTCTGAAATAATATATATTTTATCTTCAGCCTCACCCTGTTTAATTATCGGCTTATTATCTTTGATCAATTCGTCTATCCGGTCACGGTCAATATTTATGCCAACCGCCCTTTCCGTCACCTGTTTCAACCTTTTGTCAAGGCTTAATACAAGCCCTCTGAATTCATGTGATAAACATGAAAAATCAATGGAAAGACGCTGTGAATCCAGAACACCCAGTTGAACATTACCATTAGCCACAGCCATAGCGCTGCGAACACTCCCTACCATTAAAAATGAGCCTATGCTCCCTATAAACCCTATAAACGCACCCTCTCCTATCCTGAGAATTGCCACCGGCCCATGGGCTGTTTCCTTAATAATCTCTACAATCCCTTCAAGAATGACCCAAATCCAGTTGCCATGTTTCCCTTCCCTGACAATCTCCTGACCATCAGTAAACTCTTCCTCATCAACCACGTATGTATAATCTACAAGAGGTCCCTTAATAATTGGAAGAGTTGCTGTCTTACCTGGAACATCAGATATTTTCTCAAAGGTTACAGGGCCTAACTTTTTGATAACACCGTCATCAAGCATACTTAAACTGTCCAGAATTATTTCCATGCGGCTTTTTTTGATAACTTTCTCGGTGTTAACCTGGTCCCGGGTAAATTCAAAATCTCCTTCGGTCCAGCCAAATAGAGAGTAAACAGCCTCAAGGCCGCTTAGTGAATCGGCTGATGCATTTACAGGGTTGCCATTCAGTAAATATATTAACCCATGGCTCCGGGCATATTTGCTGGTTATACGTAAAATGCCTGTGCTGCCGTTTGAGCCGAGAAGCTGCAATACTTCCCCCAAATTGAGGAAATCAAGACTGCCTGCAAGAACAACATTATTCATACGTGATAACTATTGTCCCCATTTCAGTTCTTTATGAAGGTGTTTCAAAGTTAGTTTCATGCATTCCTTTAATGTGTCACCAACGCCCTGGCCGATAACCGCGCTCGCCTGGAAAGATGGCACTTTAAGTTGTCTGTTTAAATCTCTTTCCATCTGCTCTATAGACATCAAAGGAAGACCCTTTTCAGCAAGATCTCTTTTATTATACTGCAAAACAAGAGGAATCTTAACAATGCTGATGCCATATTTCTTTAAATTTTTTTGAAGGTCTTTTAATGAAAGCATATTTTTTTCACGCCTGACCTTCAGTGAATCGGCGACAAAAATAACCCCGTCAACACCTCTTAAAACAAGTTTCCTGGTTGAGCTGTATTGAACCTGACCCGGCACAGTATATAGCTGGACCCGCACCTCACAACCTTTTATTTTTCCAAGCCCGATAGGAAGAAAATCAAAAAAAAGAGTTCGATCGCCCTCGGTGTCAACTGAAACCATTTCACCGGTGACCTGTTTTTTATAGGCCTTGAATACATATTCAAGATTAGTTGTTTTCCCGCATCTGCCCGGCCCGTAATAAACGATTTTGCACTCTATTTCCCGTTTTTTAATATTAAAAATAGCCATATGTTTTGATCTGCAAATTGTCCTTTTATCAATATTTAGATATTATGAACTTTTGATTGTTATATCAAGATTATAATCCCCTTTTCTGGGGCCAACCTTAATCTCTGCCAGTGAAGCAATGACACCGGAGCCGTTGAACATAGCCATGGGAGAATAAAATTGAATATCATTTAAAATAGCGCCAACCTTAAAATTTTCTATCAACTCCTTTTCCTTGCGCGGTATTAACAGGCTTATCACATTTCCTGACTGGAAGCTTACGTCGAGTTCAACCAGTTCTCCCTTTTTAGGACCGCTATCCATAATAATACCAATGGAGATGACATCAAGGACCTCGTCTTCCTGCAATTGACCCTCTACTGCTTTTTCAGCCCCCTTATCCTCTACAGCTTCTTTTGCCTGCGGCAGCGATTTATCAATTCCGTGTCTATCAAGAATCTCTTGAAGAAAAACACGGATTTTTTCCAGCTTGTCAGGAGTAAAAATATTGTTGTCAAACCACTGCTGATACTGATTAACGGCATCATCTATTGAAGTGAAAGCTATACGGCATTTAATAATATTCTTGGCTGCAGCAAGCTGTAATTGTTCCTTTGTTATCAATTTATTAAATTCTGTTAAAGCCCGCTCATACTGACCAAACTTAGCCAGGGCTATTGCGCCGTCAAGAGCGCCTGTATCTTCATCTTTTCCAACTGAAAATGAAAACTTATTTATGATAAGATCCTGAACAGTTGATGATAATTCAGGTTTTCCCGTTCTTTTTTCTACTTTGTCGATAGTATTATTAAGGTTTCTGATTTTTTTCGTAATGCTATCAATAAGGTTTTGTCTGGTTTTAAGTTGTTTATCATTTTTTATCAATTTTGATGCATTAAGATATTTTGTTTTTGCTTCATTTAATAGTCCCTGGGACCTGTAAAGCTCCGCTTCCTGTAAAAGCGATTTTAGTTGTTTGACTGCATCCATATTGAACCTCACTACATGATATCAGAAAAAGTTTAGATTAAATATCATGGAAATATTTATAAAAATATTTGCCGATTTCTTTAAGTTTCAGCCCGCTATATTTGTGGCAAAAATATAGCTTTATCGGCTTTGCCAGTCTATGATCTGTTTGAATAACCGAATCAATCATATCTGATATTGTATCGATATCAGGTCTGTCAACAAGCTCTTCTAATGCCGGTAACTCACGATCCTGGGGTTTCTTTTTTAAAAATGACAGCGCTATAGGGATTTAAGCGGATTCAAGTGTAAGAAAGAAATTTTTCTCTGTCTTTTATGCCTTTAAAGACAGCTTTACGTTCATTACCCCTTGCCGAGATATGGTAAAATGCACCTGGAAATTCTATTCGTAATTGTCTGGCCATAAATCAAGCTGCTGATAGTAGTAAAAATAATGGATGAATATCATACACCATCAGGTCTGTCAAACCTTGAAGTTCTGGACTGGCAGAAAGAATTGCAGGGCATGGATCGTCAGATAGAGCTTCCTTTCCCAACGATGGATATTAAAAACCGCAGGTACAAAGTATTTGGCATGGTTACAAACATGGATTGGGAAGGTGAAAGACTAATACACTGGCTGCATGAAAGATGCGGTAAAAGCGAAGAAGTCCATGCAGTAATGAAAGATGATTTAGCTGGTGGCAAGCTTCCATCAGAAGATTTTGGTGAAAATGCTGCATGGTGGTGGATCATGATATTAGCGCTTAATCTGAATGCAATAATGAAAAAGCTGGCAATGGAAGCTTCCTGGATATCAAAGAGAATGAAAGCAGTCAGGTTTTCTTTTATTAATCTTCCTGGACGTGTGGTAACACGTTCTCGCAGTTTAATAATCCGATTAACAAAAAACAATCCGGCAATGGAGTTGTTGATTAATGCCCGCAAGAAAATTGCAATGCTTCAGCCTGTTCCCTCCGGGTAGGCTGAAAAGTAAGAGATAAGGAAGCAAAATCGTTTATCAAGGGAGTGGTGCGCTTAAAAATAGCCGATCAGTACTGTTTTTATAAGGCTACAGTGATAACCGGATTTTTTTCTGGGATTTTTGAAGAAAACACCCCTTTCAACGACCCAAATATTCATATCTTTTTTAGGCGGTGGATTTAGGATAGCGAAGACGCTTGCCTTTGGCTAATACTTTTGCTAATATATTAAATATTAACAGGGTTCATGTATAGGGGACTTCCCGTCCAATGCGGACAGGTCACCCCATAAGTTCACGCCCATGCCGGGCGTACACAAGTCGCTG
>JAUWFS010000251.1:0-3191 GCA_030606805.1 Deltaproteobacteria bacterium
TTTGTAGTTTTTCGAAAAAAACAATTAAGGAGTTAAAAAAGATGAATATAATAAAAGCGTATTCTTTTCGTTCATTTGTAATAATAATGTTTTTTATGGCTTTTATGTGCCTGCTGGTCGATTCGACCTTTTATGTTATATTAACAAATGCTGAAGTAGTTTTATCCGGGCATAAAAATTTAATTGATCTGGTTGTTATGCTGGAAGAAAAAATTAGATTATATTATGCGCCGATGTCGGCAGGGATATTCGGTTTGATTGGTATCCTGCTCTGGGTTTGCATGAGGTTTTTATTTGTAAATTTGTTAAAAACATCTGATAAGGCAATCGTAGATAAAAAAGATGATACAAAAGTTAAAGGTTCTTTGGACAAGAAAGAAAAGAAAAATAATGACAGGCGCTTATTTTTACATCTGCTTTCTGTGTTTCAACGAGAAGGGCGTCTAATGGATTTCTTCTCCGAAGATCTTAATCATTATGAAGATTCACAGATAGGCGCTGCTGTTCGAAATATTCATGAAAGCTGTAAGAAAGTTGTTGATAGAGCCATATCTCCGGAAAGTGTAATCAGCGAAAAGGAAGGCGATCAGATAACAATCCAGCATGATTTTGATCCAACTACTATAAAGTTAACAGGCAATGTTACAGGTGAGCCGCCCTTTAAAGGTATCGTTCGCCACAGAGGCTGGAAGGCTAAGAGATTAGAAATGCCAACCCTGTCGGGCAGTCAGGAGCCTGGTATAATTGCTCCTGCAGAAATTGAAATAGTATAGCGCTTTACCAAATTGAATATTAGTAACATTTTAGCGCTTTTAAATATTATTTTTTTGGACAGGATTTACAAGATATTCAGGATTTAAACTATTGTAGCCGTTCACGGCTTGAAACTTGAAATTGGAAATTGCGTAGAACAGTACAAAAGCATGAGGGCCAAATTTCTAATTTCTAATTTCAATGTTCCGTGAACGCTTACAAATCTTGTTTATTCTGTTATCCTGTCAGATTCTTTTTCAAAAGGCTAAATTGTTACGAATATGGAATATTCAATCCAATGACCAGCAACCAGCAAAAGGAGTTTTATGTTGTCCGAACCGGTTTATATAATTGGGATAGATTTAGGCACAACCAATAGTGTTGTAGCTTATACTGAAGCTAATATTTCCGAGGGTGAAAGTTCCGATATAAAGATACTTAAGATACCTCAGTTAACAGGTCCGGGAACAGTAGAGAAAAGAGAAATTCTGCCTTCTTTTATTCTTATGCACGAAAAAAACGATGTTATGGATGAAGCGCTTAATCTGCCATGGGATAATGAAACTCATTATGTTGTTGGCGAGCATGCCAGAGATAGAGGTGCGGAAATCCCAGGCCGCCTGATTTCTTCATCCAAATCCTGGCTTTGCAACACAATGATTGACAGGAATAAGCCGGTTCTTCCATGGGGAGGTGATGACAAAGAGGAAAAGCTTTCGCCGGTTGAGGCTTCAGCAGCCATATTGCGGCATATTCGCGATGCATGGAATAACATAATAGCTGGGGATGATGAAAAATTATTAATTCAAAATCAGGAAATTTTCCTAACTGTTCCCGCTTCGTTTGATGCTGTTGCAAGAGAGCTTACTGTAAAAGCAGCAAGTCTTGCAGGTCTATCGAATGTTACTTTGCTTGAAGAACCCCAGGCTGCATTTTATGCATGGATCGAATCTTCAGGTAATCAATGGAGAGATAGTATTAAAGAGGGAGACCTTGTCCTTGTATGCGATATCGGCGGAGGCACAAGCGATTTCAGCCTTATCAATGTCTCTGATAATGATGGTGAGCTTTTACTCGAAAGGATAGCTGTCGGTGATCATCTTCTTGTCGGAGGCGATAACATGGATCTGGCCCTTGCGTATTCCGTTTCAAGACAGATGGCTGAAAAAGGCACTAAACTCGATTCATGGCAGATGCGTGGTCTTTGGCACAGTTGCCGCAAAGCAAAGGAAAATATATTATCTGATCCTGAAAAAAAGAACTATCCTGTGACAATACTGGGCAGGGGAAGCAGCTTGATAGGTGGTACAATCAAGACAGAACTTTCAATGAATGAAGTGCAGCAGCTTATTCTTGACGGTTTTTTCCCACAGTGTGAGATAACTGCCGAGCCAATAACAAATCAAAAGACAGGTCTAAAGGAGATTGGCCTTTTGTATGAAGCAGACCCTGCAATCACGCACCACCTCGCACATTTTCTTGGCAGGCATAAAATTGATGGTGAAAGTAACAGGTTGCCGAATGCCATCCTTTTTAACGGCGGCGTTATGAAAGCTGATCCTATAAAAAAACGCATAAAGGAAGTATTATCATCCTGGGCTGGATATGGAAGCTCCTCATCTATCAAAGAGATTGATACAAAAGATTTTGATTTGTCTGTTGCAAGAGGGGCGGTTTATTATGGCCTGGCAAGGCGCGGAGACGGCATACGCATTCGAAGCGGTCTTGGCCAGTCATACTACATTGGTATTGCTGCATCAATGCCTGCGGTGCCAGGTATGCCCGCTCCAACAAGGGCACTTTGTGTTGCACCTTTCGGTATGGAGGAAGGTACCAAAGCAAAACTTGAAAATCAGGAATTTATTATAGTGGTAGGTGAACCTGTAAAATTTGACTTTTTAGGATCATCATTAAGACCTGAAGATTCACTCGGTACTGTGGTTGATGACTGGGAAGATGAGATTAATGAAATTAATGAGATAGCAACAATTGAGACCACGCTGGATGGAGATTATGGCAGCGTTATTCCAGTAAACCTCGAAATAGATATAACAGAAGTCGGAACTCTTGAATTATGGTGTGTTGCCAGGGAGGATAACCGCAGATGGAAGCTGGAGTTCAACGTCAGGGAGAAAGAAAATTTTGGACATTCTTGAGAAACATTTCATAATAGGTATTGATTTAGGGACTACCAATTCTGCTGTATCGTATGTGGATCTTCTGGCGGATGCAAAAAAGAAGTATAAAATAAAGATATTTAAAGTTCCTCAACTGACAGGTTTTGGAGAAGTATCCGGACTTCCGGTTTTACCATCGTTCCTCTATATTCCGGGGAAGTATGATATTTCAGAGGAGGCTGTATCACTTCCATGGATAAGCAATGGAAAAAACTTTGTCGGAGCTTTTGCAAGAGATCATGGGGCAAAAGTACCGGGCAG
>JAUWFS010000035.1:0-19820 GCA_030606805.1 Deltaproteobacteria bacterium
TCAGGCCACCTTTGCCCGATCTCAAATCACAAAAATATCAAAATAGCCCGCTATTCCATCAACTTTTGTGATCTGAGATCGAACGAATTTGACCCAAATCTATGCGCCTACTTGTGGAAGTTATTTCGTCCACGTTCCTAAGTTGAGCGATTTTTTGCGAAGATATGTGCTGAGATCTTGATGCATAAGGATTTGCAAAAACCGCAGGCATACCCGTGGATATGTCGAGGATTTTTGCAAAGCCTTTATGCGCAAGAGATCGGCGCAGATTGAGTAAAAAATCGCTCAATTTAGGTTTAAGTATTTTTCAAAGGTTTCAGTATTATCTTTAAACATAGTCTTTTGTCATGTAAAATTTTCAAAATTAGTTATGTGGATTTTATAATCTTAGGTTTTATAAAAAAACAAGATTGATATTGTCAAAGGGAAATAATGTTATATATTATTGTGTTCATACATTTTAAACACAATTTGTTATATACATAAGACCCTTTCAGGTCGATATGGGAGGCTGTCCGAGAATTTTCATCCTGCTACGAGACCTTTGAAAAATGTTCAATTTTGTTCAAGTTCAAGGAAGGCTAAAATTTTCGGGCAGCCTCTTGGCGATTGTGGGGGGAAATAATTAAAAACAGGTGAAACAATGGGTGAAACAGATAAAGATGATTTGATAAGTATTATTGAAGAAGATGAAAAGGATATAAAAATACCCAAAACTCTTCCTTTAATGCCTATACGGGACGTTGTGATTTTTACGGGTATGCTTATTCCTCTTTTTGTCGGTCGGGAAAAATCAGTGCGAGCGGTGGAAGCGGCTGTAATAAAAGACGGTTATTTATTGTTGGTTGCGCAAAAGGATTCGGGCGTAGAGAATCCTAAAAAGGATGAAATTTACACGATTGGAACAGTTGGCCGGATTCTGAGGATGTTGAAACTGCCTGACGGCAGTGTCAAGGCCCTTGTGCAAGGTGTCGCCAAGGCAAAAATTGTAACATATCTCAGAAACAAAGCTTATTATCGCGTAAAAATTGAAATTATTAAAGAACATATGACTGAAGCAGTCAATCTGGAGATTGAAGCTCTGATGAGGAATGTACGAGAGCATTCAGAGAAGATTCTGGCTCTTCGAGGAGAATTAAGCGGCGATGTCGGTACCATTCTGGAAAGCATAGATGATCCGGGCAAGCTTGCAGATCTTGTATCATCGAATCTTAGACTGAAAATTGAGGAGTCACAGACTCTGCTTGAACTTGTAGATCCTGTGGAACGTCTTAAAAAAGTTAACGATCTGCTTTCACATGAAGTAGAACTTTCGGTGATACAGGCAAAGATTCAATCTGATGCCAAGGATGAAATTTCTAAGAGCCAGCGCGATTATTTTTTAAGAGAGCAGGTTAGGGCTATCCACAAGGAACTGGGCGAGCATGATGAAAGAGCTGAAGAGATAGATGATTACAAGAAAAGGATCAAGAGCGCCAAAATGCCCAAGGAGGCTGGAAAAGAGGCTGCAAAGCAGTTAAAGCGTCTGGAACAGATGCATCCTGATTCTGCTGAAGCTTCAGTTATACGGAGTTATCTGGACTGGCTGGTTGATCTGCCATGGGATAAAAAAACCAAAGATGTGATTGATATATTGAATGCAAAAAAAATATTAGACAAAGATCACTACGCTTTGTACAAGGTGAAAGATCGGATACTTGAATATTTGAGTGTTCGCAGGCTAAATCCAAAAATGAAAGGTCCTATTCTATGTTTTGTCGGGCCTCCCGGCGTGGGGAAGACTTCTTTGGGAAGAGCTATTGCTAAAGCGATGAAGCGTAAATTCGTCCGTATTTCTCTCGGTGGAATTCGAGATGAAGCGGAAATTAGAGGCCATCGCCGCACATATATAGGGTCAATGCCTGGACGTATACTACAGAGTTTGAAGCAGTGCGGATCAAACAACCCTGTTTTTATGATGGATGAGATTGACAAAGTGGGCTCTGATTTTCGAGGTGATCCTTCTTCTGCTTTATTAGAAGCTCTTGATCCAGAGCAAAACTTTGAATTCAGTGATCACTACCTGAACTTACCGTTTGATCTTTCCAGGGTTATGTTCGTACTTACCGCCAATTTGACAGATACAATTCCTTCAGCACTTCTTGACAGAATGGAGGTCATTAATCTTTCGGGATATACTGAGGAGGAAAAGAAGGTTATTGCTGAGACACATCTTTTCCCGCGTCAGCTTAAGGAAAACGGCTTAAAGCCGAAGAATATTTCCATCAGTCCAAAAGCATTGCTCCAGATTATAAATGAATACACATCCGAGGCAGGTTTGAGAAACCTTGAACGTGAGCTTGGGTCAATATGTCGCAAGGTGGCGCGTAAGATGGCTGAAAGAGAAAAAGGTCCTTTCAATATTACAAGGACAAATCTGCATAAGTATCTGGGTATACCCAGATATTATCCTGAGATGGATCAGCAGGAGAGTCAGGTCGGACTGTCTATCGGGCTTGCCTGGACTAATGCCGGTGGAGAGGTTCTGTATGTGGAGGCGGCTTTAATACAAGGCAAGGGTGACTTGATTATTACCGGGCAGCTCGGAGAGGTAATGCAGGAATCCGCCCGGGCGGCTGTAAGTTATGCCAGGGCAAATCTTTCTTGTTTTGGAGTAAAAGAAAATTTTTTGGAAAATTTTGATGTGCACATACATGTCCCGGCAGGTGCGATACCAAAAGATGGTCCTTCTGCCGGAATTGTTATGGCTACAGCCCTGATTTCTGTTTTGACCAATAAGCCGGTCAGCAAGGACATTGCTATGACCGGCGAAATTACGCTTAGAGGAAGAGTCCTTCCGATAGGAGGCTTGAAAGAAAAGGCTTTGGGGGCTTTGAGGGCTGGAATTTATACTGTAGTAATTCCTGAAAAGAATAAAAAGGATATTGTAGAACTTCCTTCAAATGTAAAGCGTAAAATCAAGTTCATTCCTGTAAAACACATGGATGAGGTACTGCCGATTGTACTTGAGGGCTTAAACATTAAGGGCAGTGGGGCAAAGTAAAAAAACGGTTCACGGTTCACTGTTTACGGTTTACGGTTTAGGGTTTTACGGTTTGCCTGGTTCCCATGCTCCAGCGTAGGAATGAGAAAACTTATAACCCAGCCCTGAAAATATATAACCACGCCAAAGGCGTACCATAACTTTAGGCACTTTAATATATTTTAGGCATTTTAGGCACTCTTTTATTATGAGAATACTCGCTGTAGATACAGCTACAAAAAGTTGTAGCGTTGCCATTGTTGAGAAAGAATCAATTATAGCCGAGACTACTCTATTTATCGAACAAACTCATTCAAAACATTTAATGGAGATGATAGATACAGTATTGAATTTGTCTGGGTTAACCGTATCTGAACTGGATGGATTTGCGGTAACAAGAGGGCCCGGGAGCTTTACCGGTCTGCGAATAGGCATTAGTTCGATAAAGGGTTTTGCTATGGCATCCGGCAAACCTGTTGTGGGTGTTTCAAGCCTTGATTCGCTTGCCATGCAGTGCGGCTTTTCTTCATATCTCGTTAGCCCGTTATTAGATGCCCGTAAAGAAGAGGTGTATTTTTCACGTTACAGGTTTGAAAACGGATATTTGAAAAAGGAACTTAGGGGACAGGCTATTAGTCCTGTTCAGGCTGTTTGCGATATAAATGAGCCATGCCTGTTTGTTGGTGACGGCGCCAAAATTTATCAAAATAAAATTAAAGATCAGATAGGTGATCTGGCACATTTTGCGCCGTCTTACCAAAACACAATCAGGGCTTCTACTGTGGCTCATATAAGTATGGATAAATTTGAGACAAATGATACAGATGATAACAGCTTGTTTGTACCCCATTATATACGAAAATTCTCAAGTTGTAATCATTGACATTATTAATCGATATTGGTATAAATTTTTTAAACTTTAACTAAGGTGTATGTTAAATGGATAAATTTTCCTGGTCAGATCCTCCGAGTCAAGTCGCATTTCCTGTAGCAAAAGCCGGATATCCTTTGATATTTGCTTCGGCCTTTACTACAGGTGTTTTTGCCCTTTTAGAGCTGACTGTTCCCGCGCTGATAGGTCTTGCGGTTACTTTTTTCATCTGCTATTTTTTCAGGGATCCTGACCGGGTTATACCTAAAAATTATGGTGCTGTTGTATCACCGGCTGATGGAAAAGTAATTATAGCCGGGCAAGAGGACAGCAGCCCTTTTTTTGAAGGCAGATGTCAAAAGATAAGTGTCTTCATGTCGATATTTAATGTGCATGTAAATCGTATTCCGCATGAAGGGGAAGTTGAAAGGGTAAGTTATTATCCTGGAAAATTTTTTTCCGCAAATCTGGATAAGGCCTCAAGGGATAATGAACATAATGCGATTTTTCTTAAGACAGGAGACGGCAGTAAAATATGTGTTGTTCAGATTGCAGGGCTTATAGCGAGGCGTATTATATGCAAGCTACAGAAGGGGGACAGTGTAGCCTGCGGTGAACGCCTGGGTATGATATGTTTTGGATCAAGACTTGATGTTTATCTGCCCGATGATGCGGATCTTAATGTCGCAGTCGGGGATAAGGTTAAAGCCGGTACATCTATTTTGGGATATTTAAGGCATGAAAAGAAAGAAAAGAATTAATAAAGACAAGCTGAGGCGCGGAATATACATTCTGCCTAACATATTTACATCTTTAAATATTTTTTGCGGATTCTATGCCATTATTGCTTCAATAGATGGCAAATATGTTACATCGGCTATAGCTATTATTATCGCCGTAGTATTTGATATGCTTGATGGCAAAATCGCCAGGGCTACTAATACCACCAGTAAATTTGGTGTTGAATACGATTCCCTTGCGGATCTTGTATCCTTTGGTCTTGCTCCCGGGGTGATGATGTATTTATGGGCACTTAAGCCTATGGGAAGAATCGGCTGGCTTGCCGCATTTTTATTTATGATTTGCGGAGCTCTTCGCCTGGCACGTTTCAATGCCCATGTTGATACAGCAGGCGGCGATTACTTTACAGGCCTTCCGATACCGGCTGCTGCCGGCATGGCTGCTACTGTTGTTTTGTTTTATAATAAATTCGATATAGCAGGTACTTCTAACTGTATATTACCCCTTATAATGCTTTATATTCTTTCTTTTTTAATGGTCAGCACCATAAAATACGATTGTTTTAAACAACACGAGCTGTTTAAAAAGATGAATTTCAATGTTCTTGTTACAGTTATACTGATTTTAATTTTTATAGCAGCGCAGCCATCCATTGCCCTGTTTCTTTTAGGAGTTGCCTATCTAATTTCAGGTCCCTTCAAGACTATAAGGCTTATGAGACTTTCAAAGCAGGAAAAAGCCGAAATCCACTAAATTAATAAACAGTTTACGGTTCAGGGTTGATCAAAACAAAACAACAATCAGTCGTTGCATAATTTATTGAAAAAGCTGTAAACTGATAACTGTAAACTGGTAACCGTTCACGGCTTGAAATTAGAAAATAGAAATTGGAAATTTGGAAGAACAGTAGAAAAGCATGAAGGCCAAATTTCCAATTTCTATTTTCCAATTTCAATGTTCCGTATTTATTTATACAGGAGTTGTGATGTCAAAAGAATATAAAATAGCTGTAATCCCAGGAGATGGTACAGGACCCGAAGTTGTGGCAGAAGGAATCAAGGTGCTGGAGACTGTAGCAGGCAAATGCGATTTTAGACTGAAATTTACTAATTATAATTTAGGCGGTGATCATTACAAGGCGACAGGAGAAATTCTGCCGGATACAGTACTTGAGTCTTTATCAAAATTCGATGCAATATATTTGGGTGCCATAGGTCATCCGGATGTTAAACCGGGAATTCTTGAAAAAGGTATTCTTTTAAAACTTAGATTTTATTTTGACCAGTATATTAACTTAAGACCCGTCAAATTGTACGAAGGAGTAAAAACTCCTTTGAGGGATAAAGGCCCCGAAGATATTGACTTCGTGGTTGTTCGTGAAAATACTGAGGGACTTTATGCCGGTGCAGGCGGTTGCTTAAAGCGGGGAACTGCAGATGAAGTTGCAGTCCAGGAGTCAATAAATACACGCAAAGGTGTCGAAAGATGTATCAGATACGCCTTTGAATATTGCAGGAAACGCAATAAAACCAAAAGACTAACTCTTTGCGGAAAGACCAACGTACTTACTTTTGCTTTTGATCTTTGGGAAAGAGCTTTTAACGAGGTTGGAGAAGAGTATCCTGATATAGAAAAGGATTATGCACATGTTGATGCAGTATGCATGTGGATGGTTAAAAATCCCGAATGGTTCGATGTTATTGTGACGGACAACATGTTCGGAGACATCATTACCGACCTGGCGGCAATTATACAGGGAGGAATGGGTATAGCTGCCGGAGGAAATATAAATCCCGATGGCGTTTCAATGTTCGAACCTATTGGAGGATCTGCTCCCAAGTATACTGGAAAACAGGTAATAAACCCAATAGCAGCCATAATGGCCGGTAATATTATGCTTGATGCAATCGGCGAGCATACGGCAGCCTCTATGATCGAAGAGAGCGTTATAAAGGTCTTACGTGATGATTTAAAAGACGTAGCTGCCGGCAGGATGGGATATAGTACAAAAGAGGTTGGAGATCTAGTTGTAGATTATATTAAAGGATAAATGTAACGGTTCACAGTTTACAGTTTACAGTTTACAGTTCACAGTTAAAACGACTCAGTCATTGGCATGGTATCATTAAAAAGTTGATCCCTTTTATGCTGGGTAAGCTATTTTCAGGGGTAGTCCCTAAACCGTGAACCGTAAACCGTTACTAACATGGGGAACAATTATGTCCGGTAAGAAATTTAATATTGCTGTAGCAGGCGCAACAGGCGCCGTAGGCAATCAGATGATAACCTGCCTTGAGGAAAGCAACATTCCTTTAAGTTCCGTTAAGTTTTTAGCCTCTCATCGTTCTGCAGGACGCAAACTCCGTTTCAGGGGAGATTTGATTGATGTTGAGGAATTGATTGAGAGTTCTTTTAAAGGCGTTGATATTGCGCTTTTTTCAGCAGGTGGGGGCACAAGTAAAAAATTTGCTCCTATTGCGGCAGAGGACGGCTGCGTGGTTATTGACAACTCAAGCGCATGGCGTATGGATCCTGATGTACCGCTCGTTGTTCCTGAAGTAAATCCTCATGCTGTAGCTGATTATACAAACAAGGGAATAATCGCGAATCCGAACTGCTCTACAATTCAGATGGTTGTCGCTATTAATCCTATTTATAGAAAGTGCGGAATAAGGAGAATTGTCGTTTCTACATATCAGGCCGTGTCTGGAACAGGGAAGAAGGCAATAGATGAGCTTTTTGACCAGACCCGTTCCATGATTAATTTTTTGGATTATGAAATTAATGTTTATCCGCACAGAATTGCTTTTAATTGTCTTCCACATATAGATGTATTTTTGGAAAACGGTTATACTAAAGAAGAGATGAAGATGGTTAACGAAACAAGGAAAATTTTCGAAGATGATTCAATAGGGGTTACAGCTACAACTGTCCGAGTTCCTGTATTTTATAGCCATTCCGAGTCAGTCAATATTGAGACAAAAGAACATGTTTCAGCAGATGAAGTAAAATTTCTTCTTGAAAATGAGCCGGGCATTAAAGTTGTGGATGATCCTGCAAATAATATCTATCCTCTTGCTATTGATGCGGCAGGCCAGGATTTAACGCTGGTTGGACGCATACGCAATGATGAATCAATTCAGAATGGCATTAATATGTGGATTGTTGCCGACAATATCAGAAAAGGCGCCGCAACCAATACGGTTCAGATAGCAGAAATTCTGGCAGACAAATATTTATAAGTAACAGTTCACGGTTAACAGTTTACAGTTCACGGTTGAAAGGCTTCAGCCGTTGCATGCTTCATTGAAAAGACTGTAAACCGACAACCGTGAACCGCGAACTGTTATAGACTTTCAGATAATTCATTTCACAAGGCTAGAAGGAAAAATCTGAGTAAGTCGTGCTGATGTGTACGTCGTCGAGGATTTTGACTGATAACGCAGTGAAATTATTTATCTGAAAGTCTATACGTAAGTTTTGAGGAGTTTAGAGTTGGAGAGAATACCTATAACAAGAGAGGGCTATGAAGCCCTGAAGAAAGAAATAGAAAAGATAAAAAAGATTGATCGGCCCATGAACATAAAGGCAATTGAAGAGGCCCGTGCGCATGGAGATCTTAGTGAAAATGCGGAATTTGAAGCAGCCAAAGACAGGCAGGCATTCATTGAAGGCCGATTGATGGATATAGGGTACAGGTTGGCCAGCGCGGATATAATTGATCCCGGCATGCTCCCAAAGGATCGCGCTGTATTTGCCAGCACGGTTGTTCTTGAAAACGTTGATACAGGTGAAACAGTTGAGTATCAGCTTGTTGGGCCTGATGAGTCTGATATTGAAAGGGGCAGAATATCTATTACTTCGCCGCTCGGAAAAGCAATTATAGGGAAAAAACCGGGAGAAGAGATAATAATGCTGGCTCCAGGTGGAAAAAGATATTATGAACTGCTGGATATATTGTAAAAAAGAATAAGGAGGTTTTGCTTTGGCACGTATTACAATTGAGGACTGTCTGAGGCGCGTATCAAACCGTTTTTTGCTATGCAACATGGCTGCTAAACGAGTAAGGCAGGTTCGTGATGGATCTGAATACTTAGTAAGTTCACCGAAAAATGAAGATATCGTTGTTTCTCTGAGAGAAATTGCTGCAGGCAAGATAATTTTAAAGGAAGAAGAAAAAGAAGAAAATAATTAAGGAAGCCTCTTGTTTTGCCAAGACACAGTTATACATATAAGGCGCTGAACAGATCTGCCGGCAAAGCCATGCACCGTTATAATATGATATCAGAAGGAGATCGAATAGCGGTAGGGCTGTCAGGCGGGAAAGACAGCCTGGCAATGATGTGGATTTTAAAAGAACGTCAGCACCGCATACCGGTGAATTACAAGCTGTTTGCTGTTTACATTGATCCGGGATTTAAGGGAGGTTTCAGCCGGCAGCTTGAAAAATATTGTCGTAAAATTGGTTTTAATCTTAGAATTGACCATACCGATCATGGAGTTTTGGCGCACAGCATAGAAAATCGCGAGAATCCCTGTTTTTTGTGCTCAATGCTTCGCAGAAAACGGCTTTTTGAAATTACAGAAGAACTGGGGTGCAATAAACTTGCACTAGGGCACAACAAAGATGATATTATCGAGACCCTTTTTTTGAATATGTGTTATGCTGGAGAAATAAGCACAATGGTTCCTTCCCAGCCTTTTTTTCAGGGAAGGTTTAGAATAATCAGGCCCATGGCCTTTGTAGATGAAAATACAATTAAACGCTTTACATTCGAAGAGAAACTTCCGGTTTTTGTCAATCCATGTCCAAGCGCAAAGACTTCTAAGCGGCAGGAAATAAAAGCTATTCTGGAGCGGCTATACAGCAGCAATAAAAAAATTAAGGGTAATATATTTCATGCCATGAGCCATATAAAAACAGAGTATATGCTTGAAGCATGAAAGATACCCAGAATCAGAGAGATTACCGCAACATAACAATAGACAAGGTAGGAATAAAAGATCTTCGATATCCCATAACTGTTCTTGACCGGAGAAACGGTTGCCAGGATACGGTTGCTACGATAAATATGTATGTTGATTTGCCCCACGAATACAAGGGCACACATATGAGCCGTTTTGTGGAAATCCTCAACGTTTTGCGTCCGGAAGTTTCTTTAAAAAAAATATCAGATGCTCTCGAGCAGATGAAAAAACATTTAAATGCCGCTTCTTCTCACATCGAAGTAACTTTTCCCTATTTCATTGAAAAAAAGGCTCCGATTAGCAACTCACCAGGCCTTATGGATTATACCTGCAGGCTTATAGGATCGAGCGGACCTGATGGTAAAATTGATTTTGTGTCAGAAGTGATTGTTCCTGTTTCTTCTGTGTGTCCCTGTTCAAAGGAAATAAGTGAGGCCGGAGCTCACAATCAGCGCGGGGAAGTCAGGCTTAGCATCAGATTCAAGAAATTTATATGGATAGAAGATATGATCGAACTTGTTGAGAAATCAGGATCAAGCGAAGTATATTCTGTTCTGAAGCGGGTTGACGAAAAGTATATAACGGAGTACGGGTTCAGTAATCCGAAGTTTGTTGAAGATATTGTAAGGGATATAGCCATAAAGCTTAAAGAAGACGAGAATATAACCTGGTTTTCCGTAAGTGCTGAAAATTTTGAGTCCATCCACAACCACAGTGCATATGCTCACATCGCAAGCAGTTGAGACCTTATAAGTTCATAGTATGGAATTTTTATTTTATGCTTAATGAATTCGGTATGATAAGACAGATGAGTAAAAAGTGCCTAAAGTGAGCTAAAGTGCCTAAAATGCCTAAAGTTGATGAAGTCGCTTTGCTCCGCCAGTTTATAAATTGGCAGCGCCGAAGGTGCATTCCTTAACTTTAGGCACTTTAATATACTTTAGCTCACTTTAGGCACTTATGTTCGCACCGAAGGTGCGCTAAGAGCCTGTTCATTATAGATTCTGCTGATTTTCCCTGTGTATTTATCAGCACAACAAAACGATATAATCCACCTTTTTCGTTTTTTATATATCCAGCCCTTGTACTGATGCCGTCAAGAGTTCCTGTCTTATAAAACTTTCTGCCCGATTTGTGCATCAGCTTATGGTAAGGCTCGAATTTTTCAAGAATTTTATGCAGGCTATTTGCGGAGATCCTGTTTTGTCTTGATATTCCCGAGCCCTCAATAATGGAGATGCAGTCTATTTTAAGTACGTTTTTTGTGTAATTTAATGTTGCAAGAACGCCCTTATCAAGAGTGCCGGGCGGGCCGTAAAGTTTTACACCAGCCGAAATGAGCAGTTGATTGGCTGTAAAATTATTTGAGTGTTCTAGAAGTTTTGATATGATTTCCTTTATTGAAAAACCAGATACATACTTAAATACCAGTCTGTCATTTTCTTTATTAACTCTTCCAAGCCTTACACTGCCATTAGATTTAATGCCTTGTTTTTCAAGGAAGTATTTAAAGAGATGCCCAAAGTAAAGTGTGTTTTCACTTTCTTTATGGGAGAGCACTACTCTTCCCATGGTTGGTTTTGATTTTCTAACTTTTCTTAATGCAAACGGCAGCAGGGGTGTCTGCTCTTCCGCACTGACATATTTGCCGTTTTTAAGGCGTTTGAAGTAAACAGTATTGAAGTTGGCGCAAAGCGCCCCATTTGGTGCATCATAGGGCTGTGATGATGTGCTGATTCCAGGAATTGTAATGGGTTGCTTGAAATATGAATCATCTAAAACAATATCTTTAATCTTTTTACGCTCTGCCTCAAGCCTTGAGCCAAGTGCTTTGGATATTTCTTCCAGAATTTCAGATGTCAGCAGCGGATCTCCATATCCTTTTATTTTAAGATTTGAATTATTATCCAGGTAGAATTCAGTAGTAAATCTGTAATCCGGACCCAGATAGTGCATTGCCACGAGAGAGGTAAGTATTTTCAGAGTTGAAGCAGGAATAAGTTTTTTGTCGGCATTTTTGGAAACTATAATTTTGCCCTGTTGATCCGCGACAAGAACAGCGTCATAATCGCCAATAAGATTTACCACACTACCTATGTTTTCAGCATGGAGATTTTGAATTTGAAAGGGCGGCAAAAACCAGAATAGCAGTGTAAAAAATATTACAGGTTTTGAAAGTATGATTGATTCAGGTTTAATTCGCATATAAGGACAGATTATGGAGCACATAACTTCCCTATCCCGATATTAAAACTCAATATTTTCTTTCCATCCACCGTATGTTTTTGCGGCGTGCTTACTTCACCCACCATCGTCTTAAGATCAAAAACCACCACATATCCCTCATTGGCGCGCTCGGTCAAAAGATATTTCCCGCACAGTTGATCAATTGCTTTTTCAACAGTCTTATCAAGACTTGAACGATTTATCTTGGTTTCGATAATGTATTTATGGCCCTGGTAGATCAAAAGGATATCAATTCTCCCTAATCCCGTTGGGGGCTCAAGACGAAGTTCGCCTTTTCCTCCCTCTACAAACTGATACAGCCAGGCACTGAGTAGGAATTGTCCTGTTTTTTCGTACGGTTTTTGGCTCGCGTAAAAGGCGCTTACGCCTATCTGCATGATGTATTCCTCAAAATCAGAAAGGATGGCTTCCATGTTTAGAAGTCCGTCAGGTCTAAAGTAGCCCTTAACAGATACATCTACAATTGCCTCGGATTCCCGAAAAAAGGTCTTGGTGAACCTTTTCTTATAGATAGGGTTGCTGACCTTAATATTTTTTCCTTCTGCCTTAATCAAACCATGCGTCAAAAGAAGCGACTGCTCATCATCGCCAGGGATGTATTCAACGCCATTAAAAACAATGTTTATAAAAGTCTCTTTGTATTGTTTGGCCTTTTCGGTGATATTATCAAAATGACTGTTTTCTTCGTACAAAAGAATGTCAATCGCCTTTTCCACATCTTCTTCGGTAATAGGGTCCGTTGTTTCCGGCTTTATATCAATAGTGAGGATTGTACCCAGCCTGTTCACCAGCCAAGGCTGGCCGGCTGTCTTATTAAATACTTTTTTTACTGCTTTTTCAGTAAAGGGCTGGTTGGTTTCTTCTGTATATTGGGCGTAAAGATCACGGACATTTTTAAGCGTAAAAGGTGGAAGTTTTATCTGGTCGGCAATATTGAAAGGGGAAACACCACCAACGATTAGCCTGGTTATGTTGCGTATGCCTACCAGACCAACGGAGTATAGGGCTTTAGCGGTCTGCTTTTTGTATCTTTGATAGAGTTCTCTTAAGGTTGTCAGAAAATTTTCCAATTCGTCTATGGGGATGCCGTCGAACTCGTCAATAAATATGATGATGCGCTTCGGGGGGATTACAGTATTCAATTTCTCAAATAATTTTCGGAAAGAGATATGATGCGTGATATGATGCGTGCTCAACAGGGTGTGCACAGCTTCTATGTTCTTACAATTGACTTCTCGTAATCGCCGCAGAAGCTGCTCGTAGATTACTTCTTGGATTAGGGTGTAAAAGGTTGCTACATCTATCGCCTTATAATCTTGGAAACTAAGAAGGATGGCCACATAGGCAGTATCCTTCTCCAGTTCATGGCAAAAGTCCTCAAAAAAGGTGGTCTTTCCGCTCTGACGGGGGGCAAATATGGAGAAGTACCTACCCCGGTCAACCAGTGTTTTAATGTCCTGCTTTCTTTTGCTGACCACATTTTCCAACGAAATATGATATGACATGTGAGGATCAACCACCCCCGAGTCTTCAAACATCCGTTTTGGTTTTTTATAATTCATTTTTTTCCTCCCTATCTCCAGTCCCCCATGACCACAAAAGGCGCCCAAAAGTATGGATGCGCATATTCCTTCCTTGCTTTAACAGCCTGCATGGCTAGTTGAAGTGCCCGAGTCTTTGTCTGTCTGTTTTTCACAAAGTGCCAGTAAAAGTTTTCCATTAGATAAGATGTAGATTCATCGTCATGAATTATTTGCTTTCCACTATGAGAGTAACAGGCCCGTCATTAATCAATGATACATCCATCATTGCGCGGAACTGACCAGTTTCGACAGAAATGCCTTTGTTTCTGACCTTTTTGACAAAATATTCATAAAGTTCATTAGCCTTTTCAGGGTTTGCCGCATTGACAAATGACGGTCGCCTTCCTTTTTTGCAATCACCAAGCAGGGTAAACTGTGAGACAACAAGCATCTCACCGCCGGTTTCAAGCAAAGAACGATTCATCTTGCCATTTTCATCTTCAAATATTCTTAAGTTGATAATTTTTTCTGACAGGTAGTCAGCGTCACCCGGCATGTCGCTTTCAGCTACTCCCAGAAGCACCAGAAGACCTTTGCCGATCTTTCCAATAATTCTATTATTAACTGATACAGAACTTTCTTTTACTCTTTGTATTACTGCACGCATGATCAAATATAATGAATATCCGGATTATCTCATTAATGGCTGTTTCCTGTAATTATCTTGCAACTTGACATAAATAATGATAAATAATTAATATGAAAATATCAATCCCCAAAGAAGCCATAACACAAATAATGACGGATTATAATTGTTCTGAAGAAGAAGCAGCCAAAGCATATCTTGATGCTGACGACAGAGCTAAAGAGGCATTCAATTCTATTCTTGCAGAACGCTTTGGTGCAAGAAAACAAACTCCAGAGTCTTTGGCGCCTAAAATTTATACTCCTAAAGAAATTAAAAGCCATTTAGACAAGTATGTCATTGGACAGGAAGAGTATAAAAAAAGACTCGCAATTGCCGCCGCATATCATTTTGCCGTGATAAAATATCTTAGCGAGCATCCGGATGATTTGACGGTAAAAAGATTTCGAAAGAAAAATACCATTACAGCCGGACCTTCAGGGAGTGGAAAGACTTACAGTGTGGAGGTTTTAGGTGATCTTTTGCAGGTTCCAACACTTATAATTGATGCTACCGATTATACAGAGGCTGGCTATGTCGGTAAAACCGCCGATGATATGATACGAGAATTGATTGATTTGGCACCGGGATATAATCGAGAAGAACAGGCTCGTTTCATAAGTACTTACGGTGGCTTGATATGTATCGATGAAATTGATAAAAAAGCAAAAGATGGTGCATCAGTTGGGCATGATATATCCAGGGAAGGATTTCAAAGGTCTGTCCTTAAACTGATAGAAAGAAAATCAGTATCAATAAACAATCCATTCTCTGCCTCTTCTCAAATTCAAGAAGCTATAGACAGGCAAAAAGGTAAAAAGACTTCAAAACAAGAGAGCATGATAAGTACTGAAAACATACTGTTTATATTGGGCGGTTCTTTTGAGAGACACGGAGATAATCTGGAATCCATTGTGAAAAAGCGTTTGCAGCACAAGGGGAGAGTACATGAAAATGGAAGTATTGAAATTAAGGGGTTTGCCAAAGACGAGAAAAAGAGTTATAAAAGTAAATTGCAAAGCTACTATAAGGAAGCGGAAGCAGAAGATTTTATTGAGTTCGGACTTTTACCCGAATTGATCGGCAGGTCTCCAATAAAAACCTTTGTCAACCTGTTGTCCAAAAACGATTTGATTCGCATTATGCAGGAAACCGAAGATTCAATTCTAAATCAATATGAGCTGGAATTTAAGTTGTTTGGCATTGATCTGGAATTTACGCCTGAGGCGGTTGAATATATAGCGGAAAAGGCAGAAAATAAAAAGACAGGCGCCCGTGCTCTGGTAAGTGTATGGGAAAACATCTTAACGGATTTCCAATTTGAGCTTCCAGGTACAAATTTTTCAAAATTAGACGTTACCAGGAAGTTATGTGAAAGACCAAAAGATGAACTGTTAAAAATGCTGGAAAGGTCTCCATTTGCGGATTTTGTTGAGAATTTTAAAAAAGAATACGGAGTTGAACTTATTTTGGACGAAGATATCCAGAGTTATATAGAACAATATGCACATCAGAATAACGTGCAGATATCCGAGACACTTAAAAAATTATTCTTCGGTGCATCAGCATTAAATTATATGGGCATCAGGGAGCCATATAAAGTTACCAGAGAAATGGTACAGGATGAAAAATATTTTGATAAGCTGTTTGCTCGCTGGTATAAAGATCAAAAGAAAAAACTAAATCAAAAATAACCATTCACGGGTTCAGACATCCCTCATCCCAAGCTGATCACTGGGGCCTTCAACATAAACAAAAACTTCATTCATGCCAGAGCCTCCAGTTCATCTGTTCTGTGCATTTTTTCTAATTCATCCCTGCCAAAATTTTCAAGATTATCTAAAAGAGTCTGCGAATCCTTAGCTTTAACAAATAGGCTTTCACCAGATACTTTTTTCATTACAGCAATGTTTTTTAAATCAAATTGAGTAAGGAAATACGATGCGTGGGTAGCTAAAATCACCTGGGTTCTCTGAGCAGCTTTTTCAAACAGGCCTGCTAAAATCGGTAATGTCCGTGGGTGTACACCTTGATCAGGTTCGTCGATACAAATCAATGTCGGTGGCGACGGCATCACGCATAAAGTCGCCTAGGCAATAAAGCGGAGAGTGCCGTCGGATAAATCTGCCAGACTCAAATCCGTATCAATATTTTCTTCCTGCCAGAAAGCAATAACTTCACCAGGCCCTCCTCTGGCCTTAACATTAAGGTCTCTGAACCCGGGGATAGCCGATTTTATAACTGCTTTTAGTTCTTCAAATGATTCAGCATGTTCGGTCATCAGATTGAACAATACAGCGCTCAGGTTGCCGGCATCTTCATGCAAAACCGGTTCCTGGCTGGTTGGAACAGATTTTCTGATTTTTTCTATTTCAGGCATAGGCCGTCCACTACTTTCTTCCACATAAATTGCCATAAGGTGAAAGTGAACAGAGGGGTCAGTTTTTTTTATCGGTTTCTATCTTTTTTACAGCTTTATCAAAATCGCTCTCTTGTACGTCATTAAATCGGATACGTTTACGATTGAACTTTTCATACTCCGATTCAGCCAGTTCTTTTGCCATTTCATTGGATACTTTACCCGCATATTCCAGTATTTCCCGGTCGTTTAATGTCAGAAAGCCGTTCAGTTTCTCAATCCAGCCTTTCATGTGCATGGGAATACGTTTCATTGCCTGACCTTCGGCAAAAATCAGATACTGCTCAACCAGATTATTAAGCGCTAATAAATCATCTTCATTAAGATAATTTTTTGCAACAGTCACATCCCTTTTGCGGACTTTTTCCCCGCGCCAGTTAGTCAGTCCCATGTTGGTTTTTTCACTATCGGCCCGATTGTAAATAATTTCGGCGGCAGTTTGTCCGGTTATTGCCCAATGTAATTTGTTCTGTACGGTTTTAAAAAAATTTATGCTTATATCTGTTGTGGGATCATAATCAATGCTTGTGGCATAAATATCAGTTATTTTTTGATAAAACCGCCGTTCAGAAGTGCGGATATCCTGTATCCGGCGCAGAAGTTCATCAAAATAATCAAACGGCTGGTCAGGGTTTTTTAATCGTTCATCATCCAGGACAAAGCCTTTGATAATGTATTCTTTAAGCTGCCTGGTCGCCCATTGTCTGAAGCGGGTTGCCACATGGGATTTTATGCGGTAGCCGACGGAAATGGTGGCATCAAGATTGTAAAATTTACTGGTTCGTTTAACCTGTCTGCCGCCTTCTTTCTGAACTATTAAGAAATCCTTAATAGTTGACAATTCATCCAACTCACCTTCATTATAAATATTTTTCAGATGCAGGTTTATGTTTGGGATGGTTGTCTGAAACAACTCCGCCATCAGTTTTTGCGTCAACCAGACGCTCTCATTTTCAAGGCGCACCTCTATTTTTGTCTGACCGCCTTCTGTTTGATAAATCAGGATGTTGGATTTGATGATTTGATGATTTGATGATTTATTCATTTTTCATAGCACAACACTACTTTATCAAGGATGAAGACGCGGTCACCATGCCAGCCCTATATTTTGTAAAATTTCTAATTAATTCCTCAAAACTTTTTGGCTTGAACTTTTCAAAACTCTCTTCATCTACAAAAACATAATCATACTTGATTTCTGATTGTGCTTTGTTGATATCAACACACCACTGCTTCAACCTTTCAATTTTCAAAGGCACGTCAAGGTCTTCCAGCCCTTTGGTTTCAATAATAAAGATTTCTTTTGCTGATTTCTTGACAATAAAATCCGGGTAATAGTTGGATATCTCGCCCTTTGCATTGACGTAATCAATCTTGAAGTGAACGGCCATATAGTTTTTCACATAGGAAATGATATCATCGCAGTCTTCAAGAAAGGCGGCAAACTGTAATTCCAGACTGCTGTCACCGATGATTTTATTAAAAATACTTTTCTTCGGTATGATATATCCCTGCTCTTTAACGACAAATGGGCGTGTTTTCCTCAACTTAATTGTATCACGAATTTCTGCATTTCCCTTGTCCTGCACAGTCAAGTCGTTAATCTGCTTTTTGAATGTTTCCACCAGAGTTTTACTTACTTCCAGTTCGGACAGATTACGCAACGTATTCAAACTGTCAAGATTTACTGGTATATCAAACAACTCATCCCGAATAAAATATTTTACTTTTCCATACAATACATCATAGCCGCTGACCAGCCTTAGATCCTTCATAATAACCTGAGTAAAGTAACCTACCACGGAGCGGTAATCCGTTACACCTAATGAATCCAACAAGGTGGTATGGCTGATTTCGCCGGTGGTAATATCCCTGAAGACAATCTCTCGCTGCTCTTTTTCGCTAAATGTTTTGTATTCCACTTTTTGATGATCGAAACGCTCAATGTCCAGGTTGTCAAGATTTTTATACTCCCGATATGCTCTCGGGGTTAATACCGGAATCTCGATATCAAGATTGTCGATATCCTTTTTTATATTTTCATTATCAATTTCAACGATAATTGGGGTTTTAGGTTTGGTGCCTTCGCCCATCGCCTTGCGCTCAAGCTCAACACCTTCAGACTGAATAGACTCCACAAAATCCATAAAGGCATCGGTTCCCACAACGCTGACATATTCCTCCACATTGTCGCCGGGATACATCTTACGCAAGCCCCGGCCCAATGTCTGCTCAGGTAAAATATTGCTTTGAGCGGCATAGGGCCGCAATCCCACGATGGTGGTCACGTTTTTTACATCCCAGCCCTCTTTGAGCATCATCACCGAGACAATGGCCTTAAAAGGGCTATCCCAGCTATCAATCTCATTGGATTGTTTGCGCAGCTTTTCAAGCTCCTCTTTCTTCTTGCCGCTTGCCGCCTCGCTGATCTCACCGTTGTTTTTCGTGTGAATTACCAGCACCGCATCTTTAAAATCAGGATAGGTCGCTTCCAGATATTCAGCCACATCATCGCAGTTCCTGGTGTCGTCCGTCATCACAAAAAGAATAGCCTTTTTGTCCAGTTTTTTGTGCTCGCCGTATGCTTTGCGCCATTCCTCGATACCCAGATTCAGATAATCGGCATATCTTTCCGTGTATTTCGAACTTTGCCGCTCACCGAGTTTGGCACGGCTTGCAGAATCGGGCAACACCGGATGTTTGACCACATTCTGTGAAATAGCCTCCACCAGCGGGTAATCCGAAACAGTCTGCACAAAAATTGCGCCATTGTTGTGTTTGGGCGTAGCAGTCATATCCACTTGCAGGGAGAGAAACTTGTCCTTGTGCTTCAGGCGGTTGTGTATATCCTCAATGGACTTGAACCATGCCATTTTGGGATCATGGATATGGTGTGCTTCATCATTGAGCACCACCAGTTCATCAATGTCGCGAACAATATCTCCCAGGTCAACCTTGGAATCCGTGGTAGCGCCCGTGGGATGCCTGCCCAGAAAATAATCCATCGTATCTTCATCATCAGCGGACGGCTCCACATCGTTGCCGGAATAGACACGGTGAATATTGGTTAAAAATATATTGCCGGTCTTGCGGGTAACATTAACCTCATCTTGAATATGTAAGGTTAGCTGAAAATCATCGCGCCAGTTGTGCCCTTCATAACCGTTGTCCGGCAACACCGGGTCTTCAAAGAATATCCGCAACCCGTCAAAGTCGCTGCGAATACGGTCCAAAACAATGATATTGGGCGTAATCAACAGAAAGTTACGCGCCAGGTCCGAATCCGGCTCATAAAGTTTGTGAAAATAGCACCAGGCCAGAACCAGGCTCATCACCTTGGTTTT
>JAUWFS010000028.1:0-23831 GCA_030606805.1 Deltaproteobacteria bacterium
ATCATTGTCGGAATCGGGATCTAAAAGATTGATGGTACCATCATTATCAAAATCCATATCCCAATCATATCCCCAAAATTCCACTTCGTCTCCATCATTGATACCATCTACGTCTGTATCAGGATCGTTGGGATTGGTTCCGTAAAAAGTGATTTCTTCTCCATCGGTTATGCCGTCTTCATCTGTATCAGCGTTTTTGGGGTCTGTTCCGTAAATATTGATTTCTTCATCGTCTGTAAGTCCGTCCCCATCTGTATCAATAGTAGATGGAGAATCCAAAGTAGATGGAGGAACATAATAAACAATTTCTTTAGAAAAAGGACTTTCACGGCCATCAGTATTATATGCACTTACTGCAAAATAATATTTTTGGCCTGATTCCAGCCCGGAGATTGTATAGGTTGTTTGGTTGCCGACATTAAAATCAATCTCGTAATTTCCGCTTGAATAACCGCAGTATACTTTGTAGCTGTCAACATTTTCTAATACCGGGTTTGGATCCCACTCCAATGTTACCTCGGCAGCAATGGAAATGGCGGGGATAAAGAGCATAAGGGCTAAAGCCAAAACTATAATTCTGTAAAAGCGATAATTAACATGTTTAGATATCATCATTTTTATTTACCTGTAGTGTTCAGTTATGTTACTGATTATTATGTTAAAAATATAACCAATTATAGAATTAGATTCTGACCGGTGGAAACTTTCCTTGTGTTATTACTAAAAGAGGAGTCGGAAAGTTCTTTTGCAGTGAATAGAACCGATAGGACATTATTGTGCTGTATTTATAAAAAGATAGGAAAATGGCGCCCTAACTTATTATAAAGATATCATTATCATATAAAATCGGAAGCAAAGGCGGCTTTGGGATTTTCAATATTTATATGATTTTCCAAACACTTTAATGCAATTATCTTAGATTGGTCATTGCATCTACGATTTTTGACAGACCTTCTTTCTGGTATGCAGCCTGAATATGAAAATCGTCGCCTTTCAATTCCTAATCTTCTGCCATTAAAAAGATACGTGATATTTTTTTTCATTGATATTACCCTTTATTATTATTGAGGATTTAAATGATTATAATATCTTTAATTTTTTAGTTTTGACTAATTCGCAAAAAATCAGACCGTTATGCAGTTCTATTAATTTACAGACCGATTGTTAATCTAATCTCGTTTTAATTTCATTTTGATTAAAATAAAGCAACATGTGTGCCATAGAAATAATTTGTTGATATACTGACTAGTTAAAAAATAATTATGCTTCTTAAAATGGGTTCTGGTTACGAATATTGCGCAGTGACTTACGTTTTTTTCACACGTTGTAAGAAATGTTTAAAATTGAGCTGAAGTGAAAATTTAATGCTGCGTCAGGGCTGGAATAATTCCGGCATGATTGACTTGTTTTTATACTTCTGTTCTGTTATTAAAAATTATTGACATATTAGGCAGCTATATTTTCATATCATCTAAGCAATGCTGAAAAATAAGCTAAGCATCAATTTAAGCTTATGCTTAAATTGTTTCCCTCCACTTGAAATACTGTTTCTCCATAACTGGAGGGTTTTACTATGTTCTTCCGATAATATTCACTTCTAATATCTCTATAAAATTCTTTATTAAAATTTTGGTATATTTTATAAATGGTTTGTTGTTATTTATGATAAAAAAGTTTGTTGTCGATATTTATTAATATATTTTCGGGAGCCTTTGAAAACGGAACTTAAATGAAACTGCGCTTTGGAATAATCAGCAAGTTGCTTGTTTGGTTTTTTATTCCCGTAATAATCTTTTATGTAACGATTATATTGCTTTATCTGGATGTTCAAAAGATTGTGGATATATCGGAAGGCATTATTAGTAAAAACACCAGGATATCTTTGATTTCAAAAAAAATGATCGAGAACCTGATCCGCATGGAAGAAAATGATAAAAAATATCATCTGCTGAAAAAAGATGACTATTTGAATTATTTTGTTCTGGCTCAAAAAGAGTTTGAAGGTAGTTTTGTCGAAATACTGGAACTGGAACATTCGGGAATGGAAATCCCTCGAGAGTGGAAACAACTTTATAAAAGTTATCAAGATTTTTCTGCTACATTTGAAAATTTGAGGGAAAATAAATCGTCAAGCTCTTTATGGATCCATGAGGCTGTGACCAATGAATGGATACAGATAATTTCAGAGCTTCGTGCAAAAAACGAGCATGATATTGCATTAGCGACTATAGCGCTAAATTCTCGCAGCCAGGAATCTGCTCGTAATGTCCTGGTTGGACTGATGCTTTCAAGTGTTGTTGGTTTATTTGTAATTTTGTTCTTAGCATATTCTATGATTCGTCCTCTCAGTGAACTCCTCAGGGGAATAAGGTCTGTTTCGCAGGATAGAATTAGCAAGACGGTTAATATCCGTTCTAAAGATGAATTCGGAGAATTGGCAAGAGCATTTAACGACATGACTTTACGCTTAAAGGAAGAGGAACGTATGCGATCTGATTTTATCTCCATGCTGAGCCATGAGATCAGAACTCCCTTGACTTCGATCCGTGAGTCGGTAAATATGATTGTTGAAGAAATAATGGGGACAATTAACAAAAGGCAAAGGAAATTCCTTGAGATAGCAAGTATTGAAATAGGCAGGATTTGTAATTTATTGAATCACCTTATGCAGGTTTCGCGTTTGGAATCACAGACCATCGAGATTATGGCACTGCCCCTTGACATATCATCTTTTATAACCGGATGTATCTATCAACTGCAACCTTTAGCTGATACCAAAAAGATAAGCGTTGAAGCGCAGATAGCTCCGGATATCCCCGGCATGACAGGTGATCTGGAACACCTCCAAAGGGTTTTAACAAATCTTCTGAATAATGCCATTAAGTTTTCTGATCCTGGAAGCAGAGTTGTTTTGCGAGTAGTGTCTAATAAAAACCGTACCATGTTGGATTTTTCCGTATCTGATAACGGACCCGGTATCCCGAAAGAGGAACAGTCACTTATATTTAATAAGTATTACCGGGCAAGGGGAGTTAGAGATCATATGGATGGTGTTGGGCTTGGCCTTCATATATCAAAGAATATTGTTGAGTTTCATAAAGGAACAATCTGGGTAAAGAGTACTGTTGGACATGGAAGCACTTTCGGTTTTACACTTCCAGCTTCTTAAGAACAAGTAGCTTCAGAATTATGGATGTTGTGTAATGAATTTTAAAAAAAACATTAAAGCAAGGATAATTTTTTTTGCACAAGTGGCGATGTTATGTGGAATTTTCTTATGTTTGGCCTGTGGGCAACATTCTCAAAAAATTAAATCTTTTTTTATTGCCGACTATAAAGTTTATTTGAAAATTTTAGAGAAAGGAAATGAGGCTTTTCAAAAAGGAGACTTTAATAGGGCGCGGGAAATTTATGAAATTTTGTACCAGAATTCCAGAGATGAAACTATTGCGCGTGAGTCTCTTTATGCACTTGCCTGCACACATTTTATCCTGGCTGAAAACTCTGATGATTTCAACAAGGCCATTGTTTTCTGGAATAAATGGAGTAACCTTGCACCATCTGTTTTGGAAAATGAGGATCCCAGGATGCTGGGACCATTATTACAGAATAAAGTAAAGAACTGGATAACTGATGCAGGCACGGTGGAAATACTGAAGTCAGAGGCGAATAAAGTAAAGCTGTTGCTTCAATCAAAGGAACAACAAATCCAGACTTTAAAACATCAAATAAAAACTTTAGAAGAAATTGATCAGAGGATACAGGAAAAAAAACAGGAGATTTCTTCCAATATTGAATAATTTTGCTTTTACTCGAAGTTTTTTTTACAAAAGGCTTTTTTACGTGTTCACCAATTTTAGAGGGAATAAATTTTGAATTCACAGCCATCAATCTTAGTAGTAGATGATGACCTTCATGTCCTGGAAGTAATTGAGGCCCGGCTTTCTTCTTCAGGATTTCAGGTTTGCAAGGCTTCCGGAGTACAGGAGGCTATAGGGATACTAAAGGATAAAAAGATTGATCTTATAGTTTCTGATATGAAGATGCCTGGGATGGGCGGCATGCATTTGCTAAAAAATGTCAGATCTCTTGTGCCTGGACTCCCTCTAATCTTTCTAACTGCCTATGGAACAATTCCCGATGCTGTTCGTGCTGTTAAAGCCGGAGCTGTTGATTATTTGGTAAAACCTTTTGATGGGCGTGATCTGATTAATAAAATTCGTAAAATCTTAAAAAATGGTTATAAGAGTTTAGCCCCTGGCGAGATTCCTTGTGAGTCAAAGCAGAGCTACTTTGGGGAAAGCTCTGTTATGAAAGAAATTTATGGGCTTGTTGAGCGAATCGCAGCAAGTAATGTTAATATTCTAATCCTTGGTGAAAGCGGGTCAGGAAAGGAACATATCGCCCATATAATACATCAACAAAGCCTTCGGAAAGGACACCCATTTGTTGTAGTTGATTGCGGTTCCACGCCGGCAGGTCTTTTAGAGAGCGAACTTTTCGGACATGTTCGGGGAGCTTTCACGCAAGCCATACGCGACAAAAAGGGTTTAATAGAAACCGCAAATCGTGGTACGCTTTTTTTAGACGAAATCGGAAATATATCCCCTGAAATGCAGATACGTCTTCTCCGGTTTTTAGAGGACAGGAAGATAAGAAGAGTAGGAGATCTGCAAGAGATACCTGTTGATTGCAGAATTATTGCAGCAACTAATTCAGACTTATTAGAAGATATTAAAGCAGGAAGGTTCAGAGAGGACCTTTATTACAGACTACGCGTTGTTACATTGAAAGTTCCACGGCTGCGGGATAGAAAGGAAGATATCCCTTTGTTAGCCCGTCATTTTGTTGATAAGTTTTGCGAGAGCTATGAAAATAAGGCAGTTGAACTACCGTCTGAAACCATTAAATGGCTTTGCAATTATCCGTGGCCTGGTAACATTCGTGAGCTCAAAAATGCTCTGGAAGCTGGAGTAGTCCTTTGCAAAAACGAAGTGTTAAGTATCGACGACCTCTATCTTGCAGGTTTGCCTGAGGTTCCTTACTGTGCTTCTTCTAAAGACAAACCTCTTTCTCTTGAAGAAGCCGAGTGTAATGCAATCCTCCACGCTTTGAAAGAGGCAGGGGGAATACAGAAGAATGCAGCTAAATTACTAGGGATAAGCCGAAGAGCTATACATTATAAAATTAAAAAATATGAAATTGATTTGTCAAAAATCCGCTAAACTTTAGCAAAATATGATTTATCCCAATTTAGTTTATATAGACTTTCAGATAATTAATTTCACAAGGCCAGAAGGAGGAAGGCGTATTAGTTATACGTCAACGACTGATAACACAGTGAAATTATTTATCTGAAAGTCTATAGTCTCTTCAATAACTCATGGTGAATGTTATCAAATCCGCCGTTTGACATTACCAGAACAAGGTCGCCGGGCTTTGCCGTGTTTTCAAGATATTTTATTATAGATTCCGTGTTCGGGAAGTAGTGCGCGTCTTTTCCTCTATTTTGCAGATCATTAACAAGTTTTTCAGATGAAAAATGCTCATCCGGGGGGATCTTGTTGAGTAGAGGAGGTTTGCGGATACAAATGATATCTGCATGATCAAAAGAAAGAGGATATATGTTCTGGAAGATGTTTCGCATGCTGGTATTGGTTCTCGGTTCAAAAACAGCTATTAGCCTTTTGTTTTGATAAAATGATTTAACCGCTTTTACAGTTTCTTTAACAGCAGTAGGATGATGGGCAAAATCATCCATAACTGTAATGCCTCTTTTTTGGCCTCGTATTTCCTGGCGCCTCTTTACGCCCTGAAAACTTTCAAGTGCTTTCGCGATAACCTCCTTCGGTATCATCAATTTGTCGGCTACAGCAACCGCCGCCAAAGTATTTAACAAATTGTGCTCTCCGAAGATTCCGGTTTTAAAGGTTTTAAAAGTTTTACCTTGTTTTAAAACCTCAAAAAAAGTCCAGGGAGGTGCATAGAATACTTTCCCCAGGCCCCATGCTGAACTCGTATTTTTTCCATATTTAATAACGCAGCATTCCCTGTCGCTAATAAGCCCGTTTATATTTTTATCACTGTCAAAAGCAATTAGTGTACTTTTTTGTGAAATACCTGATATAAAAATATCAAAGGCCTTTTTGACCTGGTCAATATCTTTAAAAATATCGGCGTGGTCAAATTCAACACTTGTAATAACTGCCATGTGGGGATCGTAATGTAAAAATTTCGGCCCCTTGTCAAAATATGCTGTATCGTATTCATCTCCCTCTATTACGATGAATTCTCCTTTGCCAAGTCGGTAGTTGCTGTTGAAGTTTCTTAATATTCCTCCAATAATAAATGAGGGATCAAGTCCCGCGATATAAAGTATCCAGGCCATAATAGAAGAAGTTGTTGTCTTGCCGTGAGTTCCTGTAACAAGTATTGTTTTCTTGCCATCTGCAACAAACCTGTTAACTGCCTGGGGCATTGAACAGAAATTTAGCCCCAGCTTGTTCATTTTATTAATTTCAGGATTATCCTTTTTTACTGCATTTCCAACAACTATAAGATCATGAGTACTGAAAATATTCTTTTCATTAAAACCTTCTGCGACTTTTATACCCTTGATAGAGAGAAAATCGCTCATGGGAGGATAAGTTTTTTGATCCGAGCCCGTTACCTCAAAGTCCATATCCTTGAGCATGCAGGCAAGCGCAGCCATGCCTGTGCCGCATATGGCGATAAGGTGTATATTTTCCACTTTGTCAGGAATTAAGTTTTTTTTCAGATCCATTGATTGCAGATTACTTGGATTTTTTTTCATCAAGGTCTTTTTTAAATTTCTTTTCCAGTTCGGCAAAGAGATTTTTTTTCTTTTTTTCCTGTTCTGACTTAAAAAGCTCTATTTTTTGTATATAATCCTTTTTAGCATTTTGAAATTGTTTGAGTTCTTTTTCAAGATTATCTTCTATTGCCCCCTGGGGAATTTCTTCTAATAGTAAGTGATCTTTTATAAAAAGTTTGGTCCCAAAGGCTCCTTCAATAACATCTATGATATTCATTTCGTTAAGCTTCCTGCATACGAAATTGCCCTGTTCCAAGGAGAATGATATTGTGCGGCAAACTTCATCGATTGAAGGTGATGCAAACTTCTGGTGTTCAAGAATCCTTATTGCAGCAACTACGAGATGAGCATCGGAATAAAAACCTTTACCTTTCATTACAAACCTATTTAAATATAAATCTTATATGGTTACCATATCTTGACATAAAATCTTAAGGAGAGTAACATTTCATAAAATTTTGTCAAGTTCAGACCTCGTTAAGTAGTCAAATGGTTGAGTGGTTAATTTGATGATATCTGCAAGTTAATGAAATACATAATTTATTTGGAGGGTACCATGACGGAAATTATTGATGTAAGAGCTAGAGAAATCCTTGATTCAAGAGGAAATCCCACAGTTGAAGCGGATGTCATTGTTGCCTGCGGCGCTGTAGGACGTGCAGCGGTTCCTTCTGGAGCTTCTACAGGCAAACGTGAAGCATTAGAGCTTCGCGACACGCGCTCTAAACGATTTGGCGGAAAAGGCGTAACCAAGGCTGTAAAAAATGTTTTAACTATAATTGCTCCTGCTGTACGAGGTATGGATGCGGCTAATCAAATGGCACTTGATAACTTGATGATTGAATTAGATGGTACTCCCAACAAATCAAAACTTGGAGCAAATGCAATTCTCAGCGTATCCATGGCAGCTTCAAGGGCGACGGCGTCAGCTTATGGCTTACCGCTTTACAAATATCTCGGGGGAATAAATGCAAGATATCTTCCCATCCCAATGATGAATATTATAAACGGAGGCGTACATGCTGCCAACAATCTTGATATACAGGAGTTCATGATAGTACCTATTAGCTCAAAAACCTTTGCGCAGGCTGTAAGAATGGGAGCTGAAATTTTTCACAGCCTTAAAAAGGTGCTTAAAAAGAAAGGGCTTAGTACTTCGGTGGGAGATGAAGGAGGTTTTGCACCTGACCTTAAATCAAACGAAGATGCAATAAAATTTATCATTAACGCAATTGAATCTGCAGGATATCAACCAGGCAAAGATGTTGGTCTTGCATTGGATTCGGCTGCAAGTGAATTTTACACAAAAGGAAAATATATCCTGAACTCAGAAAATAAAAAACTCAAACCAGAGGAAATGATAGATTATTATGAAAATTTAATTGATAAATATCCTATTTTTTCCATAGAAGACGGCCTTGCAGAACAGGATTGGGACAACTGGGAGTTGTTGACAGACAGGTTGGGTGGAACAGTACAAATAGTAGGCGATGATATATTTGTGACAAACCCAAAAATATTCAACAAAGGAATTGAAGATGGAATAGCAAATTCCATACTTATCAAACTTAATCAGATCGGTACGCTAACCGAGACTCTGGATGCTATTGAAATGGCAAAACAGGCCGGATATACTACAGTAATATCCCACAGGTCAGGTGAAACAGAAGATACCTTTATTTCAGACCTGGTTGTTGGTATAAACGGAGGTCAGATAAAGACAGGTTCAATGTCTCGAAGCGACAGGGTCGCCAAGTACAATCAATTAATACGGATAGAAGAAGAACTTGGAAATGCTGCAATGTTTTCAGACAATATATTTATATGCGGGTAACCGTTTACGGATAACGGTTTACGGTTGTCGGTTCACGGTTCACGGTTAAAATGCTTCCACCTCAATTGAGCTTTTAGCTGTTAGTACAATAATTTCAACGTATTGCTAAAGATCAACATTTCACCCAATGGGTGAAAATCGAATTAATGGTAACCATATGAAATAATAAGAGCTAATTGCTTATTTTGTGTTCAATTGTTGCATACACTGAAAAAACTGTAAACTGACAACTGTAAACCGTGAACTGCTGTTAACCGACAACCGTAAACCGTTATTATACCGTAAACCGTTATTATATGGGGTTCGTTGTGATAGGAACAAAATACAATTATTTACAAAAATTTTTAGCTTTTTTCAGCTTTATAATTTTCGTATTTTTTTATACACAAGCTAATGCATATGTGATTCCCGGCCCCCATGTTCTGGAATTAATGATTGAAAAACTCGGTAGAGGAAAAAGCCTTTTAATTTCTCAGAAACTATCAATTTATGATGTCAGCCATAAAAAAAATATTATCGAGCTTAGAGAGACCTTGAAATATAGTTTCCCTGAAAAATTCCGATCGGAAATTCAGTCTGAAAACGCTAAAAGAATTTATGTTTTTTCTTTGGGCGCCGCTTTAACGGTAATTGACGATAAAATTGTATCTAACACCGAAACAAGGTTTGACTGCTATAAGGATGTTTTCCTTTATCGTTCCAGGATATTGCTTCAGAACAGGCTTTCCCTTCTGGGAGTGGATACATCTGTTTCGAGTCTGGGAAGGTTTCAAAACAAAACCGCCTATGTTATAGGTGCTAAATATCCTGACGAGTCAGTTTCCCAGATATGGTTAGACAAAAATACTTTTCAACCGGTTCGCTGGATAATCATAGACAATAAAAGTAATAAAGATGTTTTGGAAATTCGCTATGGAGATTGGAAGCAGACACATAAGGCCTGGTACCCTATGCGTATTGAATTTTATCATAATGATATTTTGGTGCGTGAAATTTATGCCGACAAAATAAAAATTAATCCTTCTTTTTCTGATGAGCTTTTTGACATTGAACATCTTAAATCAGTATATTTGAATCTTGGCTCAGTTGAAAAAGATAATTCGCAGGGATTAAATGATATTCAAAAGACCATCAAGGAATTCAAAAAGCTATATGAATAAAGGTTTATTAATACCTGTTTGCTGAGGAAGTTGAGATGAAAGGAGATATATGATTTCTAATACAAAGTATATATTTGTTACAGGCGGAGTAGTTTCATCTCTTGGGAAAGGGCTTGCTTCTGCCGCCATTGGAGCACTTCTCGAAAGTCGCGGGCTTACTATAACTATCCAGAAGCTTGACCCCTATATTAATGTTGACCCTGGGACCATGAATCCATTTCAGCATGGAGAGGTCTTTGTTACAGATGATGGCGCAGAAACAGATCTGGATCTCGGGCATTACGAGCGTTTTACCAACGCTAAATTGGGCAGGAACAACAACTTTACCACTGGAAAAATATATCACTCCGTCATTACTAAAGAACGTCAGGGGAAGTATCTGGGAGGTACCGTCCAGGTTATCCCGCATATTACCGACGAGATTAAAAAAAGCATCAAGCTTGTGGCAGATGGTGTGGATATAGTTATAGTGGAGATAGGCGGAACAATCGGCGATATTGAAAGCCTGCCCTTTCTTGAAGCTATCCGGCAGTTCAAAGCTGATGTAGGGAAAGAAAATGTGCTGTACATTCATCTAACACTTGTTCCTTATATTGCAACAGCAGGAGAGGTCAAAACCAAACCAACCCAGCACAGCGTAAAGGAACTGAGAAGCATCGGTATTCAGCCGGATATTCTCCTGTGCCGTACGGACAGATATCTGGACAATGATATAAAGGCCAAAATAGCTTTATTCTGTAACGTTAGCGAGGATGCAGTAATAACCGCAAAAGATGTGGATTGTATTTACGAGGTTCCGCTTATATTTCACAAACAGGGCCTTGACGACAAGATTATTGAGCTTCTTAACATTTGGACAAGAGCGCCCCGCCTATATGCATGGGAACAGATTATCAACAGGCTAAGAAAGCCTGAGTTTTCCGTTATAATAGCTATAGTTGGAAAGTACACGGATTTGACTGAATCATACAAAAGTTTAAATGAGGCACTTTGTCATGGAGGTATCCCCAACAACTGTCGCGTTAATCTTGAATTTATAGATTCGGAAACCGTAAATGAAAAAAATGCCAAAGAAATGCTTGCTGATGCTGATGGTATCCTTGTACCAGGCGGATTTGGCTCTCGCGGTATTGAAGGGAAAATTTTCGCAACAAAATATGCAAGGGAAAATAAAATTCCTTTTTTTGGCATATGTCTTGGAATGCAAATAGCTGTAATTGAGTTTGCCCGCAACGTAGCAGGCATGAATGGGGCTCACAGCTCAGAGTTTGATGAGAAAACTCCTTTTCCTGTTATTTATCTGATGTTGCAATGGTATGATGAAAAAACTAAAACAATTCAGAAACGTAATGTAGATTCTGACAAGGGCGGGTCTATGCGCCTGGGAGCTTATTCCTGCAGCATTAAAAAAGATACTTTTTCTTTCAAAGCATACGGCGTATCTGATATTTCTGAAAGGCATCGACACAGGTATGAATTCAACAACCAGTTCAAAGAAAAACTGGAAGAAAATGGTTTGATAATAAGCGGCACTTCGCCAAACGGTGAGCTGGTTGAAATTGTCGAAATCAATGATCATCCATGGTTTGTCGGATGTCAGTTCCATCCTGAATTCAAATCCAGACCTATGAATCCACACCCACTTTTTAAGGATTTTATAAAAACTTCTCTAAAAAACTCGAAAACCTCATAGCAGGATTGCTTTTGGTACCGCTCGCTTGTCCTCCATTTTTAAAGTATTTCTTTTGCTCTGAAGTAGTATCGGTTACTTTTCGGAAGGTCTTGGTTCTATATCTGCTTTTATACCCCTTAAAAATGCCTCTGAACATATCAAATTTTACCCAACAAAAAGGAGGTTTGCAAGAAAAACCTAACAATGATTAAGTGACACAACCAAAACATGGCGGTAACCCCTTTTTAAAAAACTCATGCGTCAGGGCTGAAGTTATCGATAGTTGCTTGTGCATTTATAATAAATTTGTTAAATAATCCGTGAACGCTTACAAATCTTGTTTATCCTGTCAGATTCTTTTTCAAAAGGCTAAATTGTTACGATTTTTAAATATTAAAAATCTTTTATTAAGGTAGTAAAACTATGAGAAGAAATATTGAACATGTTGGTTGGGGAAAATTAACCTATGAGATAAGGGCAATAGTTGCTGTTGCCCAGGAACTTAAGAACATGGGCGTTGATATTACCTGGGAAAATATTGGGGATCCTATTCAGAAAGGGGAAAAAATGCCCCAGTGGATAAAGGATGCCATAATAAAGCTGGTATCAGATGATATAACTTATGGCTATGTAGCTACTCAGGGAGTTATAGAGACTCGTGAGTTTCTTGCAGAGCGTGTGAATAAGCGCGGCAGTTATCAAGTAACGGCAAATGATATTATTTTCTTCAATGGCCTTGGTGATGCTGTTGCCAAAATATTCGGTTTTCTCAGAAGAGAAGCGAGAGTAATCGGTCCTTCACCGGCGTATTCCACCCATTCGTCGGCAGAAGCAGCCCATTCCGGCTATGGACACCTGACTTACAATCTGGATCCTGAAAACGAATGGATGCCGGATCTCGAGGACCTTGAAAATAAGGTTAAATATAATGATTCAATTGCAGGCATCCTTTATATAAATCCGGATAATCCTACAGGTGCGGTTTATCCTCGCTCTGTTCTTGAAAAAATTGTGGATATAGCGAGAAAATATCAGATATTTATTATATCCGATGAAATATATGCAAACATTGTTTATAATGGATATGAAATGGTGCACTTGAGCGAGGTGATAAGCGATGCTCCTGGAATGGCATTGCACGGAATATCCAAAGAATACCCATGGCCGGGAAGCAGATGCGGCTGGATAGAAGTTTTTAATCAGGATACAAATTATGACTTCCAGAGATATATTAACAGCCTGATAAATGCAAAAATGCTTGAAGTATGTTCAACCAGCCTGCCTCAATATTCAATACCCCTGATTATGGGTGACCCAAGATATGTGCAACATCTGGATAAGCGAAAAAAAGTTTTTGAGCACCGCGCTCAGGAGGCCTGGGAAATATTTTCTAAAGTTGACGGCATACATGTAGTAAAGCCTAAAGGCGCATTCTATATGTCCATACTGTTTAAAGATAATACCTTGAATGAAAACCAAACATTGTCCATAGAAAATTCTATGGCCAAAGAGTTTGTAGAAGAGAAAGTAAAAGACGTAGAGGTAGATAAACGTTTTGTCTATTATCTGCTTGGCTCTAGAGGAATATGCGTGGTTCCTTTAACGGGTTTCTGCTGCACAAGAAAGGGCTTTCGCGTAACTCTTCTGGAAACGGATGATGAAAAACGCAAATGGACATGGGAAGCCATTGCTGACAGTATAAGGACATATTTGGGCTCAGCATAATGGCTGTTTCAAATAATGTAACGGTTCAAGGTTGGAGGTTGGAGGGCGATGAAATTTTCACAGGCCAGGCAGGGGCGGACTTTTGTTATACGCCTTGAGGATGGAGATATTCTTCATGAAGAAATTGAGAGATTTGCCCGAGAGCAGTCCATCAAAGCCGCTGCTTTAATAGCAGTTGGAGGTGCTGATACAGGAAGTAAGCTTATTGTCGGGCCGGAAGAGGGAAGATCTAAACCTGTTTCTCCAATGGAGTATATGCTTGAAAATGTCTATGAGATAGCGGGAACCGGAACGCTTTTTCCTGATGAAAAGGGTAATCCCATGCTTCATATGCACATAGCATGCGGTAGAAAGGAATTGACCGTGACCGGTTGTGTGCGAAACGGTGTAAAGGTCTGGCATATAATGGAAGTAATATTATTCGAGCTGATAGACAGTACAGGTGTTCGTGTTTTTGAAGCGCAAACAGGTTTTAATATGCTAAAGCCTTAAAATATTTTTACAATGATTTAATTTGTCGGAAAGAATATGGCTGCTTTTTTTAATTTTTTTACAAAAGTTCCCAGCCTGAAAGGCTTGCCACTAAAAAGTTATTCTATTAACTTGTCTCTGAACAGGCTTAATCCGGGCGTGAATAACATTCTCCTTGATGTGCATCTTAGTCCGGAGTTTTGCAAAATAACAAGCAAAGTAATACTTCAGCTAATTGTAAGGATGTTTAAATCATCACATACACCGGGTTTGGATAAAAAATTTGACTGGTTTAAAGAAAGAGGTGAATTCAAAAGACTCTGTCATGATGTATTGATAGATGCAATTAATAAGGCAAAACTTGCCCGTGAAGTTCAAATTGATTACTTGGCACAGATAGCAGTAATTGAACTGTTTATCAGGGAAATCAGAAAACAATATGAAGCAAGCGTGCAAAATTTTAAAAATATCATACACAAGCATGAAATAGCTCGTAATCAGGCTATGACAATAGAATTAAAAAAAGAACTTTCAAAAATAATGCAAAATAAAAAATCAGTTTTTCGCGAGGTAGGCATTGATGTTTTTAAATGTCTGTTCAAGGTGCAGACAGAAGGTTTAAATGAATTGCGTAAAGTAAATTTTGGAAGTAATGCAATTCTTCCCGATGAATTTTTTTCCAATTCCTTTTTACGGGTTTATAATCCTTATGATGATGTTTTTATGTTGGAAGAATATATGCTGCTGGGACATCGCTTTGAAGATCCCAATAGATATGAAGCATTAATTTATTTGATTAAAAGTATTCTTGGCGATATTTACAAAAAAGACTTCGGCCCGCAGGAAATTTCTGATCAAGATAAATTTCAGGATAACTATGATAAGATTATAGATAATTTGATTAAAGAAGTTGATAATATTGATATTCTATTTAACTACTTTCATACTCAAAACTTATATAAAAAATTAAAAAAGCAAAAAGGAGACAAAGAAGAGCTTCTAAAATTAAAGCAAAGGTTAAAGGAGCAGAAAGCTTTTTTAAATTTGTTTCTCAAGAAGTTTAGCAGCAATGGTTTGATGGAAAGCATTATTGCATTTTATGAAATGCGGCATATTTACCATGAATACTGTCCTCCTTTGTTTCCGCAAGAGGTATTACAGTTTATAATTACGCCGAAAGCAAGAAAAAATATTAAAAACAAACTCAAAAAATTTAATAAATATTATGGCAAATCTTATTCTCTTACGCCGCTTCGCAAGATAATTAATAATCAAAAAAGAATTACTAATGAAAAGAAGAAAAAATATTTATTACAATTCATTAAAAATTTTGCCCGTTATCACAGAGATCTTGAAAATTTCAAACTACTAAATGATGCCATTGATTGTGTTAATCTGACTTTTGAAGAAAGAATTATCAAGCTTTCCCGCGCTAATAATACATTGTATGAATTTCTTCTTCCACATGAACTCGTTGTTGGCGAAAAACCAATTATCAATCATGTAATAATTAAAGCTGATGTGCGGGGTTCTTGTGATATAGTTAATCAGATGAACGAGAAGGGATTAAATCCTGCATCTAATTTTAGTCTTAATTTTTTTGATCCAATAGCTGAGATTTTATCTCAATACGGCGCGCTTAAAGTATTTATTGAAGGAGATGCAGTTATATTATCAATATATGAGCATGCTGATACTCCTGGGAATTGGTACAGCGTTGCCCGCGCATGTGGACTGGCTGTTAACATGCTGCAAATTATACAGCGGTACAATATAATAAATAAGAAGAACAATCTCCCCAACCTCGAAATAGGGATAGGCATAGAGCATTGTGATGGCCCCCCAACATTTTTCTTTGAGGGCGACAATCGCATTATGATATCTCCTGCTATAAACACGGCAGACAGGTTGTCTGGATGCGAAAAATCTTTGCGAATGCTGTTTTTTGATAGAAAAATGCCTTTTAATCTTTATGTTTTTCAAACGATTAAGGATATATTTGTAGATAGTGATGACCTGCTTATTCGATATAATGTAAGAGGAATTGAATTGAGTGAAACTGGTTTTGAGAAACTATCAAAGGAAATTGATTTAGAATTAATAGAATGTAAAATTCCGGAATTACAAAAAGACAAGATTAAAATTTATACAGGAAAATTTCCAACAGTTTCCGGAAGGTACCAGCGTATTGTTATCAGGGAGGAGTGTATCCCTGAAGTAAATCCATCAGACATGAGCATTATACAAATGACATCTCGAAAATATTATGAAGTATGTAATTATGATATAATAAATAAATATTTATTTAAGATTTTGAAAGAGAAATAATTTTGTAAATTATGGTCGTGAGGTGGTAATATGAAATCAATAGATGAACTTTTGGAGCTGGAACCAGGGCTTGAATACCTTGGTTTGACGAATCTGAAAAAAGTACACTGGAATTATTGCACTCCGATATTATACGAGCAAGCAGTAAAAAATAATAAGGGAGTTATTACACATCTATGACCTCTGTTTGTTAGCAGGCCAGGGAAGAGCACAGGCCGTGCTCCTGATGACAAATTTATCGTAAAAGATGAAAATACTGCTGACAAGATTAACTGGGGCAAGGTAAATGTTCCATATGATGCTAAAAAATTTGATCATGTTTTTGAACGCGTTAAAGCCTATTTACAGGATCGTGAAATATATGTGCAGGATTCATATGCAGGCGCTGATAACAGGTATCGTGTGTCAATAAGAGTAATTACCGAATTTGCCTGGCAGGCGCTTTTTGCAAGAAATCTTTTACTTCGCATAAGGGAACGTAGTCAGCTCGTTGATTTTAGCCCGGAATTTACCGTAATTGCCATGCCGAAATTTCTTGGCAATCCTGAACTTGATGAAATCAATTCAGAAACTTTTATTCTGGTTAATTTTACAAAAAAAATTATTTTGATATGTGGGACATATTACGGCGGTGAAATTAAAAAGGCCGGTCCGCTTGTATAATAACAGCCTTTAGCCTATCCACCTAAACACTATGAGCAATTTTCTGCTCAGACTCTACAGAATGTTTTGTTTGCAGGAAAACGAGGTTTTCAGATCCTTTATTGAATAATTTTTCAAAATCAGAGTAAATGGACTCCAGTCTGGTCTTTTGTTTTTCCACACAGGGAGGAATAGAAGCCAGGTTTTCTCCTTCAAATGGCTGTTTTTGGGCTATACTTAGACATAGGTTCATGCCTTTTTCTAAATTTTTCTTAAATTCCTTCAAGGTCTTGACTTCCCTGTGCGAATAATCACAAATCTTTACTTGCTTTTCAAAATAGTCAACATACATTTCGATTTCCTTGGCAAACATATGCGGTCGTTCAGCCGGGATCAAAGACTGACCCCTTCCATATATATGATCAACCATTTCTTTTAAAGTATAAATTTTGTTAAACCATGCTATATTTGGCCCGGGGCATATTGACTGGGGAGAATTTTCTTCTTTGGATATCCCCAGGTTAATAAGGGCGCCGTTGCCGAGATGATCACAAAGGCAGGTTTTTTGTACAATATTTTTTTTATACTTTTCTTTTTCCGGCTCCGGAAGTACTTGCTTGTTTATTTGTTCCAGCTTCATTTTCTGGTATTGTTTGGATGCCAGACAAATAGGCTGTTCTGTAAATTCAGTATTGGATACAAGGAATTTCTTCGGGCACGCTGAACCTGGGTTGCCTTCCGCAGCCTTTTTACAGGTATATATTTCCGACCCTGTTTTGCGTAAATTGTTGAAAGGCACTCCAATAGGGGAGACATCGCTCAAATAGAGATCTTTTTCACCTGACAGTCTTAAAAGCTCAAGAGTAGAGTCGTCAATACAGGTTGTTTCCGGAACCAGTAAAAAAGGACTGCCCCAACCTGTCAGATCCATGCCAAAATCTTCTTTTAGTCTGCGTACTTCTCCATTGTTGCCGATACCGCCCTGGACCGTAATAAGAGGGTTGTTGTTTTGGGCGGATTCAGCATATTCCCAGCCCATTTTCTTGTAATATTTTTTTATAAGCGGTAGAAATTCATCAGCCAGTTTTGCACGCTTTTCTTTAACTTCTTTAAGCGCTGTTGGCAACAAAATTCCATTTGAAGCAAAAGCATGACCACCGCAATTGAGCCCTGACTCAATGCGGAATTCATGAACTTCCAGGCCTTTTTTGGCCAGGAATTTACCTTGTATGAGCGCAGATCGGAAATCGCTCACCTTTAGAATTATTTTCTTTTTGACTTGTCCTGTGTTATCCTTATAAAAGTCTTTGAAGCAGGTCATATAATTGAAAAGACGTTGGTTTATTCCGGCTGAAAATACAACAGCGGATTTAAGGCTGCTTTCGGCATAGCCCCTAAGTCCTGTTTTTGCATCGCTGAATTCATCACTTAAAGGCTCTCCATTACTGTCGTAATTAGTACGGTCAACTTTTACCATTAAATTTACGTCAATAGAGCCGGGCCTCATTTTACTTGTCAGTTCTTTCTCCAGATCAGATCTTTTTGATCCTTCTTTTATGTTTAAAAGTTCGTTGTATGCCTTTTTTAAAGTGGATTTTTCAGGCAGTAGATCAAAGTATTTGCTTTTTTCATTATTTTTGAAAAACGGTTGTTTCTTTATTCTGTCCATTTTAATATGTACAATTTCCTGTACTGTTTCAAGATAGGCTGTTATTCTTTTCGCTCTTCCGTCATTTTCGTTTGCCGGTATCCTGGAATACGGCAGGCTGAATTTTTCAGAATAATGTTTTCGGATTTTTTCCAGCAACAGATCATCAACGAGAGATATAACCGATGTAATGCCTAAACAGGCTACACGTATGGGTGTATCAACCGAGTGACCGGTACCCATAACCGGAATATGAAATTCATGATAATAGTTTTTCATTTATTAACCCTTTAATACTTTGTAGCAAAAAAGTCTTTATAATATAGAACAGTTAAAAATTACAGTAATGTTTTTATATTTTACAAAAGTTTTACAAATCTTTAATTTAGGTTTAAACTAACCCATAGAATAAAGGTAAACGTTCACGGAACGTCGAAATTAGAAATTGGGAAAAACGGTACAAAAGCATGAAGGCCAAATTTCCAATTTCAAGTTTCAAGCCGTGAACGGCTACGGATAAAGTAAGGTTGTAACATTTCAATAAATTGTGGTATTGATTTCCGGATTCCTGCGAAGGCTGAAATTATGCATAAATCAAAACTGTTTTTTCATCCGATTCTTATCTTTATTTTATCGGTAGTAGCCCTGGCATTGTCTCTGATCCTGTATATCCACTGGTACATGGAGGTCAGCACAGGACTTAAAGCTGTTATATTAAGATTTGACCTTGATCCCAGTCAGGTTTTGGAACCTCAGACATGGGTAGTTATTATGGTTCTTTCGATTCTTGTTGGTATAATTCTTATGGGTATATTGATGATATTTGTATATACCCAGAAAACAGCACAACTGTATAGATTGCAGCATAATTTCATCAATAATTTTACACATGAGCTGAAAACTCCAGTTACTTCATTGAAGTTATATCTGGAAACATTTTTAAAGCATGAGCTTTCCAGAGAAGATCGGCTTAAATACATCCGCTATATGATTCAGGATGTAACCAGGCTTTCTGACAACATAAACCGTATATTGAACCTTGCCAGAATTCAAAGCAGGAATTATAAAGGAAATTTTTCTATAGCAGATATCAATCAAGTAGTTAAACAATTTCTTAAAAACAACAACCATCTTTTTCATAATTGCGAGGTAAATATTCATAATCCATCCGGCCGGTCATTCTCTTATCGGATAGATTTGTCTTTATTTGATATGCTCCTTATGAATTTTTTTACTAATGCTGTTAAATATAACGCGTCGGAAAAACCCAAAATAGATATTACTTTTGAGCCCAAAAAGGGTGAATTACATATACATTTTGAGGACAATGGGATTGGGTTTGATAAGAATGAAACTAAAAAAATATTCAGGAAATTTTATCAGGCCGGTCGGTCTGATAATATGTCGGCAAAGGGCAGCGGTCTTGGCCTGCATCTTGTCCAGAATATTGCTCGAATCCATAAAGGAAAAGTCATTGCGGAAAGTAAAGGAATAGGAAAAGGATCTGTTTTTACTTTAATTTTGCCCAATAAAACTTGAAGTGTCCCCATGAATGATGCCGATAAGAAGCGTATTCTTGTAATTGAAGATGAGAGACATATAGCGGAAGGTTTAAAGTTGAATCTTTCCCTCCAGGGATATGATGTAATTATTGCTTCAGACGGTGTTGCAGGCCTCAAAAAATGGAAAGAATGGATGCCGGATCTGATAGTGCTTGATATAATGCTGCCGGGAATTGACGGATTGTCCGTGCTTCAAAATATCCGTCTTGAGGATGAACGGATTCCTATACTTATTTTATCAGCCAAGGGCGAACCCGATGACAGGATAAAAGGTTTTTCTTATGGAGTGGATGATTATCTTTCAAAGCCTTTCAACCTCGAAGAGTTTTTGCTGAGAGTTGAAAGACTTTTAACCAGGGGATCCTGGAACCATGGGGGGAATAGTATAAACGGCTTCGGTTTTGCTTCATTACCAAAAACCTATACTTTTGGAGGCAACCACATCAATTTTGAGACTTCCGTTGCAGACTGTAAATGCGGAAAAATAAATCTGACAGAGCAGGAAGTAAAACTTTTAAAACTTTTTATTGCAAATCGAGGCAAGCCGCTTTCCAGAAGCAAACTTTTGGAAATAGGCTGGGGTTACAATAGAGATACGACAACCAGAACCGTAGATAATTTTATTGTGAGGTTTAGAAAGTATTTTGAGGATAATCCCAAAAAGCCGGCGCATTTTAAAAGCCTTCGTTCTATAGGCTATGTTTTCGATCATGATTGACGGCTTCGTAACAAGTCCATCTGCGGTGTTGTGCTTCATCTTTCGTCATTGCGACGTACTTTGAGTACAGTCTCATTCCTCAGATTCGCACGCCTTGCATATGAACTTGTTACAAAGCCGTCTATAGGAGAAAAATGACACCACAGGAAGAAAAAACGATTAAAAGATGGAATGATGGATTATCCGGTAAAATCGAAATAGATCTTATTTTGACGGAAGATGAAAAAAGTACAGGGTTCAGAGAATTCTGTGACAAATTATCAAATCTTGCTTCCAAACTCAGTATTAATCAAATCAAGGATGATGAAAACCAGGTGCCTGCCATCAAGGTGGGCGGAAGTATATATTACCATGCAATACCTCTTGAGGCTGAATTGGAGCCATTTCTTGAAGCACTGACTTTACTTGACGGCAATTCGTTTAAATTAACCGGCGAGGTACGAAATCGACTTGATAAAGTTAAACTTCCCGCTGAACTTAAATTATATATAGCAAAACAATGTCCTTTTTGCCCGAAAAGTGTTAAGCAGCTTATTCCCCTTACTTTTGCAAATAAATTAATAAAGCTTGAAATTATTGACGGAACACTTTTTCCTGAAATTGCAGAGCTGGATAATATTCGATCTGCACCAACGCTTTTGCTGGATGAAAACTTCCGATGGACCGGTACTACAAATCTTAACGAAATAGTTGAGATAATTGTTAACCGCGACCCTTCCAATCTTAGCACGTCATCAATTATTAGCTTGTTAAAAGAAGGTAATGCCGATCAGGTAGCAGAAATGATGTTTGACCATAACTGTATTTTTCCCGCCTTTATTAATACACTTATTCATGAAAAATGGCCGGTTCGTCTTGGTGCAATGGTGGCATTCGAATATCTTGCCGAAAAGAATAACGCACTGGCCGGCCAGGTTATTAATCCCCTGTGGGAGCAGTTTCAAGGCGTTGAGGACCGAATTAAGGGCGATATTATATATGTTTTGGGAGAAACCGGAAATATCGAAATGGTTTCCAGGCTGGAAAATATATTATACAGCGGGATATATCCTGATGAAGTAAGAGATGCCGCGAGAGAAGCTTTAAAGAGAATTGAGAAGAGTGTCAGAACCATACCTTAGATGACTAAAAGCGGGAGCATGACAAAAAGTGAATTCAGGGGAAAGCTATCTGCAACAAGAAGTCGATTGGATTGAGAATTCCGGGGAGATGCCGGAAGTGGCTTTTTATGAAGCCCTTTATTGTCTTACTGAGGAAGAAGAAGGCCCAAAGCTGACACTGACTTTATCAGATATTAAACGCCTGGAGGATGCAGCAATAAATCGTTTCAAAACCATTATATTGCGAGATCTCAAGTTCGCAAACAGGAGATTATCGATTTTTCGTGGATTAAAAAGAGCAATTATAAATTATAACAGATTAAAGAAATATCAGAAAAGAAAGAACAGAATTGATCCCGGCCAGGAGAAGATGATAGGTTGTTTTCTTTTGGAGTATATTCGCCGTGAATGCGAGGAGATATCAGATGGAAGACATTACAGGACTATTAACTGCACACGAGAGGAACTTGAGCAGTTTGCAGATGAACTTGGTGTAAATATAGCTCCGGAGCATAATGATATATGTTTTGAACACATTCCATTAACATTTGATGAGGTTTACAGGGCGACATTGCTTTCAGAAAAACAAGATTACCCCTATAAGTTTATTTATGATAGAGGTAATTATTGTGAAATTGTGATATTTAATAAAAAAAAGCAGAAATTTTATATTTCTCTTAAAGTATTTTGTGAAAAAGAAGATTCAGATGGAAAGAATATGCGGCTGAAGACAGATGCTGTTTACAGATCTTTATCCAAATCAATTCCGCCATGGGAAATTTCATAGCACTTGCAATAGCGTTCTATTCCGCGCCTTCGCGCCTTGCTCTTGATGCTCATTGCTCACCGAAAAAAACGCAATTTTATAACCTTCCGAGGTATTAAATTGCAAATTACGATAAAAAGGTTGATAATTGTTATTTATATGGTTATAAATAGTAAAAACTGGTCTGAAAGCTGTTCAGATTTGTCTGAGCAGCTTTTTTTATGTGTATAATAACATTCTCGGGAGCAGTAAATTTATCTGCTTCCGAATATTTTTTGAGGGAATGAATTTAATGAGTTTCAAACTATTAGGACTTAGGGATGAACTGGTTAAGGCAACTGAGAATCTGGGATTTCAGTCTCCTATGCCGATTCAACAAAAAGCAATGCCTGTGCTTCTTTCAGGTGAAAAAGATTTTGTAGGACTTGCCCAGACAGGAACCGGAAAAACCGGAGCCTTTGGCCTGCCTCTTATTCAACTGATTGATTCAAACAAATTCCATACTCAGGGAATTGTGATATGCCCAACCCGTGAATTATGTCTTCAAATTACAGATGATCTAAAACAATTTGCCAGATATATGACCAAAATTAAAATTGTTGCCATATATGGCGGAGCCAGTATTTTAACCCAGATTAAACAGCTTAAGAGCAAGCCTCAAATTATTGTAGCTACTCCAGGCAGGCTTATTGATATGATTAACCGCAAGGCTGCCAATCTGTCAAAGGTTTCATATACAATTTTAGATGAAGCTGATGAAATGCTTAATATGGGATTTCAAGAAGATATTGATAATATCTTAAAAAAATGCCGGATCATAGAAAAATATGGCTTTTTTCTGCAACCATGCCCAAGGGCGTTGCTGCTATTGCCCGCAATTATCTGACTGATCCGGTAGAAGTGCATGTAGGCGGCAAACGCCAAAGCCCGAAAAATATCAAGCATATATGCCATACAATTCAACAAAAAAACAAATATCTGGGATTAAAGCGGATTATAGATTTTTCACCTGATATTTTGGGTTTACTTTTTTGCAGAACCAGAAAAGATACTCAGGCTTTAGCTGAATTATTGATGCAGGATGGTTATCAGGCTGAAGCACTTCACGGTGATTTATCCCAGGCTCAAAGGGATTCTGTGATGCGGAAGTTTCGCCAGGGTTCTGTCAGAATTCTTGTGGCAACTGATGTTGCGGCAAGAGGTCTGGATGTGGATGATATTACCCATGTAATTCATTATAATCTGCCGGATGAAGTAGATCTTTATACCCATAGAAGCGGAAGAACAGCGCGTGCAGGAAAATCAGGTTTTTCAATTGCACTTATCAATTCAAAAGAAATCCGCCGTATTCGTATGCTGGAAAAAAGGCT
>JAUWFS010000034.1:0-20000 GCA_030606805.1 Deltaproteobacteria bacterium
CTCAGGCTGTGCACAGCGTGGGCAGCCATCTCTTTGCCGGTTCCCGTATTTCCGGTGATCAGTACCGGATAGTCGGTCTTGCTGACGTGTTTGAGACGCTCAAACAACTCCTCCATGACAGGGGAGATACCGAACATGCCGCATAGTGATCCGCTTTGGCTGGTTTGCCGCTGGAGCCGGCGATTGGTCTCTTCCAGTTCATGGATTTTAAAAGTACGGGAAAGAATGATCCTTAATATCTTTAAATCAATCGGTTTTGCGCAAAAATCAGCGGCCCCGAGAGCAATGGCCTTAACCGCGTTTTCTTCCTCAGCATTACCGGTGATGACAATCACCCGTGTATGGGGAGCAAGGGAAGATATCTCTTCGAGCAGCTCAAAACCCTGCTGGGGAGTGTCCGGATAGGGCGGCAGGCCAAGGTCCAGGCTAACTACCGGAAAAACGCCGGAAGCAAGCAGCGGCCTTGCCTGACCAGCGTCAGAGACAATAGTAATTTCATATTCCTTGCCCAGGCCCCATCGGAGCTGTTTGGCTACAGAATTTTCATCTTCGATCACAAGGAGCTTTTTTTTCATAATTTTAAACCGCCGGATTAGCCGATAAAACTGCAAACTATAGTTTAAACAGATCTTCTTTCCATACCTTCTCTGTGAGCATAACCCTTTCTCCTCTCAACTCCGTTTCTCCTGTCTTTGCCGGACCTTCTTTCAGGGAAATAATTTGTGTATGAAAATTCCCTCCTTTCAATGCCCGAACGTCTGCCGCCATTATCCAATATATATGCATCACCCATGCTTTAGCCCTCGATATATTTTATTTTAAGCATGCATTATTTATACCAAAAAAAGTGGCTAAAATATATATAAAATATATCAATTAGTTATAAATTCTCAAGAAAAATAGCAACTAATTTAATGTGTAATTTATTTTATGAAAAGTTTTACATATATTATTTTTTCTTCAACCTTTACCATCATGACCTTTTGTGATATTAAATTTATCACACTACAATTCAATCGCTTTCCTATCAACAAAAAAAGGAGAAAATCATGAAAAGGTTTTGGCATGTCAACTTGGCGCTTTTAATAGCATTTTTATTTTCAACAGGTTGTGAAACAACCAGGAATATACAAAAATCAATAACCTCAATTAGATCACCGGCATACCATCAACTGATTACTCAGGTGCCTGAGGACATGAAAGATGATGTTTACAAGGCCGAATTTGACATGAAAGTATCCGGGGAAAAACTAAAGCTGGCAAAACTTAAAAACAATCTGGCCGTTAATCAGGAAAATTATTCAGACAGCGAAGTGGATCTTTCTAAAAAGCTCCATGAACAAGCTGAAATAACATTAGAAATTCAAAAACTTGAAGCAATAATGAAGTCGGGTCTTGGTGAAAATAAAGATAACATCAAAACCCTGGCAAACCTGAAAAGCAAAAAGCTCCGATCCGAGGCTGACAGAATCAATATCGAAGCAGAGTTGGAAACCACTAAACTTGTAATCAACGACCTTCTTAAACAAATAGAAGCCCGGGAAGAAATGATCAAGGATATGAATATGGATGAAAAATCCGTTGAGGATAGTATAGCTGAACCAATTGAAACGGGCAATCAAGAACAGGAGATAGAGCAGGAAATAAAACAGGAGTTCTAAACTTTTCAACCCATCAAAGATGTCCTTTTTCGGAGCAGCCAAAAAACTACCGGCTCTTCTTGACAGCGCATCCTTCGCCCCATTAAATTTTCGCTTTATTCGAGGCTATAATTATGATTGAATCAAAATATCTTAAAGATAGTATTCAAAACATAAAACAGCTCTTCGCGATTCCTGCGTTAAGAAAATTCGAGACAAAAAATCTGGGCAAAATGCTCAGGCTAAGCAAGGTAAGGCGATACGAAGATGGAGAGATAATTATCAAAGAGGGTGATATGGACCCGTGGTTTTACTTTATTCTTTCCGGCAAGGTACGAATAGAAAAAAATGGAGTTACTATCAGCACAATAAGTAAATCCGGTGAAATTTTCGGCGAAATGAGAATTCTGGACAGGTTAAGCAGGTCGGCATCGGTCTATGCAGAGGAGGAAACAATATGTCTTGCCGTTAACACCGCTGCTACCGACAGACTCCCTTCAGATGATGAAACTGCAAATTTTCTGCTCTTATTGTATAAAGTGTTTGCGGAATATCTATCAACCCGATTACGATTAACTAACGAAGAACTTATCGAAACCAAAAAGCAACTGAAAGTACTGACAGAAAAAATTAAATGAAAAAAACCGTTTCCTTTTCAAAAAATTCCACAAATGTGTTCTTTCATATTCTAACGAAGTGCAATCTCAATTGCAGGCACTGTTATATAAACAGGGAACAACATGGAGAAAACACCCTTCCTTTGTCAACAATAGAGGCATGGCTCGGCGCTTTTGCCGAAAAAAGCAATATTGCCAATGTCATTTTTTTAGGTGGAGAGCCTACAATTCACCCCGACCTTTCTTTTGCCATAAAAAAAGCAAAAAATATGGGGTACAACTCCATAACTGTTGACACAAACGGATATCTCTTTAATGACATACTTTCAAAAGTTTCGCCTGATGATGTTGACTATTTCAGTTTCAGCCTTGATGGGGCAACAAGAAAGACAAACAATATGATCAGAGGAGAAGGATCATATGACAAATGCATAGAAGGTATAAGAAAAGCCGTTTCCATGGGGTTTGGCACAAGTCTTATCTATACAGTAAGCAGCGCCAATATACACGAGCTTGAAATGATGGTGCCCCTGCTGAATGATCTGAATATAGAACGATTTTTCGTGCAGGTTATAGGTATCAGGGGCAAGCCGGCCCAAATAAATCAAGAAAAATTACAGGTTTCCAGATCCGAATGGTTAAGCATAATACCCGACGTTGCTGAAAAAGTCGCAAAGCGCGGCATAACCGTCTCATATCCAAAAGTCTTTTTAAGCAGCGAAGAAACCTTTGAATGCGCGGGTCTTGTGGCAGAAAATTATTTCATCTTCCCCAACGGAAGGGTTTACAGATGCCCTATCTGCGAAGACTTCCCTTTGCACAGCATGATCTTTAAAGACAACAGGCTCGTCAACACAGGCAAAATAAATGAAAACGATTTTTTTCATCTTAACATACCTGAGGGGTGTGTTATGAACAAGCTCATACAGCCTGAAAATCTCAGCTACAAAAGCAATGGTACACCTGAATACAAAATTGCATGCTGCCTGCTGAAAGAAGAAATTAAACATTAAAACGAAAATTTATAATATCTCCATCCTGAACGCAGTACTCTTTGCCCTCAAGCCTGACAGTGCCCTTCTTTCTTGCCTCATTATATGTACCGGCATCCATAAGATCATTATAGGAAAGAACCTCTGCACGTATAAATCCTTTCTGGAAGTCTGTGTGAATCACTCCGGCAGCATCAAGCGCTGTTGCTTCTTTCTTTGTTGTCCATGCCCTTACCTCATCCTCGCCGACAGTAAAAAAAGAGATAAGACCCAGCAGCGCATATGACCGCTTGATGACCCTGTCCATAGCAGAAGCAGTAATATTAAACTCATCAAGAAAGTCTTTTGTATCTTCAACAGACATCTGCGCAAGCTCCTGCTCCAGCTTGCCTCTTATCACCATACAGTCTTCTTTGGAAGTTGTATCATCTTCTGCATCGGGGATTCCGTCGTCATCGTCCTCATTGTTAAACAAAACCAGCTTTGGCTTTGCTGACACAAACGCATAACCCTTTAAAATATGCGCAGAGGATAGATCGCTGTTTTTTCTTAAAGAAATCTCTTTTTCAAGACTGTCAAGGCATTCTTTTAAAAGAGTGACTTCCTCCTTATTTATATCCCTGCTGCGCTGCATGTCCTGTTGCAGGCGCTCCAGACGTTTTTCAATAACAACAAGATCTTCAATAATAAATTCCTGATCCAGTTTAACAAAATCGCTGAAAGGCTCAGGCTTATCAAAACCAAATCCTGCAAAGTTGCGAACCACATGGATCAAAGCATCGCAATCTCTTATTTTAGTCCATATATTCTGCTCCTTGTTTTTATCTTTGCTCTGCGTTCCTATGCCGGGCAGAAAATACTCAACCTGGGCATAAATGGTTTTTTTAGGCTTATACATATCGCTTAAAAAATCCACGCGCCCGTCCGGAACCCTTACGGCAGCTATATGGTCTTTACTTTTGCTCCCGATTTCTATTGTGTTCTTTGTTAAAGCTTCAAATATGGTAGACTTCCCAGACTGTGGAAGACCAACTATTCCTAATTTCATAAAATTTCCTTATTCAATATAAATGTCAACTATTCACCAACGAGTTTTCCGAGTTTCCTTCTCTGATATCATCAAAATCTCTGCGAACTTCCTCTATTTTATTCCGATATTCATCTCCATCTCCATACTCAAAAAATTTACCATAACGACTATGAATTAAAGCGGTTCTCCTGGCATGTTTAATTGGACACCAGTACTGCTCAGTTCTTGCAGCTACTTCCTGGACATATACAATCAACCCATTAAAGTATCCGCAATATGCACAATTCAATTTCTCAATTCCATTGAGGTAACTGAGAGAACGACGATCTATCACAATGTATTTGTTTCGTTTCACCCTTGGTATACCATATACTCGAAAGCATATAGCCTGATAAAATGTTACGACTAAATCCATGAATAAGGCAGGGAAAATACAAGACCATATTACCGGTGCAGTCAGAATGTTCAATAGGTCTGCATCGGATAAATAACGTGAAATGGTTTTAACAATAGCTTTATGCTTTTTTTTGACATTCTTTTCAAAAAGCACTTTTTCGCCGCGGATCTTATAAAAAAACATCTCCTCCTGGTTTTGAATTTCCTCGGCAAGTTCTTTTTCCAGTTTTTTTATCTTTTCCATAAGAAGCTGTAGTTTATTTTCCATTTATTATCCTTTTTTGAGTTTTGGTTTACAAACATAGCTGGATAAAGTTTTATGTCATTTCCGGCATCTCTTTTATGTACACGTCATGCTTTGAGTAGGGGATCTCTATCCCTGCTTCGTTGAACGTCTTGTAGATCTCAGTGTTAAGCCTGTCGAGCACAATGCCTATGTACACCGGCTTGTCAATCCAGGCAAGAAGTTCGAACAAAAGCCCGGAGTCTCCGAATTCGCGGAAGCGGACCCGTGGCTCCGGCTGGTCGCAGACGTGGTCTATGTTCTTGACGCAGGCGTGCAGAATTTCGCGCACCTTATCCACGTCGCTGCCATAGGCAACCGATACCTTGGCCCGGACTCGCATCTTCTGGTGGGGCCCTCCGGTTTCGTTGACGATCTTGCTGTTCGCGATAACAGCGTTCGGCAGGGTAACTTCTACATCATCGCGGGTAAGGAGGCGGGTAGAACGTATGCCTATATCCGTAACCACACCCCTTGTTCCGCTTTCAAGAATTATGAAGTCTCCGATTTTGTACGGCGCATCCGCGAGAATAAATACACCAGCAAAGAGATTCGCCAGAGTGTCCTTGGCCGCAAAACCAACCGCGATACCAACTATCCCTGCCGAAGCAATCCATGAAGTAACGTTTATTTGCCAGGCTACAAATGCAAAGTAGAGCGATCCTCCGATCACCACGATCTTCAGCACAATCTCGAACAGCGGCAGGGTCTTGGGTTGAATCCAGGAAACCCGGTCCGCCTGACGGCTAAGAACCGCAAGCAAAATGGTGCCTGTCTGCATTGCCGCCCTTCCCCAGATAATCACGGCAAAAGTCTTTATTATGCCTGTTGCTATGAAATTTATCGTGGGTTTGAAATCGAGGTCCACTATCGCTAAGGCAATCCCTGCAAGGATAATGGAATACACAACAGGGCCGTGAAGGACATCGGCAAGCCGGTTATCCACTTGAGTCCTGGTCTTTTTGCTCCATGACAAAATAAGGCGGGTAAAAATAAGCCTTGCAAAGAGCGCCGCCAATATTGACCCAGCCAGGATAAAACCCACCCGTACATACGGCATCTGCAAAAAATCGAAGAAAATTCTGATCATCTGTTCCATGGTTCACCTTCCGTTCTCATAGGATAATTCTCCAGATTGATCTTAGGACTCGCTAAAAAATAACATGGCATTTTTGCATCCCGACTTCACCATATCTTTAACCGATCTTCAATCGCAAAATTCCTCGAAATAGCTCGCTATTCCTGCGGTTTTGCTCAATCAGATCAATTAAATCTACGACAAATTCGGGCGCAAATTCTACCAAGTTATTTTTGACCGAGCCCTTATCTATCAAATTCATCCTTACAAGTCAAAAAGAAGGACACGGCTAAGTCATTTTCTGTAACTCCTCAAAAAGTTCTGGTAAAAATAAAAAAGACGAGTCCGCTGGTGATGAAATGTAAAATGGCTGACTGTTTGAGCATCTTAGTGAGCTTTGAGAAAAAAACAGCGCATAAGAAAATTTATCTTTAAGACATTTGATCTATCGCTTAACCAACAGGTATTAAAGGATTGGCCACTGTTTTTTCTTTAGGCTCACTTAGATGCGAGTTTCAGATATTCTTACATTTTATTATCAGTGGGCGAGTCTTGTATCATGTAATTTGAAGGCGCCAAGCTCGCAAAGAAAAAAAATAAAAAACACCCCCAAATGGCGCTTGTTAAGTATTTTTGAATTTGATATTTAGCCGGAAATTACACAATTTCAAACCAACTAAAAAATTGAGCGCAGGCCTTATGAAAAAAGTATTGGTGACTGGTGCCACGGGACAGATCGGTTCTGAATTAACCCTCTTGTTACGCGAAAACCTTGGCAGCACCGGCGTTGTTGCAGCAGGTCATATCAAAAAACCAGACCCGGCTTTGCGCGAATCAGGCCCCTTTCACTATATCGACTGCACCCGGATCAATACCATCGCCGAACTGGTCAAAAAATACAAGATCGATACGATATACCACCTTGCCTCTGTGCTTTCGGCCAGTGCTGAAAAAAATCCCCAACTGGGCTGGCAGGTGAACGTCAACGGACTTTACAATGTCCTGGAAGTGGCACGGGAATACGGCTGCGCGGTGTTTACCCCCAGTTCCATCGCTATCTTCGGCCCCTCCACACCGTTGCAAAACACCCCGCAAGACACGGTCCAGCGCCCCACCACCATATATGGGGTCACCAAAGTCGCGGGTGAGCTGCTCTGCGATTATTATTTCAAACGATTTGGAGTGGACACCCGCGGGGTACGCTATCCAGGACTGATTTCCTATAAGACGCCACCGGGCGGCGGCACCACTGACTACGCCGTAGAGATCTATTTTGAGGCGGTCAAGCATAAAAAATACACCTGCTATCTGAAAGCAAAGACGTGTCTGGACATGATGTATATGCCGGATGCGCTGAAAGCAGCCATCGAGATTATGGAAGCAGATCCCGGCAGACTCAGGCATCGTAATGCATTTAACGTCACGGCCATGTCCGTTTCCCCGAAAACCATTGCTGCTGAAATCAAAAAACTGATACCTGATTTTACCATTGCATATCAAATCGACCCGTTGCGCCAGGCAATCGCCGACTCCTGGCCGGACAGTATGGATGATAGTGCGTCCCGGCAGGAATGGGGCTGGAAACCGGAATACGATCTGCAAGCAATGACCCGGGATATGGTCCAAAATATATCTAAGATGTTGGAGAATCCATCATGACAGTCACACCCTTAGAAAATCTGCTGCAACAAAAACTTGATGAACTAAAAGCAACCGGTCTGAGCAAAGGCAGGGAAAAGGTGATTACCGGTATCAAGCCGGCTGAAGGCAAAAACGGTCCGCGCTACTTTCTCGCAGGCTATGGAAAAAAAGCGTTTTTGAGGTTAAATTCCAATTCCTATCTTGGCTTGTCTTTAAATACTGAAATCATTGCAGCCGAAGAGGTCGCTGCCGGACAATTCGGCACCGGTCCCGGCGCAGTGCGTTTTATCAGCGGCACTTACAGCCCCCATGTAGAACTGGAAAAGAAATTAGCCGCCTTTCACCAGCGTGAGGCTGCCATGATCTTCAGCTCGGCCTATGCCGCAGTGATGGGCGTGATCACGCCGCTGATTGACAGCGAAACCATTATCATCAGTGATGAACTCAACCATAATTGTATAATCAATGCGATCCGGCTGGCCCGGCCTAAAGAAAAGCACATCTTTCGTCATCTTGATATGGCCGATCTGGAAGCAAAAATCAAAAAGGCGCTGGGCAAAGGGCGCCGGGTACTCATTGTAACCGATGGTATTTTCAGCATGCGCGGAGACTACGCACCATTGGACGCAATTAGCGCAATCGCCGCACGGTATAAGCCCCAATTTGAAGGCGGAGTAAATACCCTCGTAGATGATTCTCACGGAGTCGGCGCCTTCGGTCAAACCGGCCGCGGAACCGAAGAATATACCGGAGCACAGGGTATCGACATGATCGTGGCCACCCTGGGCAAAGCTTTGGGCGTAAACGGCGGCTATATCGCCTCCTCTGCAACCATTGTTGAATATTTACGAGAGACAGCGCCGTTTTATATCTATTCCAACCCCATCACCCCTGCAGAAGCCGGCGCAGCCATAAAGGCACTGGAAATAATAGACAGCAAACAGGGAAGACAATTATTGGAAAAACTGCGAAACCTGACCAGAAGATTTGAACAAGGGCTGGTGGACCTGGGCTACGAGATTATTGCAAGTGAGCACCCGATTGTGCCTTTGATGGTCAGGGATACGCAGAAGACATCGCAACTGGTCGAGTATTTGACTGCAAACAGCATCCTGGCTACAGGCTTGAATTATCCGGTCGTTCCTAAAGGCGACGAGGAAATCCGTTTTCAGGTTGCGGCTGATCATACCGAAAAGGATATAGATTATGTCCTTGAAGTGTTAAAGCGGTTTAATTACGCAAGCTCATAACTGATATGTACGGGGAATAGCTCTTAACCTCTCCAGATATCCGGTAGTCCCTACAAATCAATGCAGGTTTGGAAACATCGCCCTGTCTTGCTTTGTAAACACCTGATTTTTCGCCATGTGTCGCCAGAAGCTATGATATGTAACTTGTTGAAATTATTGACCTGCATTGTTTTGTGGGGACTACCTGCAATTATCAGGGCACACTCATGGTGGGCAAATATTTCCGTTCAATCTGATAACCGGATTAGGGACATGGGGTCCTCCAATTCGCTTCCTGGCTCCACCGGAACTGACAGTCATCGAGTTGCGTCACGCGATGGATTGATACCTGAATTAATAAATAATGGCGAGCTACTTTCAGGTAGCATTTTACTATCCCTTGCCATTCTAAATAGCGTGTTAACTGCTTCTTCTCCTTCTTTCCCTAAATTCAGAGTAAAATCATTAACGTAAAGGTCTATATGCTGACGAATTACCTCTGGGGACATTTCCTGCGCATATTTTTTAATATAATTATCTGCTTCATTTCTATGATTAAAGGAATATTCCACGCTTGATCGTATTAAATCTTCCATCCTTCTTGTGATCGAAGATTTTATATCCCTTCGAACAACAATACCTCCCAGAGGAACTGGAAGTGATGTTTTTTCTTCCCACCACTCTCCGAGGTCAATAACTCTGACAAGTCCATATTCTTCATAAGTAAACCTGCCTTCATGAATTATTACACCGCATTCATATTTATCATTTTGAATTGCCGGCATTATCTGTTCAAAGGGCATTGGAACTGCTTCAGGATTTTTGGAAAGATAAAGACCAAGCAGCATGCATGCTGTAGTCCACATGCCTGGCACAGCTATTTTTTTTGAAGAAAGCTTTTCAATATCAAATCCGGGTTTTGCCACTAAAAGAGGGCCGCAACCTCTTCCAAGCGCTGCACCGCTTCTAAGAAGACCATACTCTTCGACAAGATGACCAATGGCGGCAAAAGACAATTTTGAAATATCATAAACCCCTGCCCTTGCGTGCTGATTCAGCGTCTCTACATCTGCGAGTTTGATTTCAAATTTAAGTTCGCCGCAGTCAATCACATTGTGAGCAAGCGCATAAAAAATAAAGGTGTCATTAGGACAGGTTGAGTAAGCGAGTTTTAATTTTTTATCCATAAGCCTTTAGAGCCGTTTCGTCTATTTGTTCGGGACCTGGGTTAAGAAACTTTGTCAATTGTGAGGGAAACAAACAGGGATCAGGTGTCGGAGGTCACATGTCAGGGAAGACCTGTTTTCTAAAAATAGGATTTTGCAGGATTTCCTCAAGGGTATCAGCGTGAGCCTGAAGATCTTTCAGGTTATTGAAGTATAATTTTATAATAAATGTATTGCCCTCAAAATTTTTTGGAGGAATCAGTTTCATATTGTTTCCGAGCTTTAATTTTTTAACAAGTTCTTCAAATTTCTGTTCAGCAAGAGTGATTGAGGGGTAACGTCTCTTTTTTAAATAAAATCTTAATTTTTCGGTCTTTTTAGTTCGATCAAGCTCATCATTTTGCAGAATTTCCTGGAAATCGCTTTCCTGAATAACTTTCATGACTGGAATGTTCTCGCGAAGGGAAATTTCATTAATCATTGTGATTACTTCTCTTTGCTTGTTCAGCCCCAGTTTAAGGTCATTGAAAATTTCGGCAAAAGTAATTCCGGCATTTTTTTCAAATCTACCGAGTTCCACTGCCATTGAAAGAGAAATAATGTTGGATAGTACGCAGTTTTGAATGGGCGATGAAAGATGATAGATATCTATTATTTTCTTTATAAGAGATGGATTACGCGGCAAACCAAGTGATGACGCTGCGTCAGCGAGACTTGTAATATCTTTAAAAAAGCCGGAAAGCATAAAAAGCGCTCTAGACTGTTCAATCAGGTTGAGCGGCCTTTGGAATGAATTGTCTGTTATTGCAAATTTAAGGCAGTCAAGCTCGTTAGTCTTAGAGACCGGAATTTTTGCCTCTATATTCAACAAACCAAGTATCCGGCATGCCGCAATTCGGCGGAAACCGCATATGATGGTATATTTTGACTTTTTTTTTATTAGTATCGGGGGATTTATCAAACCCACATTCTTAATAGAATCTAAAAGATCATCTATGCCTGTCTCGGTTGTAATGCGAAAGGTTTGATCCTTTGAATCTATAAGTGACAGTGGAACCTGATTGTTTTCAAAGTCCATAACTTTTTCCGGTAATCAGGTTTAATGCATCAAGATATTTTTCACGTGTATTTTTGACTACTTCTTTTGGAAGAAAAGGAGCTGGTGGTACTTTGTCCCAGTTGATTGAAATAAGATAATCTCTTAAATACTGTTTGTCGTAACTCTTTTGCGACTGACCAGGACTGTAAGACTCTTTGGGCCAGAACCTGGATGAATCAGGGGTCAGTATTTCATCTATAAGAATGATATCATTTTCAAAAATGCCGAATTCAAATTTTGTATCAGCAATTATTATGCCCTTTTTATCAGCCAGTTCAGCCCCTTTTTTATAAATTAAAAGACTTATCTCTTTTACCTTTTCTGCAAGGCTTCTGCCTATTATTTTTACAGCTTCTTCAAAATTAATGTTTACATCATGAACACCAACCTCTTCCTTTGTTGAAGGTGTAAAAATAGGTTCGGGGAGTTTTTCAGATTCTTGTAAACCATCAGGCAGTTTTATACCGCAGACAATCCCTGATTCCTGATAGGATTTCCAGCCCGACCCGGATATATAACCCCTTACAACGCATTCAATAGGAAGGGGTTTGGCTTTTTTTACAAGCATGCTCCTGTCTCGAAGCATTTCTGCGTAAGGTTTGCAGATCTCCGGGTAGTCGTCAACGTTACTGGAAATAATATGATTAGATATAACAGGCTTCATTACATCAAACCAGAACAGAGAAATCTGTGTAAGAATTTTTCCTTTTTCCGGCACTGGATCAGGCATTATCACATCAAATGCCGAGATTCGATCAGTGGCAACCATTAAGAGAGTTTCGCCAAGATCGTACATATCTCTTACCTTTCCTCTTTTTAGTAAATTTAATTTTGGGAAATCAGTTTCAAATACAATTTGTTCCATGTTGTTTGTCCTTTCAGTAATTGTAACCGTTCACAGTTGTCGGTTCACAGTTCACAGTTTTATGTTTTGAACAACCGTTAACCGTGAACTGTTACTAATTCCTTAACAAATTCTATAATCTTACGTTTCGATAGTTTTTTCTTAAGCTCATTGAATTAAACACACACTATATGTTGCGATCAAGTTATAAGTGCCTAAAGTGAGCTAAAGTATATTAAAGTGCCTAAAGTTGTGGTACGCCTTCGGCGTGCTAATTGATAATCCAAAGATAGAGAGAGTTTGTATCCTTTGTACATTGATAGCATTAAAGAACCTATATAAAATGGCAAAATTCCTTAACTTTAGGCACTTTAGCTCACTTTAGGCATTTTAGGCATTTTAGGCACTTTGGCTCACAGAATTGATAAATTAAATTATACCTCTAAAAACTAGCGAAAGCTAAGTATAATATCCATGATTTTATAATTATTGTCAATAATGGAGAATTATCTAAATGATAGCCGTTCACGGCTGAAACTTGAAATTGGAAAGTAGAAATTAGGGAGAGATTAAATTATTGACAAAATGAAAGCTAACAACTAACAACTAACAGCTATCGGCTAATAACTAACAGCTCGCCCGAAGGGCGTTAAGGAGAATTTATGGATAAGAAAGTAACCGTGGTCGGAGCAGGCAATGTGGGAGCTACTACAGCGCAGCGTCTGGCTGAAAAAGAACTATGCGATGTTGTAATGATTGATATTATTGAAGGTGTGCCTCAGGGAAAAGCTCTTGATCTTGCAGAGGCAGCGCCGATTGAAAAACATGATGCCGATCTTATCGGCAGCAATAATTATGAGGCTTCAGAAAAGTCCGATGTTGTTATCATTACAGCAGGTATAGCAAGAAAACCCGGAATGAGTCGTGATGATCTTTTAAACACCAATACAAAGATTATGAAAAGCGTCACTGAACAGATAGCACGATTTTCCCCTGATGCTGTCCTTATTATTGTCAGCAACCCTCTTGATGCTATGTGCCATGTTGCTTATAAGGCAAGCAATTTCCCCAGGAACAGGGTGATCGGCATGGCCGGAGTATTAGACTCGGCCAGGTTCAGGGCTTTTATATCAATGGAGCTTAATGTTTCTGTTGAAAATACGCACGCATTTGTTTTAGGCGGACATGGCGATACAATGGTGCCCTTGCCGCGCTATTCAACTGTTGCTGGAATACCTGTTACTGAATTGCTTTCAAAGGAGAGGATTGATGCTTTGGTTGAAAGAACCAGGAAGGGCGGGGCTGAAATTGTAGGGCTTTTAAAAACAGGAAGCGCCTACTATGCGCCGGCATCTGCGGCTGTAGAAATGGCTGAAGCTGTTCTTAAGGACAAAAAAAAGATTCTTCCATGTGCAGCATATCTTAAGGGCGAGTATGGAATAAACAATCTTTTTATAGGGGTTCCTGTAAAATTAGGCTCAAGCGGCATAGAAGAAATTATACAGATTAAACTTACTGATGAAGAAAATGCGGCTCTTAAAAGATCGGCTGATGCGGTTAAAGAACTTGTGGGGCTTTTAAAGTAAGAGAACGGTTTACATTTGCCGGTTCACGGTTCACAGTCAAGGCCACGTCATTTAAGCTGATAACCTCCTGAATTCACAAGAATTGCTTACTTATTCAATTTTCAATAAATTCGAAGCTCGAAATCCGAAATCCGAAACAAATACAAATGACCAAAATTCAAAATTTCAAACATGGTGGAGCGCCATAGATATTGCATAAGTGCCTGACATGTTTTGGTCATTTGATATTCGAAATTAGATATTGTTTCGAGTTTCGATATTCGTATTTCGGATTTTGAGGTCCCCACAAACTCTAAATATTAGCACTTTAGCACTGACTTTGACGTTTCCCTGGGTTCACGGTTAATTGCCTTGACAAATTCATCCCGGTTCCTTATCAACCGTGAACTGTAAACCGGCAACCGTAAACTGTTTTTTTAACTCTTCTGCTATGTTACGACTTATTCCAGGAATAGATACAAGTTCTTCAATTGTTGCCTTACGTATATTATCAATACTTCCAAAATTTTTAAGAAGTGTTTCTTTCCTTTTTTTGCCTATACCGGGAACAGTATCAAAAACAGAATGTATAGATTTCTTGTCTCTACGTTTACGATGAAAAGAAATCGCAAAGCGGTGAGATTCATCCCTTATTTTTTGTAAAAACAGAAGGAGATCCCCTTCCCTGCCGAAGTTAACAGGGTTTGCCCTGCCCGGCTGGTAAACCTTATCGTTTGTCTCTCCCCTGGCTGCATCTTTTTTTGCTATACCTATTATTTCAAAGTTTTTTTCAAGTTTACTTTTTTTTATAATTGATACAGCAATATTCAGATGCCCCTTGCCGCCGTCCACTACAAGCAGATCAGGATAAGGCTTTGATTTTTCCCCTTTGCCATATCGTCTGGTAAGTATTTCAGCCATGTATGCATAGTCATTTTGTTCATCAACTGTTTTTATTTTGTATTTACGATATAAGGATTTATTGGGTTTGCCGTTTTCAAAAACTACCATACCTGCCACAGGCTCTGTCCCGGATATATTGGAGTTGTCAAAGCATTCTATACGTTCCGGCATTTTGTCCATTCTAAGTCTTTTTTGAAGTCTGATGCAAATGTCAAGTGCAGCATCAGTGGAAGCTGTCAGATCTTTTAGACTGTTTTGTGCATTATGTGCCGCCATCTTAACAAGTTGGGTCTTTTCCCCTCTTCTGGGATACAGGATCCTGACTTTTTTTTGATTTATAGCAGTTAACCAGTCTTCAAGTACGCAAGTATCTTCCAAGGGAATCGGGACAAGGATTTCTTGGGGAATAAAATGTGTTTTTTCATAATACTGTCTGATGAAGGCACTAACCATTTCCGCTTTTGTTGATATGTTTTTTGTAAAACTGAAATGCATTTTCCCCAAAAGATATCCGCCACGGACGAAGAGCAGAGCTATAAGTAAAATTTCAGAGGAATCAGCAATGGCAATTACATCTCTGTCTTTAAAGTCAGTAGTTACTGCAACCTGTTTTTCAAGAATTTTTTCAAGTGCGAAAATCTTGTCTCTGAGCACTGCAGCTCTTTCATAGTCCTGATCTCTGGCTGCAGATGTCATCTGTTTTTTTATTTTTTTAATAAGCTCAGGAGTTCTTCCCTTTAAAAACAAAATAACTTCTTTAACAATTTCATTATAAGTTTTGTTATCAACATTTAGACAGCATGGTGCGAGGCATGCGCCTATTTGATAGTTAAGGCATGGACGGGACCTTTCTTTAAAATTTTTTGTTTTACATTTGCGAAGTTTAAATGTTTTGTGGATTATTTTTAAAGTCTGTCGAACAGCCTGGGAAGATGAAAAAGGGCCAAAGTACTGGGCACCGTTTTTTTCAATTTTTCTAACAATATTCAGGCTCGGATACTGACTTTTTATATCGAGACGCAGCGAAGGATATCTTTTGTCATCCTTCAGGATCACGTTATACCTTGGCTTGTATTGTTTGATAAGATTTGATTCGAGGATCAGGGCCTCTTTTTCGGTTCTTGTTATAATTGTATCAAAACTTGAAACTTTTTTAACAAGAACCCTGGTTTTCAAATTTATCTGTCCGGATTGTTTAAAATATGAAGAAAGTCTTTTTTTAAGATTTTTGGCCTTGCCCACATAAATAACTTTTCCTTCAGCATCCTTCATAAGATAGACACCAGGATCATTGGGTGCGCCGGAGAATTTATCGTTTAAACTCATTAGTAACCGTTCACGGTTGTCGGTTTACAGTTAACAGTTTTATGTTTTGAGCAACCGTAAACCGTGAACTGTGAACCGTAAACCGCTACTTTTTAATAAAGCATTATTTTTTTAAGCGCTTTAATCTGGTCTCTCAGGTCCGCGGCTTTTTCAAATGCAAGTTCTCTTGCCGCCTGATTCATTTCATCTTCCATAGCTTTTATAATATCATCCAGGTTCTCAGCAGATTCATACTCTGCAAGTGTTTCTGATACATTTTCAACCTGTTGTTTAAGATCGGTCTTATAAACGGTCTCAAATATAGATGCTATATTCTTTTTTATAGTTGTTGGGATAATATTGTATTTTTTATTGTAATCCTGTTGTATTTCCCTGCGCCTGTTTGTTTCGTCCATTGCCTGTTTCATTGATTTTGTAATATGGTCAGCATACATTATTACCATACCGCCGACATTTCTGGAAGCACGTCCACATGTCTGAACAAGTGATCTAACTGAACGTAAAAATCCTTCTTTATCAGCATCCAGTATTGCCACAAGTGAAACCTCAGGTATATCCAGGCCCTCACGCAGCAGGTTTATTCCAACAAGCACCTGAAACTCGCCCATTCTGAGGTCCCTAATAATTTCCATTCGTTCTATTGTATTAATGTCAGCGTGAAGATAACGTACTTTAATTCCCAGATCAGCATAATATTCGGTAAGATTTTCCGCCATACGTTTCGTAAGGGTGGTTACCAGCACTCTCTCATTCAACTTATCGCGCTTAATAATTTCATCATAAAGATCATCAACCTGATTCTCTGCTTTCCTCACATCAATTGCAGGATCAATAAGGCCTGTGGGTCTTACTATCTGTTCGACAGGAGCATGCTTTCCTTTTTTGAGTTCATAGTCAGCAGGAGTTGCTGAAACATAGATTGCCTGGGATATTTTTGACTCAAATTCTTCAAACTTCATAGGACGGTTATCCAGAGCTGACGGCAGCCTGAATCCATACTCGATAAGTGTTTTCTTGCGAGACCTGTCACCCGCGTACATAGCTCGAACCTGTGGGACAGCAATATGGCTTTCGTCAATGCATACAAGAAAATCATCAGGGAAATAATCTAAAAGCGTGGGCGGAGGTTCTCCCAGCTTTCTTCCCGTAAAATGTCTCGAATAATTTTCAATTCCATTGCAGTATCCAAGCTCCTGCATCATTTCAAGATCGAAATTGGTTCTTTCTTCTATCCGCTGTGCTTCTATCAGCTTGTTTTCATGCCTGAAATATTCAATTCTGTCTTTAAGTTCCGCGATGATCGATTTGGTTGCTCTTTTTAAAATATTTTTTTTACTGACATAATGGCTTGCCGGATAGATAGATATATTTTTAATGCAATTAATCACATTACCTTTTAACGAATCAATTTTTGATATGTTTTCGATCTGATCCCCGAAAAAATCTATCCTTACTGCTAAATCATCTTCATAAGATGGAAAAATTTCCACCCTGTCACCCCTTACCCTGAATACTCCTCTGTGGAAATCAAGATCGTTGCGGTCATAATGAATGGCAACAAGATCTGAAATAAGCTTATCGCGGGATAGTTCAGTACCGGTTTCAAGATTAATTCTCATTGCAAGATATTCTTCAGGAGCGCCAAGTCCAAATATGCAGGATACACTTGCCACCACAATAACATCCCGTCGTGAAAGAACAGATCTTGTCGCGGAATGGCGAAGTTTATCAATCATTTCGTTTATTGAGGAGTCTTTTTGTATATAGGTATCGCTGGCAGGGATATATGCTTCAGGCTGGTAGTAGTCATAGTAACTTACAAAATATTCAACAGCATTTTCCGGGAACAGTTCCTTGAACTCGCTGTACAGTTGTGCGGCTAATGTTTTGTTTGGGGCTAGGACTATGGTTGGTTTTTCAACTTTTGCGATAACGTGAGCAATTGTAAATGTCTTGCCGGATCCTGTAACACCCAGAAGAACCTGATGCTTTTTTCCGGATAAAATACCTTTGCTCAAGGATTCTATTGCATAAGGCTGATCCCCATTAGGTGTGAAATTTGATGTCAGGTTAAAGGAAGACATAAAGATTGATTGGCAACAGTTTACGGTTCACGGTTGACGGTTCACAGTTGTTCAAAATATAAAGCTGTAAACTGTAAACCGTGAACCGTAAACGATTACTCATGTTTTCACCTTCCAAATCGTACCCTCCGGCCGGTCCTCAATAACAATATCCATGGCTTCAAGCTGCTTCCTGATTTTATCTGCCTTTTCCCAGTTTTTTGCCTTTCTGGCTTTTTCCCTCTCTTTAACCATATCTTCAATAACTGCAGGATCAATTGACTTTTTTTCCAAGCCATTAGATTTTTTTCCCTCAAAATAGGCTTCAGGTGATTCATAAAGAATGCCTAATATGCCGCCGATTTTCAGGATATCTGATTTACATGAAATTATATTTTTTATTGCGTCTTGAGATAATCCTTGTTTATTTTCGTCTAACAATCGATTTATATTTCGAACAGCTTCAAAAAGCACACCAATGCCTCGGGCAGTATTAAAATCGTCATTCATTGCCTTGCAAAACTGCTTGTAATAATTACCAGGCTCAACATTATTTATTTCTGAAAGTTCTTTATTTTCTTCAACACGCTCAAGCAGCGCATAAATCTTATCAAGGCCGGCACTTGCCTCATCCATTGCCTTATCTGTAAAATCAATGGGGCTTCTGTAATGGCTGGAGAGGAGAAACAGCCTTACAGCCTCAGGATGAAAGGATTTTAATATATCCTTTATCATCAAAAAATTGCCGAGTGATTTCGACATTTTTTCCTGGTTTATATTTACAAAGCCGTTGTGAATCCAGAATCTGGCAAAAGGCTTGCCAAATGCTCCTTCTGACTGTGCAATTTCATTTTCGTGATGCGGAAAGATAAGATCTTTTCCTCCGCCATGAATATCAAATGTTTTACCCAGGTATTCGGTACTCATCGCCGAACATTCAATATGCCACCCAGGCCTCCCCTTACCCCACGGGCTGTCCCACGCAGGCTCTCCTGGCTTGGCTGATTTCCATAAAGCAAAATCAAACGGGTTGTGTTTTCTTTCGTCGATATCTACTCTGGCGCCGGCTTCCATATCTTCAAGCTTACGTCCGGAAAGTTTGCCATAATCTTTAAATGATTCTATTGCAAAAAATATATCGCCGTCGATCTCATATGCCAGGCTTTTATCTATTAACATTTCAATGACTTTTATAATCTGAGCAATATGTTCCGTAGCTCTTGGTTCGATTGTGGGTCTTTCAACATTCAGAGCATCCATGTCTTCGTAAAATTCATTTATGTATTTTTCAGCAAGTGCTTTAGAATCAATACCTAGCTGATTTGCACGATTTATTATTTTATCGTCAACGTCAGTAAAGTTTCTAACATAAGTTACTTCAAAACCGCTTGCCTTTAAATATCTTGCAATCACGTCAAATGTTAATATAGATCTTGCATGTCCGATATGACATGAATCATAAACAGTCGGGCCGCAAACATACATGCCCACCCTGCCCTGTTTTACAGGTTCAAAAATTTCTTTTTTTCTATTTAATGTATTATATATGCGAATTGTCATACTCAGTTATCCAAATTTTGAGTGCCTAATAAAAAGTGCCTAAAGTGAGCTAAAGTGCCTAAAATGCCTAAAGTTATGGTACGCCTTCGGCGTGCTGATTGATAAAATCCAATACGGCAAGAGTTATTCCCCTTGCGCATTGATGGGTTAAGGAAACCATATAAAATAGCAGAATTCCTTAACTTTAGGCACTTTAACATACTTTAGGCACTTTAGGCACTTATTTTTTTAGGCACTTTAGCTCACTTTAATTAATTGAAACTATACACATAGCCCCGATTCCCTCACCTTCTCCAATCATACCGAGGCCTTCAGTTGTGGTGGCTTTGATATTGATGCGGGCAGGTTCAACTTTTATTGCCTGAGCGATGTTTTTTTTCATAGCTTCTTTAAAAGGAGCGATCTTTGGTTCCTGTGCAAAAATCGTAGAATCCATGTTGTTTATTTTAAAGCCTTTTCTACTGATTATTTCGCAGGTTTTTACAAGAAGTTTTATACTGTGAATGTCTTTGAATGCAGGATCTGTATCAGGGAAATGTTGACCGATATCACCGAGACCGGCTGCGCC
>JAUWFS010000097.1:0-11786 GCA_030606805.1 Deltaproteobacteria bacterium
TTTTCTTTGTCCAAATCCTTTTTTGTGGATATTTTATTATCTGTACTGTGCTTATCAGTTTCAGCTTTTTTTTTTATTTTCTTTTTATCGTCGGTCATCAGATAGAGTTGCTCCTATAAACTTTCAGATAAATAATTTCACTGTGTTATCATTCGTCGACGTATAACTAATACGCCTTCCTCCTTCCGGCCTTTCGAGGTATAATTATCTGAAAGTCTATAGTATTGGTCAACCATTCTCCCTGCTCGACCACTCGACTACTCAACCAAATACAAAACGAAATGGAGCTAAATTTCTTGGCGGATCATGCACGCAATACTGCGTTATTTATATTAAATACTCTTGATGAGGGCCATAAAACTCTTGATAGGGTATTAGAAAAAGATATAGCCGACAAAGAGCAATATCTTTCAAAAAGAGATCGCGCTTTGGTTAATGCCTTGGTATATGGTGTTCTCAGACGGCGCGGTACGCTCGACTGGATAATAGACTATTTTTCTAATACCCGATTAAACGCAATAAATTCGAATGTTTTAAATATTCTTCGGCTTGGACTCTTTCAGGTAATATATTTAGATAAAATACCGGTATCCGCTGCTGTAAATACATCTGTAGAAATGGCCAAGTCAGTTACCTCTCCGAAAGTTGTTGGATTCGTAAATGCGGTATTGCGCAGTTCCGCAAAAGGTTATAAAAAAGTCCCCTTCCCGGATCGTAACAAAAATCCTGTAAAAGCATTGTCAACAGCAAAATCATTTCCAGAATGGCTGATAAAAAGATGGCTTGATTATTTTGGCTTAAAAGAAACTGAAGCGCTCTGCGATGCAGTAAATAATATTCCGCCCATAACCGTACGTACAAATAATCTGAAAATTTCCCGCGACGACCTGATAAACAAACTCGAATCAGATGTAGAACTAATTGACTATACAAGTTATTCGCCGGATGGAGTTTATTTTTTCAAACCAAAGCTGCCTATTCCAAAAATTAAAGCATTTAAAAATGGCTGGTTTCAGGTACAGGATGAAGCAGCCCAGCTTGTCACGTACCTTTTAAATCCACAACCAGGTGAAACCATTTTAGATGCCTGCGCAGGTTTGGGTGGAAAAACAGGCCATATCGCTCAGATGATGAGAAATAAAGGCAAAATTGTAGCCATGGATAAAAACAATGAAAAGCTTTTGCGGCATGAGTCTGAAATGAAACGGCTGGGGATTTCAATTGTTCAAACCTGCATACACGATCTGGATAAACCCTTTGACAAAAATTATATTGCCGAATTTGACCGTATTCTATTAGACGCGCCATGCTCGGGGTTAGGCGTTCTGAGGAGAAATCCTGATATAAAGTGGTTGATGTCAAAAAAGAATTTAATATATTATAAAGAAAAACAGGTAAGATTTCTTGATACTTTATCGTATCTTGTTAAACCTTCAGGTGTTTTGGTTTATACTGTATGCAGCACGGAACCTGAAGAAAATGAAGAAGTTGTAAAAGTTTTTTTAAATAAGCATCCGGAGTTTGTTATTGAAAAAAATCCTGACGGATTTCCTTTTAATGCACGTTCTATTATTAATAAAAATGGCTTTCTTAAAACTTTTCCGCATATAAACAATATGGATGGTTTTTTTTCAGTCTGTTTTAGGGCTCGCTAAAAAATAACTTGGCATTTTTGCATTCGGGCGCAAATTCTACCAAGTTATTTTTGACCGAGCCCTTAGGAGAAAGGTAATCGTTCACGGTTTTTTTATTGAATTATGCAAGCCTAAAGCATTTTAATCAGAAATACCAACCTTTGAATTAGTTTTTTGAATTTTCTTAGAAAATATTTTAACTTAACATGCAATATAAACTTAAGTTCTCAGTTTAGCATCAAGGCCTTTCGCCTTTATGTTTCAATCAACCGTTAACTGTGAACCGTTAACCGTGAACTGTTACGGAGAAAGTTATCGTAAGGATAGCAAAAATATCATTTTTCTTTATTTTATTTGTTCTAATTTTAATGGTAAGCGCTTATCTTACATTAACGTTTATAATTAAGAGCGAAAATAAAGTTGTTGTTCCTGATATTGTCGGAAAGGATGTAGTGTTAATCCTCGAAATGCTGTCGGATCTTGGACTTAACACAAAAATTAAAGGGTCTGAGTACAGTGATAGCGTGCCCAAAAACCATGTAATTTTTCAGGAGCCCGAACCTGGTTCTGAAATAAAGAAAAGGCGTGATGTAAAAATTATTATATCAAAAGGTACAAAAAGAATTTTGATGCCGAATTTAAAAGGACTTTCAATACAGCAGACACGCTTAATCATAGAGGAAAATGGTTTGCGCCTGAACAAACTATCCAGTACATATAGTGAGAGTATAAAAAAAAATGAGATTATTTCTCAGTTTCCTTTGCCGGGAACAATAATTACGCGAGGAGACTTTGTAAACCTTCTCGTCAGCACAGGTTTAAGGCCTAATGCATATAAAATGCCTGATATTAAATGGCAATCTCTTGAAGAAGCAATAGCTTTAATTGAAAGCTTTAATCTATCGCTTGGAGAGATAAAATTTCTTTTTATTGAAGGCAAGCCTGAAAATATAATTATAGATCAGTTCCCTTTATCGGGACATAGGGTAATTGAGGGTATAGATGTTAATATTACCATAAACAGGGAAGCTGGCAGAAAAGGCCATAAATATTTGCACAGCACAAAGGGCGTAACCCTTTTTAAATACAGACTTAAATACGGATTTTTAAAAAAACATATGCGTTTAAAATTAAACAGCTTTGGAATTTCAAATGATATTTTTGATAGCTTCATGAAACCCGGTGAAGAAATCTGGATTTTAATCCCAAGAAATAAAGATGCAACTGTACTTCTGTATGAAGATGATGAGCTGATTAAAACTGAAGTTTTTGACTCATGGCAAAACTGAATTGAATTGAATAGTTAATATTGAAAATTGAAAATTGAAAATTGAAAATTTGTGGTATCGCTTCGCTCTATCATTTTAATTAAAATAGAGAGGATTTTTTCAATCTTCAATTTTAATAAGGAGCATTATAATGAGAATTATTGCGCCATCTATATTGTCTGCTGATTTCACAAAATTAGGAGATGAAATAAAATCCGTCGAAGATGCTGGAGCAGACTGGATACATATTGATGTCATGGACGGACATTTTGTTCCAACTATTACAATGGGACCTATAATTACAAAAGCTGCAAAAAGTATTACATCACTTCCCCTTGATGTTCATTTGATGATTGAAAATCCGGATCTCTATATTCCGGATTTTGCAAAAGCAGGGGCTGCTTTGATTTCTGTCCATGTTGAAGCATGTGTACACTTAAACAGAACTATACAACTGATAAAAGAATTCAAAATAAAGGCAGGTGTTGCTCTGAATCCATCAACTCCGCTCTCATCAATAGAATGGAGCCTCGAATTCGTTGACTTTGTGTTGATAATGAGTGTTAATCCCGGATTTGGAGGACAGGCTTTCATACCAAACTCAATTGATAAGATAAGGTCTCTTCGCAAAATGATTAAAGAGATGGGATTATCGACCCTGATAGAAATAGATGGCGGAGTTAATGAAAAAAACATAGAAGAAATTTCTATCGCCGGTACTGATGCATTTGTAGCTGGATCAGCAATTTTTGGAAGTCAGAATTACAAAAAGACAATTAGTCTTTTAAGATAACGAGGAAAAAAATATGAGCAAACCCAAAAAACTCCGGAAGGTCTTGGTAATTCATGGCCCCAATCTAAATATGTTAGGTAAAAGAGAACCAGCTATTTATGGGAAAACAACTCTTAATGAAATTAATAAAAAGCTGAAAAATGCAGGCAGAAATCTGGAAATTGCTGTAGATACATTTCAATCAAATCATGAAGGGGAAATTGTAGAAAAAATACAGGATGCAATGGGAAAATGCCAAGGTATTATTATCAATCCCGCTGCATACACACACACGAGTATTGCTATCCGCGACGCTCTTCTTCTGCTTGATATTCCTATAATTGAAATTCACCTGTCCAATATTTATAAAAGAGAGCCATTTCGCCACAAGTCAATGATTGCTGATATAGCTACAGCTCAGATTTCCGGCTTAGGCATACTGGGTTATTCTATGGCTCTTGAAGCTATCGCCACAATGATTTAAATAGTGCCTGAACGAAAACTGCTAATTTTCCCAATTTCTGCGTCAGGCTTAAATTTTAGTCCTCAAAATACTCCATGTATTCCTGCGGTTAAAATTTGCGCCTTCCTTGAACTTGAAAAAATTTTCTAGTTTTCGTTCGGGCACTAAATACAAAAAAATATGGACAGGGAAAGAATTCCCCTGTCCATTATTATTTGTTGCGTCTATTACTTTTTCTTGGGATGGCATTCGCCGCAAGTAACAGGGCCTTTGTTTTCTTCTAAATGACATCCTTTGCAGTTTGCATGGAACGCCTTCATTGCAGACATTATCTTACCATCTGCCTCAAGGCTGTGACATCCGGTACAGTCGCTCAATTCAGATTCATCCCATACGTTCTCGCCATCTTTGTAAATGTGGTGACAATCCAGACAATCAATTTCTAAATCATCTGCATGAAGTGTATGAGGGAAAACAGCGGCAGGTCTTTCACGATTCACAAAGATATCATGTTCCAGTGATTGAATATCATCCTGCGCATATGCTAAACCAAAAACAAATAAACCTATCAAGCCCGCTATAACTATTAATGCATTACTTTTTTTCATCCCTATCTGCCTCCCAATTATTATTATAAATACTCTTAATTTTTTTATTCGGCATTTTATTATTAATTAATTATCAAAAGAATGCCTGATTGTCAAGCCAAATCAACTTGTATTACACTAAATTTTACTTGACTAATAAGTGCTTATGAGATATATATTATAATCATTTATTTGCAACTTACCTTGTAAGGGGAGAAAATATGCAACAAAATTCCATTAAAAAAAACGGGGAAAAAATTGTAAGCCGTAGAAATTGTCTCAAACTAATGGGTGCATTCGGTTTAGGATTAGCTGCCCCGACTATAATCGCTAAACAGGCCGAGGGCAAACATCTTGACAATCTTCATTCCATAAGCAAAACTCGTCCGCTTATGGGGACAATTGTAACTATAACAATTGCAGATTCATCCCGCGATAAAGCTGAAAAAAATATTGAAAAAGCTTTTGCAAAGATGACCGAACTTGAGAAAATTTTTAATCGACATGCTGATAATACTCCTGTGAGCCGGCTTAATCAAAAAGGCCTTTTAAAAGATATTTCTCCTGAATTAGCAGATGTCCTGCATCAAAGCGCCTTTTATAATTATATTAGTAAAGGTACATTTGATATTACAGTTCTTCCTGTTTTAGAGCTGTATAAAAAATCCTATGAATCAACAGGTTATTCCCCATCGCTGAAACAGATAAATGAAAAGATGAAGCTTGTTAATTTTGAAAACATTAAAATAGACAAAGAGGGCGTAAGATTGCTCAAAGATGGAATGCAGATCTCGCTGGATGGCATAGCAAAAGGTTACATTGTTGATCAGGCAGCAAATCTTGTCAAATTAAACGGAATAAAATACGCCCTGATCAATGCCGGAGGTGATGTTAGAGTTATTGGAGGAAACGGTCCCAGTAAAGCCTGGAAAATTGGAATAAAAGATCCTTTGGAGAAAAAAGAAGTTACTGAATTGTTTGAGCTGAACAACGGTGCAGTGGCTACGTCCGGCAATTATGAAAACTATTTTGATAAAGATAAAATTCATCACCATATTATTGATACATCAACCGGAGATTCACCGGTTCAGACAATAAGTGCCACGGTCCTTGCTCCTACCGTTATGCAGGCAGATGCTCTCTCTACATCTTTTTTTATTCATAATCCCAAAGATGGTATTAATCTTGCCGGTTCGTTATCAAACATAGAGGCATTGATTATTGCAAAAGGTGGAAGAAAGTACCGCTCATCGGGATGGAATAACATAACAAAATAAAACAGACTCAAGAATAAAAAAGGGCGGAAATTCGTTTATCCGCCCTTTTTTTTATGTAGCAGTTAGCTTTTAGCAATTAGCCTTTAGCTTAAAAAATCAAACAGCTAATGGCTAACAGCTTTTTTATTTCATTGTTATGGCACCAAAAGCACAGGAAGTTCCGATTCCTCTGTTACTCGGTGAGAAACACTTCCCAGCCAAAACTCCTTGAAGCGGTCCTTGCCTGTGGTTCCCATAACGATCATGCTGGCCTTGTGCTCCCGCGCCACCCTGATAATCTCATAAGCACTCCGCCCGGAAAACAGGTGGGGCTCAGCATTGATCCCATCTTTCTTTAACCTGTCGCAATATTTTTCCAAACGCTCTTTGCTCTCTTTTTCGATACGATTTAATTCAGACTTGTCAAGCCCTTTGGAGATTTTGACTCCGATTATGTGGGTTACCATTACCTTGTCAGCTAATCCTTTAAAAGACGAGACAAGCTTAAGGGCTTTTTCAGATGGCTCAGACCAGTCAGTAGCAAGAAGGGGAGCAGTAAAAAGGTGATCATTTACCTTGGTAATCATATCACCCTCCCATTCAAACCGCACCATATATTTGCTTACCAGAACAGGAATTCTGCTACGGCGTACAAGTTCCAGAGAGTGCGATCCAATATAGACCTTTCCAAGCACGGTTCTCTTTTTTCTGCCGGCTATAATAAGATCGACCTTTTCTTCTTCCGCAATACGCAAAAGCTTTGGAATGGGATTTCCTACCTCAATCCTGATCTTACTCTCAATCCCCTTTGCCGATATAGCTTCCTGCCAGTTTTCAAAACGGATCCTGGCTTGCTCTCTCAAGCGTTCTTCCTCGTCCTTCATATATCCGCCATACGGTACAAAACCTACCTCATCTCTTGGAATAATATAGGTCAGCACAACCTCTTTGAGACCGGCTTTTTTGAGTTCCAGAATGGATTCCAGTGAGTTAAATGCCAGCTCCCTAAATTTTGTAGGAAATAAAATCTTTTTAAATTCCATAATGTACTCCTGTCTTTAAAAGAAGATTAAAGTTACAACCACAAAGGTTGGAAACAAGAAGACCAGAGAATATTTCAATATATAACCAAAGAAACTCGGCATTGGCGTGCCTCCCTCTTCTGCAATCGAACGCACCATAAAGTTAGGCGCATTTCCTATATAGCTGAAGGACCCAAAGAAGACCGCGCCCGCAGAAATCGCCTTCAAATAGACCGAGCTATCCGTCATAAGAAGAGGAACGGCCTGAGCTTCCGGCATGCCCGGATAAAAGGCTCCAAGCGCGGTATTAAAAAATGTAAGATAAGTCGGAGCATTATCAAGAAAACCGGAAAGAGTACCCGTAACCCAGAAGTAATGCATCGGCTCTTTTACTGCGGCAATCAAAAACCCCATTTCCCCTTTTAGGCCTGCCTTTAATATAAGGAGACACGGAACCATGGTAATAAATATTCCGATAAAGAGATAAGCAACTTCAACAATCGGAAACCAGCTAAAGTCATTATCTTCATGTATCCTTTTCGAAGTGGTCAGCAATGAGAGAATACCCATCAAAATAAGAAAACCATCCCGCGCCCAGTCCTGCACTGCCCTGTGAATTCCTAACGTGTTTACTTCACCCCAGTCCACTATTCCGCTGATGAGCACTGAAACGACAACGCCGCCGAGAAAAATGAAATTGTGTGTCCCCACTAATTTCAATGGTTCTTTTTCTCCCTCTTCCACAGGGGCAGAAGTCAAGCCTTCTTTTTTGTAATGATATGTATCGAGGAAAAAGTAAACTACCAGCAAGATGCCGGCTGTTACAAGCATATGCGGCATTATCTTCATTGTCCAGAAAAAATCGACCCCGTGAAGAAATCCCAGGAAAAGGGGCGGATCACCGAGCGGAGTTAATGAACCCCCTATATTTGCAACCAGAAAGATGAAAAAGACCACCATAAAGGTTCTGTTTTTCCGGTAGTTATTTGCCTTTAAAAAAGGACGGATCAACAGCATGGCAGCGCCAGTTGTACCCATCCACGACGCAAGCACTGTGCCGATAAGTATCATAATAGTGTTTACAATCGGCGTCCCACGCAATGTGCCTTTAAGCAAAATTCCGCCGGAAATAGTGTAAAGCGCCCAGAGAAGGATAATAAAGGGCACATAGTCGGCAAGGATGATATGAAGAATCTCATGCACGGCAACGCCTTTAAAGGCAATCAAGAAGGGGATAGCTAATGACGCCGCCCAAAAAGCTGAAACCTTGCCAAAATGGTGATGCCAGAACTTTGGAGCCAGAAGTGGAAAGAGCGCTATGGAAAGGAGCATGCATGCAAAAGGAATACATGTCCAGAGCTTAAGCGTCTCTCCAAGATTGATATGTCCTCCGTGACCACCATGACCTGCATCTTCTCCATGTCCGGTTTCTGCAACAGCATGCTCTGCTCCGTGAGTAGAGCCATGTTCTGTGTCATGCGTTGCCGCAACCTCTTGATCGTGATCGGTGGCCATGGCCGGAACCAAAAACGCAAAAATACTTAGCAAGAAAATTATAGCTATCCATTTTCCAAGTCTCATCTACCAGTTACCTCCTCAAAATATAAAACCATTGCAAAAACGCTCCCCTTATCAAACCCAGTTAATTTTCAAGGGAGTACGAGCCTCTTCGTTAGATACATATAAGGAATACAGAATGGTGTTTAATTATTGTACATAATATTATCTAATAATATAAATATGTTCTTAAAAATCAGTTAATAAGTGTCCAAAAATCAGACATTTTTTGTATTCACGCTGTTTGTTATTCAGGGGCTTTATTGTAAGCAAAACAACATAAAATCGTACAGCAATGCGTTCTGCATGCCTCGGCATAAATATTGCTTACTAAAATAAATGGTAGATTTTAAAGCTATTCCTGTAGCGCAAAAAATAGACAAGTTTTATCAAAAAAAAATGAATAAAATAATTAATTACTCTTTTAGCTTCTTTCACAATCTCAACAATCATAGACTTATAGAAAAGCGCCTCTTTTTAATATTACTCTTTTTGTATCCCCTATCCGCCTTTCATAATTATTACCTCAAACATACTTGATCTTTTAATTAAGCACCTTATTAAAAATATTACTTATCAAAAAGGATGCCTGACTGTCAAGCCAAATCAGCTTGACAGTTGCACTATTTTTCACTTGACAAATTGGACGGTTTATTGTAGCTTTTTTAATTATTAAAAAATTTCAATGCTATACTCAAATAAACAAACCTAAAATAAAGTTTATGAAACTATCTATTTTTTTAAGTAATCTTTTTTATAATATCTATACAAATCACCCCCTCCCGGAAGGTTATTATCCCGATAAATCAATGCATGGCGAGCCATGTGTTTATAAAAAAAGGGGGTATTTGCGACAACAGGAGAACAATTTTATTGTTTTAAGTTATAGCTAACCGGAGGTGACAAATTTCATGGGACCCATATTAAATGCGATGGTGGCAATGGGCGGCATCGGCCTGGCGCTGAGTATTGTACTGGGAATTGCGTCAAAAGTTTTTTATGTGTATGTTGATCCAAAAGTTGTTGCGGTAGATGAGTGCCTTCCCGGCGCAAACTGTGGAGGATGCGGCTATGCCGGTTGCAGCGATTGCGCTGTTGCTATAGCGGCAGGCGAAGCCCCACCTAATGCCTGTGTGGCCGGTGGAGATGATGTGGCAGAGGCGGTTGCCGCTGTCCTTGGAGTATCTGCTGGCTCGTCCGAAAGGGATATAGTCAATATATTCTGCAAGGGCTCCCATAGCATTGCGGAACGAAAATATAATTACAAAGGCGTATTAGATTGCCGGGCGGCTGTCCTGCTTTCAGGAGGAGACAAAAGTTGTTCTTATGGCTGCCTTGGTCTTGGCACCTGTGTTACAAATTGTCCGTTCGGCGCCTTAACAATGGGAGAAGATGGTCTACCTGTAGTAAACAAAGAACTCTGCACGGGGTGCGGCACATGTGTAGATATCTGTCCTCGCCATATTCCCAAGTTAATAAAAGAATCACAAAAAGTTGCAACTCTTTGCAGTTCCCATGACGGCGGAAAAATTGTTAAGGCAATATGCAACATTGGCTGTCTGGGCTGTGGGAAATGTAAAAAAGCATGCCCGGAAAAGGCTATAATAGTTGATAAATTCCTGGCGATCGTTGACGGTGATAAATGCACGGGGTGCGGCGAGTGTTTTGAAAAATGTCCTACCGGAATTATTCAGAGTTTAGTTGCCACTTAACATAACATATGGAGAAAAAACAACCATGAAGATACTCATATCCATAGATGATTCAGAGTATGCGATAAAAGTTGTCGATTATGTGGCTTCTGCTGTTAAGCCCACAGTAAATATAACTTTGTTTAGTGTACTGCCGACAATGTCTTCAAATCTGGAAAAAATTGAAAAAGACATCAAACAGCCGTTGTTTTCAGAAAAGGTTGTTGAACTGAGATGGATGGTTGATGAGGAAAAAAAGAAGGCGGAATCAAGAATAGAGGAATGCCGGACTATTTTAAGGAATGCGGGATTTTCTGATGACACTGTTGAAGTTAAAATGCAAAATAAAGTTATTGGTATTGCCAGGGATATCATAGCAGAGGCAGGAAAAGGGAAATATGACACAATTGTGGTAGGACGTAGAGGGTTGTCTGCTACCTCTTCCTTTATATTGGGAAGCGTATCCAATAAGATTGTGCAGAATATAAAAAATTGTACTGTCTGGATAGTTGAATAAATCACATATAGACTTTCAGATAATTAATTTCACTGCGTTATCAGTCATTGACGTATAACTAATACGCCTTCCTCCTTATAGCCTTGTGAAATTAATTATCTGAAAGTCTATAAAATTACTCGTTGGTTCCATAACTTTTTTACTTGAAAGTTTTCTTACATTATGATATATTAAAAAAGTTTAGACTTACACCCACTTTTGCAAATATAACGCTTTTGAAAGGATAAAGGATAGAATATGAAATCTAACAAAGAACTTCAGATAGCTTACGGCCTGGCTATTATTTTGTTGGTTGTGGGTGTTCTAAGTTATAGTGCTTTTTCTGCAAAAACTCCTGATCAACCGGTCAGGTTAATGTTTAAATGTGTCGCAGGAAAGATTTTATTTGATCACAAAACACATACTGTAGAATCAGGTTACGGCATCTCATGTAGTGACTGTCATCATAATCTTGAAGAAGATGAGACAGATCCCCAGGTCTGCGGTGAATGTCATGAACCTGTAAGCCAGGACGAAGATGTTCTAAGCAGGGCTGATGCATTCCATACACAATGTATCGACTGTCATAAAGATGCTGGAGCCGGCCCTGAAAAATGTGAATTATGCCATGTCATGTAACAGATAGTTTTTTTCTAATTGAATAAAAAACCCGTCCGCTTTGCCTGTATTGCCTGACTGACAGGCCTGACCGCCATTGATAGCACTCATGCGAAGCGAGTGAGCTGAGAGCTAAGAAAGGTTAAACTATGATAAAAAGATCTTTTATTGGTTTGTTAAAACCACGTCTTGAATATGGATCTATTGCAGATACGCCTTCCCTTAAGCAAATCCCGACCCCAAAAGAGATTACCCTTTTATCAAATTGTCCATTTGACAAAAAAAACTTGTTATTTAAGAAAAAGGAAACTGTTAAGACCGGCCAGAAGCTTTTACTCTACAAGGAAAGTGATGAATATGTTGTTTCAAGTGTTACAGGACAAGTATCATCAATTTCCTCTTATACAGGCGACTTTGGCCGA
>JAUWFS010000070.1:0-13997 GCA_030606805.1 Deltaproteobacteria bacterium
TGAATGCTCGAACGCGATATAAAACAGGTTCTGTAACATTATGGATAAAACGAACAATAGGATTGAAGGGATCCGGATTGACCCAGGACAACACTGCTCTTGCTATAATAATCCACATGAATATAAGTAAAACATAGTCAAGAACCACCGCAATTGCCGTTAACAGATTCTCAATTACAAACATAAATATAAAAGCCTTTCATTTAATTTGATAAGTTATCAAAAAAATATATAGAAAATCAAATATATTCTTAAAGATTAAGTAAAGAAATATCAAGCAAAATCATTGACAGATCAAAGGTGCAGTCGTAAAAAGTATAAGTGAAGCACATTACGATAGACAAGAGCAAAAATATTAAGGGCAAGGAAACGTCAAAATCGGTGCTAAAGCTTTAATATTAGGAGTTTCTGGGGACTTCAAAATCCGAAATCTGAATATCGCCTGATCTTATAAAAATGGTCGAAACAATATCTAATTTCGAATATCAAATGACCAAAACATTTCAGACAGTTATCCAATATCTGCTGGGCTCGGCACGTTTAGAGTTTTGAATTTTGGTCATTCGTATTTGTTTCGGATTTCGTGTTTCGTGCTTTGAATTTATAGAAAATTCCACAAGCTAACAATTCTCGTTAAGTCAGCAGGTTATCAGTTTAAATGACGTAGCCCTAAGGAGGCAGTGTGTCGAAAATTAACAAGAAAATTGCTTTTATTGGTGCCGGAAACATGGGAGAAGCATTCGTGGGTGCTCTTATTCAGACCGGAATTTTTTCTCCGTCAATGATTTATGCTAGTGATATCAGTGAAAAGCGGCTTGATATTCTTAATAAGACTTATGGTATTTCTGTAATGCAAAATAATTTTAAAGTTTTTTCGGAATGCGAAATTATAGTTATTGCAGTAAAACCTCAACATATATATCAGGTTCTCTCACAAATTTCAGAGCAAGAAGGCTACCGGATACCAAATCGAAAGATAGTTATTTCTATTGCAGCAGGAATTCCTTTACGTAAAATTGAGGCTTTACTTTATAATTCTCTTGATAATAATTCTATAGAAAAATTGCCGATAATAAGAGTAATGCCAAACACGCCGGCCCTGGTCCTGGCAGGAATGTCCGGCATGAGCGCCAATAAATATACCAAAGCAGAAGATTTAAACACAATAAAGATAATTCTTGAAGCTATAGGCAAAGTAATTGAATTTAAAGAAGAAGACCTGGATGCAGTTACCGCTCTTTCCGGATCAGGGCCTGCATATGTTTTTTATATTGCTGAAGCTATGATAGAGGGAGGTATCAAAGTCGGACTGGAGCCGGATAAGGCCGCCATGCTGACAGTTGCAACTATACAGGGTGCCCTTAAACTCATGGAAGAAAGCAACGAATCTCCTGAAATTTTGCGCCGGAAGGTGACTTCTCCAGGAGGAACTACTGAAGCGGCTTTCAAGGTTTTGGAGAAAAACAGAGTTAAACAAAATGTAATAGAGGCTATAAAGGCAGCCACAATACGCTCAAAAGAGTTAAGCCGGTAGGGATTAAACCATGTTTATTGAGACGATAACATATCCAGCAGCTTTTTTTGCAGGACTTCTTTCTTTTTTTTCCCCTTGTATCCTGCCGATTATCCCATCATATTTTACTTTTATAACGGGTTTTTCCATAGAAGAGTTGACTACGGACTGTAATGCAGAAATTAGAAGGAAAGTATTTTTATCAACCGTATCATATGTTTTAGGTTTTTCTTTTGTTTTTGTGCTTATGGGAGCTTCAGCTTCATTGTTTGGAAATATCATTTACAAGTATAGTAATTTTATAAGAATAACGGGTGGTATTTTAATAATAATATTTGGGATGCACTTAATCGGCTTAATCCGCATCCGTCAACTTTATCATGAAAAACGGATTCACATTGTTAAAAAACCGTTACATTTTTTAGGGCCTTTTATAATTGGTATGGCTTTTGCCGCGGGCTGGAGCCCTTGCATAGGTCCTTTATTAGGCTCAATACTTGTTCTTGCCAGCAATCAGGAGAATGTATGGCAGGGAGTTATGCTTCTTGTAGCATATTCCGCAGGACTGGCAATGCCTTTTGTTTTGGTGTCTATATTTGTTAATTTTATGCTTAAATTTATCAAAAAAGCATCTAAGGTTTTAAATTATGTAAATATTTTTGCAGGTATTTTTCTTATTCTTATCGGCCTGTTTCTTATATCAAACAAAATGTATCTATTAACTTTTTTTGGATAAAACGATGAAAAATATATTTAAATACGCTTGTTTTTTAACAGTAATAATTTTTATTTTATCTTCGCTTTCTGTCAGTTTTGCTTCTTCAAAACGCATAAACTGGTATACATACAAACAAGGGCTTGAGCTGAACAAAAAAGAGGGCAAAAAGATATTTTTATACTTTTATGCTGACCAGTGTACTTACTGCAAAAAAATGGATAAGGAAACGTTCAATGATTATTCAGTTGCTTCCTATATAAATGACAACTTTATTCCCATAAAGGTAAACTCTGACAGAGAGGTTAAGATAGCGTTGGCTTTTGGCGTAAGAGGGTTGCCATCTACCTGGTTTATTGCAGAAAATGGAGAAAGAATTAGTAACTTGCCTGGTTACATACCTCCTAAAAATTTGCTTAATATTCTTAAATATATAAATACAGATAGTTTTAAAGAGATGGCCTTTAGAAAATTTATGGGGAATATGTAACTGCTTTGGGTTTTACAATGAGTTATGGAATTTTAGGACCTTGCTTTGAAAACCAGTAAAGATATCTTTTTATCAGACGTATTGCAATAGAGACTATTACTCCCGCACTCATCACTACCATAAGGACAGGCACCCAGATATATTCATTGTATTCTGTTTTTTCAACCGCCTCTAATATGCCGGCAATGCCAAACAGAAAGACAAGCGACATGAATCCAATAACTGTATAACAAGCCTTTTCAGTATCATACCACGGTACTATTACTTTTCTGAATAATGGATTTTGGTCGAGGGGCATATTACTCCTTTAGTATTTCAAAATTAATTATAACATGTACTCCATTGATAGATCAAGATGTGGAATTAGATTATGACAAAAAAAAGATTGATGAACAGATGGTTAATCAGCTTTTTCTCCTTCAGCGTATTTCTTGGCAATATTTGGGGGTGTGCTTTGCCTGTAAAGAAGCTTTTTATAAAAGATATATCAGAATCATTTGAAGTGGGCACCATTATTTCTGCAGAAACCGGCAAGCCTGTATCTTATGAGTATCTCATTAATGATCTTGAAGATGTCCAGGTAATTTATGTCGGAGAAAGGCATAATGACCCATCACATCATGATATTCAGCTTAGATTAATCAAAGAAATTTTCAAGTCGCATCCATATATTGCTGTAGGCATGGAAACATTTGATCAATCATACCAGCAGATTCTTTATCTTTGGTCTGATGGTGAACTGAATGAAAAAGAATTTATGGAAAAAATGCACTGGTACGCTAACTGGAGGTTTGATTTTGAATTATATAAGGATATTCTACTTTTTCTAAAAAATAACAGAATAAGAATAGTTGGTCTTAATCTTCCTTTCCATATTCCGCCAAAGATAGCCATTGGCGGAATCGAGAGCCTTTCTGACGATGAAAAGAAAAACCTTCCAAAAGAAATAGACACCTCAAACGTCGGCCACAAAGCCTATTTAGAAAAAATATTCGAGGAACACAAAGTCAAAGGAAGGGAAAAATTTGAGAATTTCTATATGGCCCAATGTGTATGGGAAGAGATGATGGCTGAATCAATCTCACAAAATTTGAAGGGGAATCCGATGATAGTGCTTGTTGGAAATGGTCATATTGTGCATAAATTTGGAATTCCAGACAGAGCATTTCGCCGCACGGAAGCTTCGTTTAAAACTATCTTTCTCGCACCGGCAGGCAGTGGAGCTGAAGCCGAACTTTCTTTTGCAGATTATATTTGGGTAACCCCTTCGATTAATAAGCACCATATGGGGCGGAGACCTCATGGTCACAGATAGTGTCCGAACGAAAAATGGTATGAAAAAAAGAGCATCACAAAAAGTTCTGGTTACAGGTGGCGGAGGCTTTTTAGGAGGAGCGATAGTTAAGCTGCTGGTGGAAAGAGGCGACCATGTCCGAAGCTTTTCCCGCAGCTATTACCCTGAGCTTGCATCAACTGGAGTAGAACAGTTTCAGGGAGATATCGTTGATAAAACCTCTGCAGCAAATGCATGCCGGGGAGTTGATCTTGTATTTCATGTTGCAGCTAAAGCCGGTGTATGGGGAGCTTATTCCGATTATTACAGAACCAATGTTACAGGAACTCAAAATATTATTGAGGCCTGTAAAAAACATAATGTTTCAAAACTCGTCTATACAAGCTCGCCAAGCGTTATATTTGATGGAACAGATATGGAAGGTGTAAATGAATCCTGTCCATACCCAACCAATTATAATGCATACTATCCAAAAACAAAAGCCCTCGCCGAGCAGGCTGTAAGAGCTGCCGGTGCCGATCTATTAACTGTAATACTAAGACCGCATTTGATATGGGGTCCAAAAGACAGCCATATAGTTCCAAGAATTATTTCAAGAGCAAAACAGCTATTAATAGTCGGTAACGGCAAAAATCTTGTGGATACGATTTACATAGACAATGCTGCTTATGCCCATATTCTCGCTGCAGAAAAACTGGATGAAAATCCAAGTATTTCAGGAAACATTTATTTCATCAGCCAGGGAAAACCTGTTTTATTATGGGAAATGATAAACAACATTTTAAAAGCAGGCGGGCTTCCTCCTGTTAAACGTTCAATATCACACAAAGCTGCATGGCTTATTGGAGCCATCCTCGAACTTGTTTATAATATAACAAATATTAAAAGCGAACCTGAAATGACGCGTTTTGTTGCAAATGAACTTGCAAAATCCCACTGGTTTGATATAAGTGCCGCCCAAAATGATTTGGGGTACATTCCAGGCGTATCTACGAAGGAAGGGCTAAAGCGACTTGAATTCTGGTTAAAAGGAGTTAAAAATGAGTTTTACAGACATACTGCCTATTGAAAAATGGGTTGAATTTGAAAATGAAATACACAGAAAATCCGGCCTTAATGCTAATGTTTACGACATCAATGGAATCAGAATAACCGATAATACAAACTGGGCGAACAGGCTTTGTCCTGTTATTAAGGCAAACGACAAGGGAATAAACTTTATTTGTGCGGTTGCAAATATGAACATGGCTTCTCAGGCAAAGCTGACTGGTGAGCCCATTATAGAAGAATGTGATGCAGGCCTGATTAAAATAGCCGCCCCCATATTTATCGGCGACGAATTTATAGGAACAGTTGGAGGCTGCGGACTTTTAATTGAAGAAGGAGAAGTTGACTCTTTTCTTATAAACAAAATAACCGGTATTGATGAAAATAAGATAGAAAGCCTTTCAGATGACATTAAGACAATTTCAAAAGAAGAGGCTCAAGACATAACAGATTATACCTGGGACCGGATTAACCGGTTTGTCAGAAATTATGTGAACAAACAACATTCAGTATCATTAACCGCATAGCGCCAAGGTGTTTTGATAACCTGTGCAGTTCAACCACCAAAACTTCCTTGACCCATACGATTAGCCCATGTTAAGGAACAAGGACGAAATAACTTACCCAAGTAGGCGCATAGTTGGGGAAGTTATTTCGTCCCCGTTCCTAAGAATACATGCGGGTTTAAAATTTATCTGAAAAACACTACTTATCAGGGGGTAACAATGAAGCTTATAGATATCGCACCAGTCGAGGTATGGCATCGCCTTGCGCAGGAAATTTATGATAAATTCGGATTTAACGGAAGCATTGTAGATAGAGACGGAGTTGTGGTTCATCCGCCGGCAGGATGGGCTAATAAGATTTGTCCGGCTATAAAAGGAAATGACGATAGCCGGGTGGTTTGTTCGTCCGCACAGCTATCCATGGCCGAAACCGCGCGCACCACGCAAAAAGCGGTGATTAAAAAGTGCGATGTCGGCTTTACCAAATTTGTAATACCTGTATTTGTTAATGAAGAGTTTCTGGGCACTGCGGGCGGATGCGGTATTTTTGTTGAGGGTGGAGAACTGGACGATTTTTATATTTCAAAGCTCCTCCATATAGAAGAAGAACAAGTAAAAAAACTCATGGAAACTGTAAAAACAAGCTCTATAGACAAGCTGGAAGCAGCAGTCGAATTTGTACAAAATAGGATAAAAGAACTTACACCTTCTTCAGTCGCATAAATTGACTGAGTCCCCATTTAGTGCCTGTCCGAAAAGTATTTTTTTTTAATACTGGCAATAGTTTCAGCTTATTTATCGATGTGAAGATTTGTGAAAAAGCTATTAGCCATTAGCCATTAGCCATTAGCTGTTAGCTCTTAGCTAAAGGCTAACTGCTAAAAAACAAAACTAAAGGCTAATAGCTAATTGCTAAAAGCTTTCTACTTAAGAATAGCATCCAACTGACTATAATTTCGGGTGTTTTGAGTTTTCGTCCAGCCACTATTTAGGTTGAAACATCATGAGGTAAGACTATGCAGGACGATTTAATCTCCGCCATGACCCATGAGGTCAAAGAGGAGGTTATTAATAATTATTTATATGAACGACGGTTGATAGAAGAACAGATCACTTATGTTAAGGAGCTGGCTGATCATGCCGCTCAGCTTCAGGAAATGCTCTTCAAACGCTTTGCACGAATGTATAACTTACTTCCAAAGCCTGAATTCATCAATGAGTTTGTGTTTCTACTTGGATTGAAAGAAGCCCCTTTTGATGACCGGATAGCTGATGATCCTGAATACCGCAAAGATGTACAGTTCATTAAGGTTCGCGGCCTAACCGATCGTTCAAAATTTAAAAAACTTTTTCTGGAAGCATACAGGAGGCTGTGCAACTGGAATAATAAGTACCTTGAAGCTTACAGGAATCTTATAGATGAATGTGAAGCGGTAAATCACAACCTGAAAAAATTTGAGGACAACCATGACCTTCTTACCATCCTGAACTTCCTGAAAGGCATGGATCTTGAAGAAATTACAAAAAAACATTTTATGGGCGATAATTTCGCACCCGAAGAAATAGCTTCTATTGAAAAAACCATGCGTTTCAAACCTGTCAGCATAAAACAATTCAATCTCATACCCCCTCCAGATCTTCCCGAACTCACTGATGTTCAGAACCAGATAAAATTTCTGGCAAATTCTGTATATGACCGGTACGGCAACAAGATAAAAACGATTATAAAATAAGGAACGGGGATGAGATAATTTTTTCCCCGTTCCTAATAACCGGAGGTGAAGATGAAGGACTGCAAAAAGTACTTTCCACCCAGGGAGTTCCAGAAAAAGGCGGCAATTAAAAGCTTTAGGCAATATAAAGAAATTTACAAACACTCAATTAGCGATCCACGGGATTTCTGGGCAGAAAGAGCCATGGAGCTCCACTGGTTCAAAAAATGGGAAAACGTGCTTGAGTATGATTTTACCGAAGCATACGTGAAGTGGTTCGAAGGTGGAAAAATTAATGTATCCTATAATTGCCTTGACCGACATCTCTATTCATGGAGAAAAAACAAGGCTGCCTTGATTTGGATAGGTGAGAATTCGAATGAAAGTAAAATTTATACTTATCAGATGCTTCATACAGAGGTTTCCAGATTTGCAAATGTATTAAGAAAACATGGAATCAAAAAGGGAGACAGAGTTACCATGTATCTGCCAATGATTCCGGAACTTGCAATTGCAATGCTCGCCTGTGCGCGGATAGGAGCTATTCACAGTGTTGTTTTCGGAGGTTTTAGTGCGGAATCTTTGATGAACAGAATCAAAGATTGCGGCGCCTCAATGCTGATCACAGCAGAGTGCGGATTCCGCGGCGGGAAAATCATACCTCTCAAGCAAAATGCCGACAAAGCCCTTAAAAATTGTCCCGAGGTTAAAAAGTGTATTATAGTACGCCGAACCAATACAGAAATAACCTTAAAAAAGAAACGAGATTTATGGTGGCACGATGAAATAACCGCTCCGGATATAAAAAACTCCTGTGAACCGGCTGTTATGGACGCTATTGATCCGCTTTTTATTCTTTATACCAGCGGCTCAACCGGCAAACCAAAGGGAGTACTGCACTCGACAGGAGGATATCTTCTCTATGTCAATCAGACTTTTAAATGGGTATTTGATACGAGAGATGAAGACACCTTCTGGTGTACAGCAGATATTGGGTGGATTACCGGACACAGCTATATTATTTACGGCCCTCTTTCCGCCGGCGCTACATCAATAATGTTCGAGGGGGTTCCCACCTATCCGGATCCCGGCAGGTACTGGGAAATTGTAGAAAAATTTAAGGTATCTATTTTTTACACCGCCCCAACAGTTATCCGTGTGTTGGCCAAATATGGCGAAAAATGGCCCAGGCGTTATGATCTCAGCAGCTTAAGACTGCTTGGAAGTGTTGGCGAAGTCATCAACCCTGAAGCCTGGCACTGGTATCATAGAAACATAGGTCAAGGCAAATGCCCTGTAGTTGATACATGGTGGCAGACTGAGACCGGTGGAGTTCTAATAGCTCCTATACCCGGGGCAATACCCAACAAGCCTGCATCAGCCGGAGTTCCTTTTCCCGGCGCAGCCCCGCTAATCATTAAAGAAAACGGCAAGAAAGCCCGCCTTAACGAGAGTGGCTACCTAGTCATGACTAAACCCTGGCCCGGCATGATGCAGGGCGTCTATGGTGAACCAGAGCGATTCAAAAACACATATTTCAGCCAATTCCCTGGCATGTACTTCACCGGCGATGGAGCAAAAAAAGACAAGAACGGCTATTACTGGTTAATGGGACGCGTGGATGATGTCATTAATGTCTCCGGCCATCGTCTGGGTACAGCAGAAATTGAAAGTGCCATTGATGCAAACCACAGCGTGGCGGAGGCAGCTATTGTCGGCTATCCCCATGAGGTAAAAGGAGAAGGGATATATGCCTTTGTTTCTTTAAAAAGCGGGGTGAAGAGATCAGAAGAATTGAAAAAAAAATTGATTGCCCATGTAAGAAAAGATATCGGCCCAATAGCAACGCCTGAGAAAATTCAGTTCACGGATACGCTGCCCAAGACCAGGAGTGGCAAGATCATGCGGCGGATACTGCGTAAAATAGCGGCAGGTGATATAGCCGATTTGGGAGACCTCTCCACTCTTGCAGACCAATCATGTATTGATATCATAATAAAAGAAAGGCTGTAAAGTCTATAGTAAAAAATAGCATGGAAATAAGAATAGGAACTTCGGGCTGGTATTACAAACACTGGAAAGGCCCATTTTATCCGCTTAAAATTCGAGATTCTGAAATGCTGCCATTTTACTTTAAGCACTTTGATACAGTCGAAATTAATAACACCTTTTATAGCCTGCCGGAAAAAAATACTGTTAAAGCCTGGCGCCGGCATACACCGGACGGTTTTCTTTTTTCGGTAAAGGGAAGCCGCTTTATTACTCATATGAAAAAGCTCAGCGATCCAGCCGAGTCCGTCAAATATTTTTTTGACGCTGTAAAACCTTTTGGGCGGAAACTCGGCCCTATTATTTTCCAATTGCCTCCCAGATGGAAGTGTAATATAAAACGTCTTGAAGTGTTTTTAAACGAACTCCCGAAAGAGCTAAAATATTCCTTTGAGTTCCGGGATAAATCGTGGCTTTGTTCTGAAGTTTACAAGCTTCTTGCAAAATACAATGCCGCTTTATGCATTTATGATCTCAAAGGCTTTGAATCACCGCGTGAGATCACGGCTGATTTCACCTATATTCGTCTTCACGGTCCATCCAAAAACGCATATCAGGGGTGTTATGATAAGAACTCTCTTCATAAATGGGCGGGTCGTATAAAAACATGGAAAGGCCGATTGGCTGCTGTCTATATTTATTTTGATAACGATCAGATGGGATATGCTGCTCATAATGCAATGCGTTTAAAAGAAAAGCTTGAACAATCGAATATTATCTGATGGATAAAAGTATAACCTATAAACGTTCAAATATTCAGTTACTCGGTCTGTTTACAGCTCCTTTTTTTGCCCTGTCCATATATTTTCTTCTTCCTGAAACCTATCAGAACAGCGAGGGACAAATTGTGCAATTTTCTCATGCCGGGAAAGTAACTGCCGCCACCGGAGTCTGGATGGCCATATGGTGGATGACCGAGGCAATTCCTCAAATGTGCAGAGCAGGATTGTGGCTGAATATTATCGGCATTCTATTGATAACCGGCTTGACATATGCCATTGCAATACCAGTACTGCTCTGACTTACCGTTCAGGCGGTAATTATGACCGGATGAGCAAAGTTTTTTGCCTGCCGATAAATGCGTTGAAAATTTAGCCGTTTCAGGTATAATACATTAAAACCATGAAAAATTCACGCACAGCCGGTTCAATAGATACAGTCAAAATTAAGACCAAAGGATTTTCATATGAACAGTAAAAACAGCGATGGCATTGAATTTGAAGTCGAGGATATAGAAGAATTTTTAAACAAGACCGTTTATGTTTCTCTGGATAATAATTTGGAGTCAAAGGCAATTGTACGCAAATATTTTCGCTTACCGGCAAGCAACCCGGATGAAGTAAAAGTGAAAATTAATGATCAACAATATGATATTATTGATATTTTGAGTGAAGGAATAGGAATTCACTCGCCTCCTTTTATCCATGTCGTTCAACAGATGGAATACCAGTTTGACCATACCCATAGAGCATGAGTTTTTATATCGGACTAAATTTAACTTTAAGTTTTTATAGAACTTTGATATCAAAAGTTTTTTAAAACAGAAATTAAAATTTAAGGAGTTATTAATGAATATATCCGGAAATTGGAAAAACTTATATGACCAGCTAAATAACAGCAATGAACCCGTAATAATTCTTACAGATGAAGAAATTCAATTCAATATTGTTGAAAGCGAAGACGATATAAGGCCTTATCCTCTTGATTTTGCTGATTCTTCATGCAGCATTAGAAAAATGGCTCAAGATGCCGGATATGGCGTTTCTGCGCATCCTCTAAACAAAAGAATAAAAATATTCACAAAAATTCCATGACAGTCAACCGTGAACCATTACAAAAAAAGTTATGAACTCACTTTTTTTGGCCGCCGGCGTGGCGGCTTTGTATATAATTGCTTATCACACTTACGGTAAGTTTTTGGGACGAAAGATTTTCAAACTGAACCCTGAAGCCATCTGCCCCTGCAGGGAATTTCAGGATAATGTTGATTTTGTCCCTTCTAAGAAACAAATTCTGTTCGGACATCATTTTACCTCCATTTCAGGTACGGGCCCGATCGTGGGTCCGGCAATTGCTATTATCTGGGGATGGGTGCCTGCATTGATATGGATACTTTTAGGTTCTATTTTTATGGGAGCCGTGCATGACTTCGGAGCACTGGTAATCTCACTGCGTAATCAAGGCCGAAGTATCGGTGATATTGCTTCAGATGTTATCAATAAAAGAGTGCGCACTCTTTTTTTACTCATAATCTTTTTGGAGCTTTTAATAGTTGTAGCCATTTTCGGAGTGGTTATAGCAGTCGTTTTTAACATGTATCCCCAGGCTGTAATTCCTGTCTGGCTTCAGATCCCCATTGCCGTCTGGCTTGGACACATGATTTACAAAAAAGGCGCTCCACCCCTTCCAATGAGCATCATCGCCGTTACACTGATGTATCTTACCATAATAATAGGAACTCATTTCCCTTTTAAGATGCCGGCCATCTTCGGCCTGAGTCCGGTAGCATTGTGGGTGGTTGCACTGCTTATTTATGCATATATTGCATCTATACTGCCAGTTCAGACCCTGCTGCAACCCAGAGATTACATTAACTCCCACCAGTTAATCATTGCAATGGGTTTGCTGGCTATCGGCATTATTATTACAAAACCGACTATTGTGGCACCTGCCGTTAATCTCACGCCTCAGGGAGCGCCGCCGGTTCTGCCCATGATTTTTGTTGTAGTTGCATGCGGCGCCATATCGGGCTTCCATTCTTTAGTCTCGTCAGGCACTTCATCAAAACAATGTGAAAATGAAACCAACTCACTTTTTATAGGCTTTGGCGGAATGCTTATGGAGGGCATGCTTGCCGTTCTTGTTCTAATCGCATGTGGAGCGGGATTAGCATTAGGCTTTAGCAAGGAAGGAGAAACATTTGTCGGAGCCGCAGCCTTTGCTCATCATTACTCGAGTTGGGCTTCCGCATCCGGACTCGGATCAAAGATAGGTGCATTTGTGATCGGCTCAGCTAATATGATTGAAAAAATCGGCATTCCATACGATTTGACAATTACAATAATGGGTGTATTCGTTGTTTCTTTTGCCGCAACCAGCCTTGATACCGCCACCAGATTACAGCGCTACATTATTTCTGAATTAAGCACGGCCTGGAAAATGCCGGTTTTTGCAAGAAAACATCCGGCTACTATTATAGCGGTTGGAACCGCACTTGCCCTTGCTTTCTATAACGGCAGCGGCAAAGGAGCCCTTATTCTATGGCCCCTGTTTGGATCGGTTAATCAACTGCTGGCAGGGCTGGCACTTCTTTTAATTACTGTGTATCTTGCCCGTAAAAAGATTCAAATTGTATATACCATGATTCCTATGGTATTCATGCTGTTTATAACCGGATGGGCTATGCTCATCAATCTTAACAAATTCTTTATTACTTCAAACTGGCTGCTGCTATTCATCGGGCTGGCGGTTTTTCTCCTTGAAATATGGATGGTAGTTGAAAGCACACTGGTGTTGAAAAAGCTGAATGGAGAAAAAACGGTCAGTATCAGCCGATTAAGTATCAAGAGGAGTGAAGTACGTATACCTGTAAAAAAATAAATTCAGATTTGCTTATCCAGTTCTTTTCTCCCTGTTTTATGTTCAGTGGTTAGCGGCTGGATTTATTTTAATTTAAACTCAAATTTTTTATCTTTAAAAACCCTCAAACACGCATTTGCTGCCTCAGCGTCATAATATTTACCTTTATTATTTGAGATTTCTTCTAAAGCTTTATCAATACCGAGGGCAGGCCTGTAAGGTCGGTGAGATGCCATTGCTTCAACAACATCCGCAACCCCTATAATCCTGGCCTCAATTAATATTTCGTTACCTAAAAGCCCGTTGGGATATCCGGAACCATCCATTCTTTCGTGATGTTGAAGAACGATTTTGGCAATCGGCCATGGAAATTTTATTGACTTCAATATATCATAGCCGACTTGAGAGTGATTTTTAATAAGATCAAATTCCGTTTTGCTTAATCGACCGGGCTTACTGAGAATCTCTACAGGAATTGCTATTTTGCCGATATCATGAAGCGCCCCGGCCATACGAATCCCCATTATCTTATCTTCTGGAAAACCCATTTCTTTTGCTATGGCACTGGCCAGATCAGACACCCGTTGCTGATGACCGGATGTATATGGATCCCTATATTCAACAGTCATTGTCAAGGCGTAAATGACACCTTTCAGGGTTTCTCGTAATTCAATGGTGCGTTCTTCCACCTCCTGTTCCAGGTTCCTGCGGTAAGCTCGACTTGCAACTTCAAGCTCTCGACGACGCAGGGAATTACGGATGTTAATGATCAACTCATTGACGTTAAAAGGCTTAATTATATACCCATAAATCCCTGCCTCCAGGGCTGTTTCGGCAATTTCGGGATCATCTACCGCTGTCACCATTATTGTTGCTGTATCCGGATATTCGGCAGTAACATATCGGATGAAATCAATGCCGGATTCCCCCGGCATAGCCACATCGCATAAGATCATCTCGAAATTCCGATCTTTAATAAATTTACGGGCCTCTGTCGCATCAGCGGCCAGGGTGCATTCGTATCCGCCCCTCACAAGCATTCGGCTTAACAGGCGTCGGACAGACTCTTCATCATCTACAACCAGGATGTTA
>JAUWFS010000241.1:0-3923 GCA_030606805.1 Deltaproteobacteria bacterium
TTATCGATTTGCAGCAAAATTTGATGGAGTATGAAAATGTCTGAAGCTTCCTTATGAAGCTGAGCTAAAGTCATAATTAGAATTGCTGCTAAATTGCTACGTAATTGTCAACATTCTTGACTTATAAACGTAAATATATTATTTAGTTGAGAATTTGTGCGCCCGTAGCTCAGGGGATAGAGCGCCAGCCTCCGGAGCTGGAAGCCGCTGGTTCAAATCCAGCCGGGCGTACCAAAAAATCAATAAGGATGGACACTGAGACCTTTGAAAAATGCTCAATTTTGTTCAAGTTCAAGGTCTCACCCCCCTTTCAGGGCGTGATCATCTGTGGCAAATTAATCTTGTTATATCCGTCCGCAAGGCTGGTATTGACATGCACGACACCCTTGTTCAGATCCTTGAGGGGATAGTCATCGGTAACCACAGGGAGGTTGTCAGCGGCATCCTGGTCCTTCAGCACGGTTCCTGCCGGAACATAGTGTCCATCTGCGACACTGACCCCCATGATAATGCATCCGGGTTCGATCACACAGTTTTTTCCTACCTTCCCTTTAAAGACGAGCGTTTTCATGCCGACAAACGTATCATCCCCAACACATGCAGGGCCGTGAATCTGAACCTGATGAGCCAGAGAGACTCTTTTGCCTACGTAAACCGCGAACTTTTTCCCCTCAACTTCAACCTGGTTTTTTTCAATCGGATGGCCATTGTGCTCTGTTTCAAGTGCATGGATGATCACCCCTTCCTGCACGTTCGCTTCGTCTCCGACAAAAATCGGCTGTCCCTCATCTCCCCGCACCGAAGCAAAGGGCGAAACCATAACACGCTTGCCAACCGAAACACGTCCGATAACTGTCGCAACGGGGTGAATGCAGGCCGAAGGATCGATTTTAGGCATGTATTGCTTCTGACAAAAATCAGTAATCACGCTTTGATGTATCATGTTGTTTCTCCCATAATATATTAATTGTAATAAGTTCAGCGCTCAGGGCATAAGCGTTTTTAGCACATCCTTCTTTCCCACAATCCCTACCAGCTTCCCTTCATCCACCACAGGAAGGGTATGGAAATTCTTACCCACCATCAAGGCGGCCACATCTTCAACACTTGTCTCGGGCCGAACGGTGACAGGATTTGGAGTCATGGCATGGGCAACGGTCGTAGCCGCTATCTTCTGAGCCTCTCTTTCAAGCTGCTTTATAGAAGTTAACGGAACAAACCCATCAAGAATAGTAAAAAAGGAGGGGACGGGAAGCTTTTTTTGCTGCGCGATCAGGTCACTCTGGCAAAGGATCCCCACCAGACTTCCCATTTCATCCACCACAGGGACGCCATTGATACCTTTTTTCAAAATGAGCTTTGTGGCTTGAGCGATTTCCGCATCAGGCAAAACAGTGATCAGATCTTCTGTCATGATATCTTTTACTTTAAGCATGGGTACACCTTACTAAATTGAGCGATTTTTTAGTTTAAAGACTTAAGTTCCCATTGTCCATGATGCCAGGTATCTTTTCTGTTCAGCAGTCAGACTATCTATAGCAATTCCAATTGCCCCCAGTTTTTCTCTTGCAATTTCCATATCTATTTTTTCAGGTACCGGATAAACATCTTTTTCAAAAGGTTTTTTACTTTTTACCATGTATTCTATACTTAATGCCTGGTTGGCAAAGCTCATATCCATAACACTTGAGGGATGCCCTTCGGCAGCAGCAAGATTTATAAGCCTGCCCTCGCCAAGAACATTTACTATTCTGCCATTTTCAAGAGTATGTTCATCCACAAAAGGCCTTATTGTTCTTAAAGACTTTGTAATGCTCTTTAATCCTTCGAGATCAAGCTCAACATTAAAATGTCCGGAATTTGCTATAATAGCGCCATTTTTCATAATGTTAAAGTGGCTTTTTCTTATAACATTTATATTGCCGGTAACAGTACAGAAAATATCGCCGATCCTTGCTGCCTTACTGATCGGCATCACGCTAAAACCATCCATTACTGCTTCAAGAGCGGCAGTGGGATCAACTTCGGTTATAATAACATTTGCGCCCATTCCTTTTGCTCGCATCGCAAGGCCCTTCCCACACCATCCATAGCCACAAATAACGAAATTCGTACCGGCAATAAGGCGGTTTGTTGCGCGTATGATTCCATCCAGGGTGCTCTGGCCTGTGCCATAACGATTATCAAAAAAATGCTTTGTTTTTGCATCGTTCACGGCAATAATAGGATATTTCAGGACTCCGTCCGCAGCCATGCTTTTAAGCCGAATAATTCCGGTTGTGGTTTCCTCGGTGCCCCCCTTCACCTGGTCCAAAAGCTCTGACCTTTCTGAGTGAATAGTAGAAACAAGGTCGGCGCCATCATCCATTGTGTACTGGGGTCCGGCATCAAGGACTGAATTAATGTGACTGTAATATGTTTTATTATTCTCACCCTTTATGGCGAAAACAGAAATTTTGTCATTCTTTACAAGAGATGCCGCCACATCATCCTGTGTGCTTAGGGGGTTTGAAGCGCAAAGAAAAACCATGGCGCCCCCTGCTTTTAATGTTTTCATAAGAGATGCTGTTTCAGTTGTTACATGAAGACAGGCAGCAAGAGTTAAGCCTTTTAATGGTTTTTCCTTTGCAAACCTTTCCTTTATGCGGTTCAGAACAGGCATGCTCTGGTTTGCCCATTCAATTCGAAGAGCGCCTTGCTTTGCAAGCTTAATATCCTTAATATCATAATTCATTATATCTTATTATCTCCTTTATAGCCCTTATAGCCCTGCTTTTTTTCTAATAATATCTTTCATGTTTGTTTTTTCCCAGGTAAATTCCGGCTCAGTCCGGCCAAAGTGGCCATATGCCGAGGTATTCTTATAAATCGGCCGCAAAAGATCAAGATATTCAATTATTGCTGCAGGCCTTAAATCAAAAACCTCTTTAATTATTTCTTTAACTCTGGATTTGGGTACAACTCCCGTGCCCATCAGATCTACCATAACGGAAACCGGCTCCGCCACTCCTATGGCATATGCTATCTGCACCTCACATTTTTTTGATAGACCGGCTGCAACAACATTTTTTGCAATATGCCTGCCCATGTAAGATGCACTGCGATCAACCTTGGAAGGATCCTTTCCTGAAAAGCATCCGCCGCCATGGCTGCCCTGCCCGCCATAAGTATCAACAATAATTTTTCTGCCCGTAAGACCACAGTCTCCCATGGGACCGCCAACTACAAACTTGCCTGTAGCATTTATAAAATAACTGGTATCCCCATCTCTCATTTCTTTGGGGATAACCTTTTTTATAACCTCTTCTATGATAGCTTCTCTCAGTTCTTCATATTCTATGTCTGGTTTGTGCTGTGCGGCTATCACCACGGCATCAACACGTTTTGGCGAACCATTTTCATATTCGATTGTAACTTGGGATTTCCCGTCAGGCCGGAGAAAATCAAGAGAACCGTTCTTTCTAAGCTTTGCGAGACGACGGCATAGCTTGTGAGCATATATTATGGACATCGGCATTAATTCAGGAGTTTCATCGGTTGCAAACCCAAACATAAGCCCTTGATCTCCTGCACCCTGATCTTTAAACAAGCCCTCTCCAACATTTACACCCTGAGCAATATCCGGCGATTGATGGTCTATGCTGGTAATTACCGAGCATGTTTGCCAGTCAAATCCCATCTTGGAAGAATGGTATCCTATATCACGAATTGTTTCCCGAACAATCTGAGGGATATCAACATAGCATTCTGTTGTAATTTCACCTGCGATAAATGCCAGGCCGGTTGTTACAAGAGTTTCACATGCAACCCTGCAATTTTTATCTTTCTCGATAATGGCATCAAGAATGGAATCCGATATGCGGTCGGCAACCTTGTCAGGATGCCCTTCAGTAACAGATTCTGAAGTAAAAAAGAATTGTTCT
>JAUWFS010000201.1:0-6053 GCA_030606805.1 Deltaproteobacteria bacterium
GGAATATTTATCCAAATCGGTGGTGTGGAAGATATCTTTGATTCTTGTGAGTCGGGCGCGGACTTTACGTTTTTTTTGAATATGGGCCTCAGTTTCTAATATTGACAAGTTCCTTGTGGCTTGAATAGAGCGGCCGGGCTCGAGTTTGATAAATTTGGGAAAAGTTCCTTGACGGCATATTTTTTCGTCTTAATAATGTTCCCTTGGCAGCCACGGCTATTGGCCATGGCTTGAGGGGATTCGAGCTTAACTGGTTCGTTCAAGAAAGCGAAGAGCGGATTGAGTATTATCTCGATGAATTGGTTAATATCGTTTTCTATGGCCTTATGTCCGAAAAAAAGGATATCAGAAATCCGGCGGTTTCCTAAGGACTCGGTCAAAAATAACTTGGTAGAATTTGCGCCTGAATTTGCCGTAGATTTAATCGATCTGATTGAGCAAAACCGCAGAAATAGCGAGCTATTTCGAGGACTTTTGCGATTGAAGATCGCTTAAAGATATGGTAAAGTCGGGATGCAAAAATGCCAAGTTATTTTTTTCCGAGCCCTAATACAGAACAGACTTAATTTTTGCTTAGAATACTTCTTTCAACATATTTTTCCTGATGAGGCTTTGGTAAAGTTATAAACGGTGCCTGGTAGCCTGCAACACGAACATTTACATTATTATATTTATGAAGGTTATCTAACGCCTTTTGATCTCCGCTTCTGGCTTCTTCACAGAGATCATAAATTTTTTGTAACTCTATGGGATTGGCAACTGTTACAGTTAGCATATTCCCTTTATGTTTAAGAAAATGCCTAATAATATTTTCAAAAAAAGCCAGTTTCATTTTCTCTTCTTTAGGGTAAGTGTTTTTATCAACACAAATATCTGCAATAACTCCTCCTCCAAATCTGTCAAGCCCCAAATCTTTGAAAGAAGACAAAATATGGCCAACAGAAAAATCCTGATTAGCTGCGATTGGAGCAAAATTCCGAGCCAGAGGCTCTCCCCTTAATCTATCGGCTGAAGCGGCATTTCCCATTCCTATTAAAACAAACAATTCAAAAGTTCCTATCCCTGCAGTAATATTAAAATTTTTGAAATCCTTATAAAACTCTTCTTTGAGCGAAGAACCCGCATATCCTGCGAGAGCTCTTAATGATATTATTTGTCTTGCTTTCTCTTTGTCTTTTGGTAAATGGTTGTAAAATATTTCTTTGCCCAACTTTTTTGAAACTTGCACTGATTGATAGAAAGTATCTAATAACCATTTAGAAATCTCGTTTGTTTCAGGATCGTTACTACCAAATTTTGGTGAAGCCGATCGAAACATTTTCTTCATGGTGGCAAATCTTTCATTTTCAGCTTTGTTTTCCGACTTATAATCATTTCTCAAGGCATCAAGCACTTCAGATATAAGGAATTTATTATCCGGGTTTTTATCGCCCTTGCAAAACACCCATTTTTTGATAGCTGCCAGAGTACTGATTGTTTGGGGTACTCCTGCCGAAATTACTCCTGCGAGACGGTAATCGGAGCCACCCCAGGTTTTATCTCGCCCTGTATTCATACATCCTTTAAGTAATGCCGAATATAGCGGTGTAGGATTTATTGCCTGATCAATTAAATACAGTTTGTAAATGCTCAGTACTGCCTGATCGGTAAAAAATTTGATTTGTTCTTTTAATGCGTTTTTCAATTTTTCAAAATCAAATTCATTATCATTATCAAACAGGTGTGTTTTGCAACTAAGTTTTTCACCACGCAACAAGTATGGATTATTACTTAATGCTGCTCCCCCATTTAATGCACATTCCAGTGCAGTTAGCATATTAAACAACCTGAATGTCCAGTCGCAACTTCCATTAAGGAGCGGTTCCCAACATCCATCAATAACATAATCCCGGGCTTCATTTAAAGGAACATCCGAATACTTATGTAATGCGTTAATAAGTACTTCATCATTTCCGATAACAGGCATTCCGTTTTCAGTTATATAAAGTGTTTTTGCTATCTCTTTTATATACCTTTGTTCCTGAGCGGTAGTATGGTCTTTACTGATCCTTGCATTTAAAGTGGGAGTAAAAAGCTTTGTATCCTGATATGCTTTTAAAATAAGATATGTCATTTCATTAACAGCATCTTTTCCTTCCGGAGTAACTCCTCCTATAATAATATTTTGAAGAAACTCATTTGCCTCCGCCCACTGATCTAAAGGAACCGGTGTTGTTATTAAGCTTGTTCCGTAATCTACATGATCCTGCTTTAAAAAAGTATTTGCATCCAGTATTAATCTTTCGGCACATTTGATTATGAAACATTCAAAAAGTTCAAGCTGTTTCTCTTTCTCTTCCTCTTCCTCTTTATAATAAGTTTTAAGTACCTGGTCGAGCCTTCCCAGTGATAATTGATTCATTGAACTATGTAGTGCAAGATGTACAAAATAGATACTTTGTAAGGCTTCATGAAATGTTTCTGCTTTTTCTTTAGGAACTTTCCTGCAGATTCTGGCTATCTCCACAAGTTCAGTTTGCCTGTCTTTGTTTTTTTCATGCTCAGCATTCTTTTGTGCCAAATCAGCATAATTTTGTGCGTACTCAATTACTCCTTCACATGATATTTTTACAGCTTCATAAAAATCTTTTTTGTCTTGTATTATGCTCATCTTATCTTTAACTTTGTCCTTCATCGTTGCAACCAGCTCCATCACTTCATACTGCTCTTTATGATTCATATCTTTATATTTTTTAGCAGTATCACCGGTCTTTGATTTTAATCCGCTCAGCACTTCAAAGAAAGATTTTATTTCACCACTAAAAGTTCTATCCCTTTTTCCATTTTCTAAGTTATCTCCTTTATGAAGATTTTCTATGGCGAGTTTAATATTGGCATCATCACTATCCTTAGCTGCATAGAGTAAACCGGCAGAGATTTTATTTAAGTTAGAACTATTATTTTCAACCTTTTCACAAACCCCGATCAAATGCTTAGTGTCAATTAAATGCTGTGCGAAACTTTTTATTTTTTCATCACATTCACTAATAATTTTTTTCAATCCATGCCTTACAAGTTCTTCATAATTTACAGAATCGTGTCCAAACAGAGCCATTTCCGAGCGTTGTGAAATTGTGGAAACACTTTTTTCATTTTCTGTAATATAATTTGGAAAAACCTTTCCAAGACCAAGAGAGCCAAGTGCTATAACGCCAACTATAAGTTCTCCTTCAGCAATTCTATAGTGATATTTTGCTTCAGAATTATCAGAACTTGACATAGTTTTAAGCAGTTCGGCAATAGCCATAGCTCTTCTTACTATAACACTTTCGTCTGGGTACTCTTTAGCTATATCTTTTAACGTTGCCGGTTTTAGCCATTGATCTGAACGATCCTGCCATGCATTTTCATTCATAGCTTTAAGCAACTGTTGAATTCTCTCTGTTATTTTTTTTGTTTTAATCATAAAACTCCTCCTGTTATTATGCTAGTATTAAATTTGTATTTAGCAAAATATTTTTCAGCTTTATTAATATCATATTTATCCATATCTTTCATATCTCCCAATGGATATTCAATTCCCATTGCCTTATAATAGTGATCTGCTAAGAAGTTATATGGAATAATATCTATATTTTTTATATTATTATTTTCCATTATTTGTTTTATTCTGCTGTAACAATCTTGATTGTCTGTGTAATTAGGAATAACGGGAAATCTTATTGTCACATCAGCGCTAAAAGAAACGAGAAGCTTAATATTTTTTTCAATAATATCTATGTCACCGATATTCAAATTTTTATTTTCAACTGGTCTTAATCCAATCAGCCAATGATCGACAAGATTGATAAGCGGTTTAATTTTTTCAAAGCCCAGAGACAAAGAGGTTTCGATTGATGTGTTAATTTCTTTTTCTTTACATAAAATCAGAAGTTCTCGCACGGCTTTTGCCTGCATAAGCGGTTCGCCCCCTGATATTGTTATACCTCCAATATTTTTCAGCAATAAAAGCTGTGGCAATAAAAGCTGAAATAAATCATTAATTTTCATATCTGTTCCAGCAAAACCTAAGGCGCTTTCTTTCCATTTTCCGTCTGTTGACATAGGACAACTATTTATACATTGTCTGCATTTTATACATCTTTCCCGATTTATAGAATGAATATTATCTGATATTTTATGCACCTCTGCCGGACAAGCTTTTACACACGCAGAACATTTTAAGCAACGGTTGTCAAAATATAGCAATTCTCCATTACAAGACCAGGAATGAGGAGAGTGACACCATGGACAGCGAAGATTGCATCCTTGTAAAAAAAGTGTCACTCTTATATTTGGTCCATCAACAGACGAAAGCCAAACAATATCAAAATATTTTAGATACAAATGATTATAATCTAATGTCATTTATAAATCCTCAAATCCCGGAATTATTAAACTCTTTGATTACTAATAAATTAAAATGATTGTAACATTTTAGCTTTAGGGCTCGCTAAAAAACAAAAACCGGGCGTGCATGAGCTTCAGGTGTGATCAATTTCAAAATCCCGCTTTTAGCGGGATTTGAGTGCATTAGAGATCGTCAAGAAAAAACCTATCAGGATTATGTATTTTTCTATTGACCCCAGTTCGTTAGTGGTTCAATTTATGAATTTGTAAATTTCTGATCATCAGATCTACGGCTCTTATGGTCAAAAAAAAATGTTTCAATCCGGAATCGTTTAGAATAATAGTCACATGTTACCAAGAAGGATGAAAAAGTGTACGGTGGTGAATCGCTGCATCCCAAAAAACATTACCGATCTCTTGTGCAGCTTTAAAATTAGCAGAACTCCTGAATCCGAGGTCAGCAATCGACAATCAATTAACTGTGCCCGAGAGGCATGCTTAAAAGATCTTTCACCTTCTCCAGCAGCACATCCATACCAATTGGTTTGAGTAGATACCCGTCAGCCCCTGCCTGCTTGACCTTCTCCCGATTTTCAGGAGTATCAAAACCGGTTATCATCAGTACCTTTATACCGGAAGTATCGGGATTATCCTTGATTCGCCGGCAAGCTTCGGCCCCATCCATCCTAGGCATCACCAGGTCCATCAAAATCAAATCCGGGTTGAACTCACTGACCTTAATTCCGGCATCAAAACCGTCCACAGCCATTGTTACCAGATAGCCGCTCGTTGTAAGGATCTGAAATAAACTATCACGCACGGCAGCTTTGTCATCAACAATAAGAATTCTGGCACCTGGAAAAAAAGTCCCGGATACAGAAGCGATTCCGTGCTGGCGGGCAAATGAGTGCAAATCATTTTTTGAAATTCTATAATGCCCCCCTGGGCCGGCAACTGCTTTTAACTTTCCGGATTTGACCCATCGCCACATGGTGGTTCGGCCGACAACACAAATTTCGGCTGCTTCGGGAATGGTGTAAAAATTTTTTTTCATGCTTTTTGATAAACAAACTTCGCGTTGCGTTCATATATACAGACAAACATTGTATCTTCCCTGTTTTTGTACAGATCAGCCTGACCCAAAAAAAATCAATTGTTTCTTTTGAGCAACTGAAAAAATGAGATAACAAAACTAATAAAACATTTAAAACATTTAAAACGTATTCAATTTAATCTGTCAAGCTTAATTTTACGATCTGGATATTTGATATAAGCCATTTTTACGTCTAAAGTGCCTATATATTGTGGTCAGATGGCACAAGGTATATAATATATAGTATGCGATTTCTTATATCTAATATCCAGTTGTTACCAAGGATGAAAAAGGATTGTCGGTTCAAAAAATTGCCGAAAACCTTCAGCTCAGCCGAAAAACTAAATTGTTACAAAAATTGAAAAAAAAGACAGAATGATAAAGAGCGATCCTTATGAAAAGGACAGTGATGCAAGATTCATTTATAAGCATGTAGGCCAGTTGACTAAAAAAGATCCGGCCTCAACTCACGCCTTGCGTCAAGGGTGTAGACCTGGCACCAATATTTTCCCGCTCTGCACCAACCTTCCCCTACCCCTATGCGCTTATTGAAAAAGGGGTTAGCAATCCACGAAAATAAAGCATTGACTTT